>JBBAEA010000039.1:0-25083 GCA_041656175.1 Bradymonadales bacterium | reverse complement strand
GCGCCGTGAGCTTACACTGCTTCTTCTCGTTGTGGGCGCAAAATCGTCTTCATCATCGTCCCACGAAAATTTTCGCTTTTCGCTTTCAGCCTCTAAATCGCTGCTCTCAATCTCCACGCGCCGTGAGCTTACACTGCTTCTTCTCGTTGTGGGCGCAAAATCGTCTTCATCATCATCGTCCCACGAAAATTTTCGCTTTTCGCTTTTAGCCTCTAGCTCGCTGCTCTCTATCTCCACGCGCCGTGAGCTTACACTGCTTCTTCTGGTTGTGGGCGCAAAATCGTCTTCATCATCATCGTCCCACGAAAATCTTGGCTTTTCGCTTTTAGTCTCCAGCTCGCTGCTTTCTAACTCCACGCGTTGTGAGCTTACACTGCTTCTTCTTGTTGTTGGCGCAAAATCGTCTTCATCATCGTCGTCCCATGAGAATTTGGCTTCTGATACTTCCTCGCTAATGAGGGGAACATCGAAGTCTTCAGCAGCTGGTGTTTCGACTACCCATGATAGCCGTGGCCACGATTTTTCAATAACGTTGCCGCGATTGAATAAGGGCACAAAGAAACGATTATTGTGTTTATCTAAGTAGCACGCCGAACAATATACATCACTATCCGTTTCGGAGATATCGTCGACAAAGCCCGGGGGCGCTCCCCCAAACACATATCTTTTACCAATCTTAGACTCTTCGCCATCTTGGAGAGCGTAAAATTCGGTTCGTAGAGCATCGGCATCATTTTCCCAATCCATTTCACGATGAAATAAGTACACCTCCATGGCTTCTACATGCGATTCGTCGACAGCACCAAACTCAACAGAGAGACGCTCTTGTTTTTGAAAACGAACAGCGTTTGTAACATGAACTTTGTGATTTGTGAGCATTCCCACCGTACCAGCCCAAAAAACCGCGTCTGAAATATTGGGGAGGAAGTCGATGGTTTTGTCTTTTACATGTTCCGAAAGGCAAGAAAATTGCTCTGTAGTTTCGTTGTAGGTGACAATAAGGTAGTATGGCTTATCGTGGCAGTCTGCATCTATTAGAGTAAGAAATTCTCCGCGCGGCATAAAACAAAAACCGTCGACAGCTTCAGTGTAAAAGACTTTTTCCTTGGCAGCTTTACTTAATAATAAAGCTGTTTGTTCATCATTGGGTTCAGTCTTTGCTCTAAGCGCGATGATATACAAAGTCTTTTCAACCTTGGCCGTGAACTGTATGCCAACCATGCTGGGGTTTGCAATATACGATGAAACGGAAAGGTCCGGTGCATGCCTAAAAAAGGGAAAACTAGCTTGTTGACCTGCCTCATTAAATATAGCTCTGGAGACTGGCCTGAGAACGGTGTGCGAAAGCTCGTCTTTCATGGGTGGCGCTGTCACTTCCTGCTTTTTTTCCATCATCCACTTAGCAAAGGAAGCGGTCATTAAGTCTCGCCCGACCCCCCAGCCAGAGCTAGGAGATAGGTATTGAAAACTTGCGCCGTTGGGAAATTCCGTGTTGTGGTAGCGCATGGGAATTTGGACGCGACCTTGCTCGGGAATACGCAAGAGCAGCGCGTAGTACCAGAACCTGTTTGGCAAAGTAATATTGTCGACGATAGCATTGACAAAACGATCTATCTGATACAGCGCTCCCATTTCGCCGCGAAGCACGGATTTAAACGCTTCAATATCTTCATCTTCGCCTGTATGTGGGCTGATCGGCGCTCTACTTACGATAAGGTCGTAACCCACAAAATCTGGGTAAGCACTCGGATAGTCCCATGAGAAACCACAAAACATACTCACACGCACATTTGCGTATTCTAGGCGGCATGGATCCTTAATTTTAGGTGTCCCGCCATAAGGATTGGACCAGTACGTGGTCTCTGCGCCCTGAGAATCCTTTTTTTTGGGATCAAAACGTCGGCTCTCAACATCGCGGATCCAAATAGTATCTTCGTTCTCTAGCCTCGCCAATACGAGATAGCGATTGCGATCGTGGATTTCATCGTCAACAATACTTGTGATGGGTTTAAAGATGTCAATACGATCTGCGATGTCGTCAAAATATCCATCTAAGAGCTCCTGAACGCGATCTGGCTCAATGTTCTCGCTCATTCGGAAAATGATGTAGCGCGCTATGCGTTCATCTGGGCTTTGCCAAAATAGCTCGCAACCATCAAAATCATCTTGACCATACCAATTACGAGGTGATGGAGCTTGACGCGCATAATGAAAACGAACGAGCTCGGGAATTTTTGCCATCTTTTATCTCCCTCAAAGTAGCGATCCGTGGCGCAAAGTCGCCGCTGTACAAACTAGCAGAAAACGAAGTTTCTACAAACAGGATACGTTTATCTCTTCGTATGGATAGCAAAAAGTAGAGCTATGGTAGGGGGGGGCAGCTTTCAAAGCTGCCCTCTAAATAATGCAAAAACACGCCAATAGAGCAAAAGGGAATAAAAAAGGAGTTGCAATGAAACAATCAGCATTATATACACTTTTGCCCTTTAAGAACCTGGAATAGATCAGAGCTTCTTTAAATGTCTTGATGCTATATCTTAAATTTAGCGTATACAGCCACGGATATATCATTCCACAAAACCCAAGGATGCGAAACGGAAACATACCAAGTAGGGAAATAATTAAGCTCCACGCCAATGCCGAGCGTTTTTGTAAACATGTAGTCCAAGCCCAAGGCAAGCTTCAAACCCATGCTAGGGTAAAAGTTTTTTACACTAAGCCCAACAGCCGCCCACAGATCGACGCTTGAAAGAGGTAATAACCCTTAACCGTGAGCGTGTTGCGCAAATGGATTTTATGCCACCAATACTTCCACGACCACCTACGGCTACCCTCACAAAAATAGCCCCCGATATCATTCTCAAAATAAAAGCCCACATAGGGGTTAAAACGATAGCCAAAGGAGAGATTAGCCAAAAGTCCATCGCACTCCAACATCCTCCACTCCTGATCATCGGAATTATGTTCTGGTTTATAGGTATGAAGGTATGAGAGCCCCAGTTCAAACTCCCAGCCCTGCCTAGATTTTAACTCGCTGCTGTCGGCAGAGTCTTGGGCAAGGGCAAAGTTGGGCATGGTCAAGGCAAAGATGATGAAAAATATAATGCTTGATTGCAGCAAGCTTAAAGCTAGCTTGCGACTGTATGCAGCAACCGTGTTATCATGTGTTTTCATTCGTTTGTCTCCTTAAATTTGCGAGGGCTAATGGCAAGGCCACGAGCTGCTAATGCTGCAGTTAGGCCTGTCTTCAAGGCAGCAGGATTTGTTGAGATTATTGGCACAGTGGAAACTCTTATTGGCAGATTTGGCCAATATCATCAGTTTTTTGACAAGCAAGTAACTGTGACGTTAACACAATACAATACAATACAATACCTTGTCATTTCCTCTCCCGTCTAAAGTCGTATCTCCACTACGCAACACCATCTTGACGGGAAATCCCCACGGAATATCCAATCTATGCACCCACCGTATCATGGGTATGGCGCTCAAGCAAGGTCTAAGGAAAGACAGAAAGAATAAGAGTTCTAAAATCGTTAGCCCCCAATAAACAAGAGCCACCTAAGCAAAACGTCGTTTGAAATCTTGGCGCTATGGAATGGAGGGCAAGCTGAAGTATTGGGCTAAGAATTTGGGGGGTAGCGCAAGATCACCGAAAAATTTGCATAATGAGCAAATTCCGTGTTTTGGATTGGCGAATAGCCGATACAAAACACGGAATATTGCGAATTATAGCAAATTTTGAGGAAGCTTGCGCGTAGGGGGCTTGCCCCCACAAAAACCTGAAAAATCGCATTTGTCTTTGGCTCTTACAACACTGTTAAAGTCATGCGTTTTCTGCAATGATATTGCGAGGGGCAAGCGGGAGGGTTTTGCTTAAGGCGAGCTGTGCCAATGAGAATTTTGCTGAAAGCAGCGATAATAGTCTGTTTTTTTATAGGTTTTACGAATTTTACACAGGTTTTCGCCGATGAATGGAGAGAAACCCTTCAATCCGTACGTTTGCACGCGGCCGAAGAAGACGCGATTTACGACCCACACGATGGCTCCGCGACTTGGATGCAACCATCCCCATCGATTCAGCAATCGCGAGACGCAAAACTACGCCGTTTGGCCATGGGCGGCATTTTCGTCCCAGCTATGACGCTTTCCATCGCAGAGCCCAAATACCGCGTACTCGATGGAGAAGGCGAGCAAGTCGAAGAAGCATTTATGGGAACAACTGTATATGTACCGAGCGGTAGTTATGTGGTTGAAGTTGGCACGGGAGCTACAGAAGATCGCTTGGTATTTGACGTCCAAGTTGAGGATGGCGACGTCACGTTCGTACCCGTTGAGTGGAGCGGCTTGGTCGTAAAAGTGGTCAACGAACGCGGCGGCACATTTCGCGGAAACTACGAACTGGTACGACTTCCTGAGCGAGCCTACGTTGGGCTGGGAACGGGGGCGCTAATTTCCGAGGGCGAACACATCAACACGTGGCTGTTATGGCCGGGAAAATACATGCTTATTTCGGCAGGAGAGGGCTACCAAGCGCGAAAAAATTTCATCACAGTAGAGCTAAAATCAGGTGCACTATCGCTGGTAACTCTCGTTATGGATGAGGAGAGCGGCGATATTCGCGGCGGCGGAGAAATCGACGTCGAAAGCGAAAAAGAAAAGACAAGGTGGTGGAATATTAGCTTGCTCGTTGGCGGTAGCACACGTTTTAATAGCTCGCGCGATGTGGTCGGAAAAGCCTCTGGGGAACTGCTCGACATCTCGGCTTTCGTAGAATCCACGGGCACAATCTTGCGAAACAAACACTATGTTTATGGCCGCTTTAACGCCGAAATAGGCGGCACATTCCGACTTAATAAACGCCCCTTTACCACAAACATCGACGAGCTCACGCTCGAGTTGCTCTACGCCTACCGCATCGTTACTTGGTTTGGCCCCTACGCCCGCTTCTCCTTCGAGAGCAACATGGCACCCGCCGTCCAAGAACTCGACTACAACATGACTGTCGAACGCTACAAACACGATGGCACGCTTATCGACAGCAAAGAACAACAACTCGACATCAAGCTCTCTCCCACATTCTCGCCTATTAAACTCAGTACCGGCGCCGGCGCCCGCTTTGACTACGGGCTCGGCTTTTGGCTGCAATTTAGCGCTCGCCTTGGCATCGGCTACCGCAAAGTATTCGCCCGCGACCTCTTCGTCGTACTCGGCAGCGACGCCACTTCACAAACCATTCGCCTCGGCCAAGTTCTCGACACGCAACAATTCGGCATCGAAGCCGCACTCAACCTCGACATCACCCCCCTGCACTGGCTAAGTTTCAAAATCCAAGCCAACCTCCTTGAACCATTCACCGACTGGAAAGCACCATACACCGACCTACGCTTCAGCACCGCCATCCGCATATCATCCATCGCAAGCCTCTCATACATGCTCCGCGTCGTTTACGAAAAACAAATACTCAATAGAGCACAAATCGACCAATATGTGCAATTACGTTTTTCATACAAAATACTGTAATTACACTTAAATTATGCATTTTGTGGGCGAGGGGAAGTTTCCCCCCGCGCGTGGGCTTCCTCGTTGGATTTGCAATTCGCAAAATAAAATGCACAATATTCGCTAAATCGCTCATCTTGTGCATTTTATTTGCTCATGGCAAATCCAACTCGGCGATCCCACGCTCCCCCCTCTGCATCAGTATGGACAAAATTTACGATGGGGGGCTTAGGCGAGTGTAGAAAGAAACAACAATAAGAAATAACAAGCATTTGCGTTTTTTCTTTCTATTATCTATAATGATACGCATGGCTAGGCTTTTTGCCACACCGACGTTGTTTTCCAAGGAGTCAAAAATGCTTAAGAAGGTAGGACAGTTTGCTGCTCTTTGTTTTTTATTCTCTGTCGCCGTAATATCTTGTGAGCTGGATCAGTGCATAAACGGTTCAGTAAAATGCGTAATGACTGATAAGTACTCGATTTGTGAAAATAACAAATGGTCGTCTCCCAACAGCTGTAGCGGTGATAAGGTCTGTGTTTGGGAGCAAGGTGAAGCCAAGTGTCGTAAGCAAGAATGCGAAGATGGGTTGTTTAGTTGCACCGAAGATGGTATGCAAATGTCTTGCGAAAACAGTCAATGGACAAAGCCAGAGCCTTGCCAAGAGGGCTGGTATTGCCACAGCAAGTTCTGTACTCAGAATATCTGCAATCACGGCAAAAAACAGTGTAAAAATGGGACGCAGAGAGATGAGTGTATTAACGGTCTATGGCAGACAACGCAGTGTCAGAATGGCGAATACTGTGTTGGGGGTGAGTGTGTAGAGTGCGAAGACAATGAAAAAAGATGTGTTAATGAGGGAAAGGGGAGACAAGTTTGTCATTCTGGGAAGTGGGGTGGGGTTGAGCATTGTGATGAAACTCATATTTGTAGCAATGGGCAATGCATTTTAAACGAATGTAGTGATGTCGTAGCGATGTGTGATGATGGGAAGATACAATATTGTGTTGAGCATTCATGGACTGTTGCAGAAAATTGTGAAGAAGATAATTTTTCTTGTCACAATGGTCAGTGCATTCCTGACGTATGTTCAGAAAATACTTGTGAGGATGGCAAAGTTAAACCGTGTAAAAATGGACAATACACATCACTACAAAACTGTAACGAAAACGAAGCATGTCAAAATGGAGTTTGCAAAGATCGCGAATGTACAGATGGCGAAAAGCTATGCGAGGGGTTAAGAATTAAAGAGTGTATTAACGGTTTTTGGGGTCCTGTTCAAGATTGCCCCGAAAACTATCTTTGTTACTCCGGTGACAATGCCGCTTGTGTTGGAAAGGGGAGCTGTGATCCCAACACTTCGGCATGCACCATGAATAATGAAGTAGTAAGGTGTATAAAATCGGGTTCTTCAATGACTTGGGGAGAGCCACAACGTTGTACTTCTCACGGAATGATAAGTTCTTGTGTAGGTGTGCAATGTACTGACAGATTAATCGATCCTACAGTATTGCGTTATTGCAATTCTACCACTTCTTATTATAATCCTATCAGCATTGGTCCCGGTCCCCAAGGCGAAACTGTTAGATGTCAGTCTAACGAATACTGCCATGATGCAAAGTGTAAGTATTGTTCGCCAGGTGTTGTGTTTTGTTTTGGAAATAAGTTATATAAATGCAATGAAATCAATTCACCAATATTGCATTCTGAGTGTATAGATGGTTGTATGAACGGTAATACTCAATGTAATAGCTGTAAACCAGGGAACCAATACTGTGACGCAACTGCGAACGCAATTCTGCGATGCACTGGTTTAGCGATGTCAAGCTTCGCCTGCCCTCGCGGCACGACGTGTAATGTAACGAATAACGTTGCTCGATGTCTAAAGAACTAAAGCTCTGCCCGTGGTGGTAGCCAAGCAAAGGTTAAAATATGATGACGCATTCCAATTTGACGCTATGGAGATTCTCCATCCTCGTGCTCATAAGCGCTCTTCTAAGCGTAGCATGTGAGATACCCCTACCAAGAGAGTGCGCTGAAGAAGCGAAGCGCTGCTTAAATGAAACGAGCTACGAACTGTGTGAAGATGGCAAGTGGAGCGTACGAGCAAACTGTGCTGAAGATGAGTTTTGCGCGAATGTGGATGGCGTCGGTATGTGCGTTCATGAGGCTGAGTGTGAAGAGGAGCAGAGCCAGTGTATTGAAGGGAAAAAACAGACTTGCGTAGAAGGACGGTGGGGAGCGCCAGTAGCTTGCCAAGCCGGTACTTATTGCATATTCAACGCGTGTGTGAAGGGCATTTGCGATACAGGCGATGCACAGTGCAAAGATCACGAATGGTTTGAAAACTGCCTTCATGGTGTTTGGGGAGAGGCAGAAGAATGCCCATACGACAGCTTTTGTCAAAATGGGCTCTGCGTACAGTGCAACGATAACGAATCACGTTGTCTTAACGGCGCTGTACAGAACTGTGAAATCGGTAAATGGGCTTCGCCTATCTCGTGCGAAGTCAATGAAATTTGCGTCAATGGGAAGTGTAAAAACAGCCAATGTGCCAACGATGGTGAAACACAATGTGATGGAGCAAAAATCCAGCGCTGTAAAGATTATAGCTGGCAAGACTCCGAAGCTTGCCCGAAAGGACAGAGTTGTCATGACGGTCGTTGTATAGATGACGTATGTTTTAAAGACATATGTGTCGAAGGAATGGTCAAACCATGCATAAACGGGCAATGGGGTGAATTACAAGTATGCGGAGAATCGAAGGCATGCCAAAACGGAGTTTGCAAAGCTCGCCAATGCATAGATGGCGAAAAGAAATGTGATGAGCTAAATATTATGGAATGTGTTTATGGATTTTGGAGTGATGCCATAGCTTGTCCAAAAAACCAACTTTGTGATCTAGACCAGTGTGTAGACGCGGGAGATTGTGACCCAAATACTTCAGCTTGTACAAAAGATAAGAAAATAAGATATTGTAAAAATATTGACTTGCGAATGACATGGGGAGAAGCCGAGGTCTGTCCAAAGATTTGGTTTTTGGGGCGAGAGTATGAGGGTGTTTGCAAATTGGCTTCATGTACTGCAGTTATAGATTTTTCTGTTGGACCAATTTCATTGAATTACTGTACCTCTCCTACTTCGTATGCGCGAATAACTGCTTTACCTGGGACGACTATAATAAAATGTAAAGATGGAGAGTTTTGTGAGAACGGGCTGTGTAAAGAATGCACTTACGACACAAGGTTTTGCTTTGACGATGCAGTTTACATTTGTGTTGATGGTAGTAGACCACAACAGCTCCAAAATTGTGACATCGCTTGTAGGGAAGGGCAATGCGATAAATGTAAACGAGATTCTTTACGTTGTAAATATGATACTATACAAATTTGCACTGGCAAAGAATGGCGTACAGAAGTAGTCTGTCCTCGTGGATCGACATGTCAAGAACAGAGAGAGAACGTCAATTGTATTGTAAACGAGTAATGGCTAAGAAGCCTCCCTGTTCTTGAGGCTCTGAACAATGTAAAAATTGTTAATAAATCATTATAATCCTAGATCTTATGGGTAATGCGCAAGTTTCCGCGTTCATCGCAGCCTAGTATCCTCACCTGTATGCTATCGCCAGCTTTGTAACGGTCTTCCACAAAGCCTTCTCCTTGGGCTATGTCGTTAAAATGCAAGCTAGCCTCAATACCAGGCAGTAGTTCAACGCGCATGAACGGCGCTTGAATTTTAATAATGCCAGCGCTAATAATTTCGTTAAGCTTGAGAGTTCTCGTATTTTGTACGATGCGTCGCTGGGCTTCTTCAAGATTCTTCTCATTAAGAGCGGCTATACGCACGTAACCATCGTCGTCGATGTCGATCTGCGACTCGGTCTGCTGCATCAGGGCGCGAATATTGCTTCCACCGGGTCCAATGACGTCGCCGATACTGGACGTACGCACTTTAAAGCGCACGGCCTTCGCCGCATTTCGCGGCAAGCTTTGGCGAGCCGCGCCAAGCTCGCGCCCCATGGTGTCGAGTATGTGCATGCGCGCTTCGCGAGCTTGCATCAGAGCGACTTTCATCGTCTCCTTGCTAAGGCCATCAATTTTGAGATCCATCTGCAGTGCGGTAACGCCTTTTTTTGTGCCACAAACCTTAAAGTCCATGTCTCCCAAATGATCTTCATCGCCAACAATGTCGCTTAACACGACCTCGCGTCCCTGCTCAGAAATAAGCCCCATCGCGATTCCCGCCACTGGCGCCGAAATAGGAACTCCTGCATCCATAAGCGCGAGGCAACCTGCGCAAACACTGGCCATAGAAGATGATCCATCGGAGGACAAGATGTCGCTGACCACGCGTATAGTTTGCGGGAAACGATCTTGGCTGGGAATAACAGCCTCCAGCGCACGCTGCGCCAACATGCCATGCCCAATTTCTCGCCGTCCAGCGCTTCGCTGTCCACGCGCTTCACCAACGCTGTAGGGCGGAAAATTGTAGTGTAAGAAAAACTGGCGATCAACGCCATCGAACAAGGCATCCACGTGAAGTGCATCACGCGGTCCCCCAAGCGTCGCAGTTGCCAGCGCTTGCGTTAAACCGCGACTAAAAAAGGCAGAACCGTGAGCTGTGGGTAAAACAGCAACCTGCGCTTTGAGAGCGCGAATCTCGTTAAGTCTTCGCTTATCAAAGCGTTGTCCATCCAATATCATCTTGCGCGCCTGATCACGTACGGCGTCATCAAAGGCGTCCGACCAGTACTTCTCGTTAAAATTGAGCTCTAGCGCTTCTGCCTCGTTTTGTAGCATGCATAAAGTTTCTTCCTTTAGCGAAGAAATATCGCAATTTCTCTTCATTTTATCGCCATTGGCGAGTTTTTCCTGTATTTTACTCTGCATATTGAGGAGTATATCGCATAATGCTTTATCTTGCACTGCTTCCTCGGGTAGCACCCATTTTGTTTTGGCATGTTTTTTTGCAAAAACGCGCTGGGATTCGAGTAGAGTTTTCGCATACTCTTGTGCGTAGTCCAAACAAGCAAGCAGGGCATCTTCCGACACTTCGCTAGCGCCGCCCTCAACCATGAGGATTCCCGTACTCCCCACACTGATAACAAAGTCCATATCGGCTTTTTCAGCTTCACGTCGTGGAGCAAAAAGCAAAAATTCGCCCCCAACTCTATTGATCCTAAGCCCAACAACCGGCCCTTCCCACGGAACCTCGCTGCACAGCAGTGCAAGAGAAACTGCGCTCAGTGCCGCCGTGGGCATATCGAGTTCGCGATCCCCCGAAAATACCATGACCGTGACCACGGTCTCACGTTTAAAGTTTTTGGGAAAAAGCGGACGGATGCTGCGATCGATAATCCGCGCGCAAAGCGTCTCTTCGTCGCTTGCTCGCATTTCGCGCCGTGCAAAGCTCCCGGGTATCTTCCCGCCCGCTGCCGCGCGCTCACGGTACTCGACCGTAAGCGGGAAGAAATCTTGTGCTGCGTTTTCACTCCCAACAACGACGGTGCACAGAATGACTGCTGCTCCCGTGCGCAGTACTATGCTCGCATTCGTTTGTGCAGCCCACGTCCCAAGCTCAAGCTGAAAATTGCGTTCACCGATATTAAATGAATATGTTGCCATGGGTTTTCCTGTCCTTATGCTTTGCTATTCTACGCGTTAGAGTCTTTTGTTTTGCAAAAACAGCGCAATGGGCTGCGCAAGTGCGTCGCGAACTCGCCGCATGCCGTGCTGCGCTAGGTAACGGGGATAGAGGGGTAGCGCGGGATCGCCTCGTTTCGACACGGATGTCGAAACGGAACGCCGAAGGCGGCCCGTAGGGCTGTGTGCCATGGATTGGCACACATTCCAGCAAAATGCGCTACGAACGCATGCTGTGCGATGGTTAAGCGAATAGCTTAAACATTGCACAGCATTTTGCGTTCGTTGTCGCATTTTGCGAGGAAGCCCGCGCGTAGGGGAGACTTCCCCACCAAAGCCTTAAATCAAAGGTTCGTCATCAACTAATAAGCGATAGACGACGCTTTTGTTGGATAAGAGGTATAGCGCGCCTTTGTCGAGTTTTGGAACGGCGTTAAAGCTAGTGCCTGCGTTGAGGACGTAGCGCGTTTGGCCGGTTTTTCGCTCGATGACGATGAGTCCGAGGGCGGGAGCGCTTGTGTAGATATAATTTTTGCCAAGGGAGAAGCTGCTGAGAGCTGGGCGATCTTGGACTTTGTTGTGCCAAAACACGTGACCGTCGCTTGCGCGGAGGCGGTAGAAGCCGTCGTTTGAGGAGATAAACAGGCTGTCTTGGAAGACTTGGACGCCTGAGATGTCGGCAATTTCGCGCTTCCACAGGCTTTGTCCGTCGGAGACGTTCAGAGCAGTGATACCGCCAGATGCAGTGGCGACGTAGAGAACATCGGCGCTGCGGGCAATTTGGCCGCTGATGTCGTTAAATCGTAAGTTTGGGTCGAGTTCTCGCATCCACTGGGCGGAGCCGTCTTGAACTGCAAAGGCGCTCAAGTAGCCATCAGAGAAACCGACGTAGACGAACTCACCGTCGATGTAGGGCGATGCTTGGCCGTAGATGGCGAAACCGCTGCTGCGCGGTCGCTCGCGACGCCACTTGAGGCTTCCGTCATTAGCGTTGAGTAGAAAGATGCGGTTGTTCGCGTTTACAGCAGCGACGTAGCCATGGGCGATGCTCAAACCATGTTCCACAGGGGCGTCGGTGTCGTATTCCCAAAGTGTTTTTCCGCTAAAAGCGTTAAGCGCGATGACTTTGTTGCTGCCTTCACCGATGTAGACGACGTTGTCAACGATAATAGGACCCGCTGTAATAGATGAAGTAAATTCACGTTTCCAGTAAATTTCTGAACTTTCGGCTTTAATCGCGACAACTAGCCCGTGAGAACTACCAGCAACAACAAAACCCGCAGGATGTACGGCGACTTGACCGAGCTCTAGGGGCATAGCGCCAAAATACTTCAGCGGTCCTGCTTGCAGTTCGTAAGCCCAGTCGTATTGCAGTTGGGTTTGCGCGGATTTAGCGGCTGGGCTAGCGTCCATGACGTGCCACTGCGGGGAACAAGCGCAGACAACACCAGCAACGGCTAGCGCGGCTAAGCGCAAACAGGCTTTGAGGCTAGGGATAAAAAGTGGCATGTAGCTACGCTCTTGATGCAAAAAAGTGTCGGGCTAGCTTTCGGGGATCGCAGCTGGTACTTGGGGGCGAATAATTTCTTCCCATTGAGGGCTGAGCAATTTTAGGCGTTCCGTGGCGGCATGAATGTCACTCGGGTTTCTGTGATTCCTGACAACAGAGCTATAGACCTCTATGGCTTTATCGATTTCTTTTGCCTCTTCATAAAGTCGCCCCATATTCAGCTCTGCGAAAGACGCGTAATAACCGCCCGAGATTAGCTGAATTTCCTCGTAAACTTTGATGGCCTCGTCGTATTTCAACTCACCTGACAAGATCGTTGCCTTCCCAAGCAAGGCGAAGAAGCGAATATCCTCATTCTTGGAAAGCGTCGCTTTTTCATAATCGCGCTGAGCTTCATCGATTTTGCCAACACGCATCCCAAAACCAGCACTCATCAGCTCGAACGGCGCTTGGATAAGCTCGCCTTGGAAAGTAGGTAGCGATTTTTGAAGGTGATTATAGATGACCTCGCGACGAACTTCTTCGCTGGGGACGGTGTATGTATAATTCAGCACTTCTTGCGTATCGGCATCGATTCCTTGTTGTTGCAATCGTGCCTGAGCCATCGCTAATTCGGCGTCGGCTTGAGCCTGGGTCGGGGCGCGAAGAGTAACAAGCACATCGCTAAGACTGCTGCTCTTCTCCGCCAAACTCGCCTCTTTGGAGCGCGCGAAGTACGAAATAGCGATAACGCATACAACGATAATAACAATAGCCAAAGCTATTTGGCGTCCATGCTCCAGTACCCAAGCAAAAAACGTCGCAGAACTGCGTACGAAACGGTCGTCCATAGATTTATCTGGAATACGAATAGCATTCGATAAGTCCTGATCCTCATCTACGACCTCGGGGATAATCTCGCGCTCTTCGGGGCTCTCTACTTTTTTACGAATCTTAATTGCCACAATGCACTCCGTTACGATTGTACTTACTTCGTGGGCGCTCGCGCCCATATGCGCAGCTCGCCAAAGCTGGCGCGAGCATACTATTTCTTTGTCTTGAGTATTGTCAACACTAATGCATTCTAGTTTGCTGTCTTTTGTTGCTACGAAATCACTGATTAATGAGGGACTACCGCCCCAACCCCCGTTGAGGGCAGGGCAAGCGCAAAGTCGTATATTTGCCAGTTTTTAAGTTTTAATTTTGGTGGGGGAAGTTTCCCCCTCCGCCGCAACCCCTCGCTGTGCGCGGGTTTGCGTCTACCCCCTCCGCGGGGACACCCCGCGACGCCCCGTCCCATTTTTGGCGAAACATGACTTTGCGCTCGCCCTAGGGGCTACCGCCCCAAAGCTCGTTTAGGGGCAATCGCCTTAAGGAATCGATTTTGCGTGAAGGGTATTGATTTTATTGACTATAGTTTGAACTTCCCCCTTGGCTTTCGTTTTTTTTCTTTACTACGCTTTGACCGTTTTTGCGTGAATCAAATCTTCCTTAATAATAGCGAGCTTTGGAGAAAACAAACGCTGTAGTTTAATTCGTGTAAAGTTCATTACCTTTATATGTTGCATGAATATCGCGCTTGTGTTGCATGAATATCGCGCTTCTCATGACACTACGCTACTCGCCTGCTTTGGTAGAAAACGCCTATTCAAAATGCAAAAATATCATATTTTTACTTATAAAACGGCTCTGTATACGCATATTTCGCCATTTTATTCAAAACGCTGTAATTTTTAACTTGACAAGAAAGCGTACTTAGGTAACTTATGCGTGCTTTTGTGGCTTTTTGTTGTGTGCTACGTAAAGTATGGGTTCCCGAGGTGGGAGCTTTTTTGTTACTTGTTGAGGAAGTTATGAAAAAATTATTTGCACTATTGCTTGCGTCCCTATTTTTTGTTGCATGTTCGTCGTCAACACCAGCTCCAGAGGCTGCCACTGATACGACAGAGACCGAAACTGTAGAGACAACGCCAGTTGAAGAGGAAGTAGTTGAAGAGGCCGCAGCGGATGCAGCAGAGGCCGCAGCGGATGCAGCAGAGGCTGAAGCAGAAGCTGTAGTTGAGGAAGAAGTCGCCGCTACTGAAGAATAATCTACAGAAGTTTGCTCAAAAGGCGCGTTTATCGCGCCTTTTTTTTGGACTGCGCTCGGCGAGCGCACGCTCTAAAGGGTGAAAGTCCCGAATCCGCCTGGTAGTGGGAACGACTTTGCGATTGCCCTGTTCAAAGGCGTGGTTTACGCTAAGAAAAGCCAAACGAGCATGACGCCTATAACAATAATAAGGATGATGATGAGGATGATCCAAAGAGCGAGGTTATCTTCGCTTTGGGGCTCGCCGTAGTAAGTGTGAACGTTAGGGTTTGAGCCGTATGCGTGGACGTTAGGGTTTGAGCTGTATGCGTGGACGTTCGGGTTTGAGCCGTAAGCATGGGCGTTGGGGTTTGAGCCGTATGCGTGGATGTTCGGGTTTGATGGGAACTGCGTTGGGGGCGGCGGGGGGCCAGTTACCGCTGGCGGGAAGGGAAGGGATGGGTAGTTGACGGGCTCGGGGGCGATGCGTTGGTTGCCGATGATGTTTGCAAAGTTTGCTAGGTCGATGGCGCAAGTTTTTTCGGAGTCCTGTTCCGCGACTCCCTCGCCTGTAACGAGGTAGCGTCGGATGTCCTCGGCGAGTGTGGCGGATGTGCGTTGTCGCAGCGTGGGTTCGGCGTGCAGGGCGCGTGCAATGATGGTCCAGAGTTGGTAGGGAATATTCGCGGGTGGGATGAGGTCTGCGTCGTTTTGTTCGGTACGGATTTTGAGGTAGTCGAGCAGGCTTCTTGCGTAATCGGCGGGGGAGCTATTGTCGGGAGTGAAGGGAAATAGTTTTTTGCCTGTTAACATCTCGTAAAAGATGAGGCCAAGGGAGTAGACGTCGGTCCAAGTGTCGGTTTTAGTTTGTGTTTCGTCGTCGAGTGAGGGGTCGGAGAATTGCTCAGGCGCCATGTATTCGGGGGTGCCAGCGATGACGCCCTTGTCGAGGTTCTCGGCAAAGTCGCGCCCCGACATGATATCTTCTGCTTCGAACAATTTTAGGAGACCCTGCGCGTCTTTGATAAGCCCAAAATCCATGAGTTTAACTTTGAATTCGCGGTTAAACATGATGTTGTCAGGTTTTACGTCGCGGTGGGCTAGTCCTAGCAAGTGCAGCCCTCCGAAAGCGTCGCAGAGCTGGAGCAGGAAGTGACAACTCTCGTTGATGGGCCAAATCGGTTTGGCTTTTAAGGCATCCTTGAGTGTTATTCCATCGACGAACTCCATAATGAGGTATGGATAATTCTCAGGCGTCACCCCGTCGCCGTGATAAGAGACGAGGAAATCGTTTTTGGGCAGCTCTTTGAGAACTTTAATTTCACGGTTAAAGCGTATTAGGGCATCTTCAGCATGGTTATACTGAACCTTAACAGCGACCTGACGCCCATGCGGATCTGTAGCAAGATAGACAAACGCGAAAGCTCCAGAGCCAATAAAGCGCTGGATTTTGTAGCCTCCACTGAAAACCTTACCAAGATAGTAATTCTTATCAAGTTTCATATGCGACGAACCGTCCCCAAAGCAATAGAGCCAGTACCTCGTTTGGTACCTACAAAGCTTCCACTCGCATTGTCCCCCGAAGTGCGATAAATCGCAAGTATTTGATAGAGTAGTAAAATTAGCGTTCTACTCTTGGGCTGCGTTTTGTCGGGATGTCGTCGATTTTGCTTGTTCTTTTTAAGAGAGCGCGGTTTTTGCAGTTTCGCTTATGCACAGAGTTCTATAGTTGTATCCAGTTTGGATCTGGGAAGTTATCGGATTCTGGGGGGGAGTTTGTAAGCATATACACAGCTCGCCTGTTTTTTTCTTCGGGAGTTTCGTCGGCTGTCTTAACGGCGAGTACCTTTTCGCCAAAGCCTTGGTAATAGATTTTTAGGCGAATTCCGCTTTTCTTGAACCATTGTGCGATAGATTTTGCGCGAGCTCGACTCAACTTGATATTGGCATCGGCCTTCCCGACGGTGTCCGTGTAGCCAGCGATGTATAAATCCATGATAACTTTATGGTGTGTGTTAAGCACTTCAAGGATTTTGTCGCGAGTTTCGTATAAGTACTGCTCTTGGTCTTTTCTTATGTTGGCTTTTGCCGTATCAAAAACGATGTCGGTGTGAGGGATTTGTAGGAAGAAAAGTTGCTGAGAGCTCCAAGCTCCGCTTCCATCCATAATTTTGAGCGAAACGAGGGCTGGCGTTTTGTCGTTTTTTGCCCAGATTAGTGTGTTTTTTGCCTGCGGTGTTTGCAGTTTTTCGTTTCCCGAATCAATTTCGCTGCCGTCTTCGGCGACGATGAGGTATTCAATCTCGTTGATGGGGCGATTGCTGGTGAAATCAATTGCCGCTGTTGCAGGGTTCAGTTTGCGTGTGTCGATCTCGAAGCTAAGAGGGCCGATAGAACGCATTTCGTGTTGAGATTCAGCCTCAAAGAAGGCACCTTTATCGCGAGTGGGGAGCATGCAGCGGTATTTTATTTTACACTGGTAGATGCCCTCATCTTGTTGCCATGAAAATTCTTTTGTTTCGGAGGCCGCGATAGAGGATACATTAAAGACTTGAGGCTTCCCTTTTTTGGCGCAGCCGCTCAGTTTAATCTGGCACTTGCTTAAGTCTTCGTTCGCCTGTACGCGCAATTTTGCGGGACTTTGCGCTTCATGCGAAAGCGTAAGTTGGTAGGATAGAGGCTCTTGCGCAAAAGCTGGTAGGCTAAAGCAGAAAGTCAAAGCTATTGCTCCCAAAGCTGTCGTGAATTTCATAAGTTCTCCTCATGCATGGTTCGGCGGCACAATTACGGTATACGTACGCAAAAACGCATACAGCGTAGATTAGACGCAGCAAATGCGATTTTATGCAAGAATTTCATTTTGTGAGACCTTTGCTCCGAAGCAAAAACTCACCATTTTCGCAAACGAGCAAGAACGCTTATCGACATCATCGAATAAAATATTGAGTTCAGCTAAAAAGCACACGGCTTTCACTGAAATACGACGCTATGAGACCTTTGCACGAACCAAAAATTTGAATGTTTTTTCCAAAACGGAACAGTTTTAAACAAAATGAGATATTTTGTAGAGAAGCAAAATAATAAAATGCGCATAAAATTAGGCATGCAGATGATAGGATGGCGGTTTATTCGGTAAGCGCTTAAAAAGTGCTTTCTTTTGGGAAGGGGGGTACGGGGGGAAACATCTTTTCTTGTGCAACAAGAAAAGGGTTTCCCCCCCCGTGCAAAGCTCTCTAAAAAACTAAAACGTCTGCTTCGCCATATTTTTGTATAAGCGAGTCGATGTAATCAAGAGCCTGTTTTCGTCGCTCTTTAAACAGCGCAAACGCTTTGAGTTCTTCACGCGTGGGGTTGGGGAACAAGTGATTAAGAATTTCATCGGGATCGAAGTGACGCAAATTCTCTACAAGAGCCTTGCTAAAGCGCTGTACCATATGCAATCGGCGTTGAACTCGGGGCGTGTGCCAAGGAGGGAAGGCAGCGCCGTTGTCGATGGCGACGATGCCGCCATTTTGTAGGTGGCAGTTCGCGCCAAAATTATCAGGATCTCCGCTGAAGCGATCCCAATTATTGCTCAAAAAATCGATCAAAATAATGTCTGAGATTTGTTGTAAAAGCTGCATACTGCTGATGTTTTCAGTAAATTCGTCAAACTTGCGCTCTTGTTGACGTCGATTAACGCGATCCGCCCCGCGCAGGCTGTCCATAAAACGCGTAATACTAGGTGCTTCGCGAACAGGGAAGTTGAGGTAAGGGCGCCAGCTTTGCGTCTTTTCGATGGGGAAAAAAACGAAGTTTGGTACCCACTCTTTGTGTGTCGCATAAAGGTAGTCTTTGCCGTCTTCTCGTTTCCACAATAGATGCACAAATTTTTGTCGGTATCCTCGACTTTTTGCCGTAGAAGTATCGTATAATCGGGTAAAATCGCCTTTAGAAATTCGGACGGGGTAGTTTTCAGGTACTACAAAAGAGCAGCCCAAAATTTCGCATATACGGTAGAATGCGATTTCGGAGCGATACATGCTTTGGCGAAGGTCTTGATCTGGCTTGAGTGCGGCGACGTTTGTGCCATCAACCTTATATTTAAAAGTGACCGTCGAACCGCCGCCTAAGGCGCTAATTACGTTATTGCCCTGGGGCTCTATGGTGTCGACGCGCGTGGGCGAGTAGCTGGGGTCGGCTTCGAAGGCTCTCCAGAATGCACGCATACCGACGTCTTGCTCTTTTCGCATAAGCGCGCGCGCATCTTCTCTTGCCGTCCTGTAGTCTTGTGCCCCAATACGCGCATCGATCGCCGCTTCGTACCACTGCAACTCCTCGGGGTAAAGGGATGCAGCCGCGTTTGCGATGTCGATGGCGGCGCCGTAGTTCTCGTTTTTCATGGCCAATTTTACGGCTAAGTCAAGACTTTCTGCCGATTCCGGCGAGAGTAGCGCGAATTGCTCTCGCACTAAGCTTTGCACTTTTTGTGCGGCTTTGACTTCTTTGGCAAGTCTTTCTTGCGCTTGCCTTAGCGCCTCCTTCTCTACTTGCAGCTTCTCTTTCTCTGCTTGTCGGGGTGCAGTGCCAAGAGCTGATTGAGCTTCTTGTCTAGAAGTTGCAGAACTAGCACATGAAACCGCAAAAAGCGCGACTAATGCCATAAATATTCGAATAACTAATGGGTTAAACAAACAAACGACTTTCTTTATTTTAAAACTTTGAATTCTACTAAACATTTCCAAACCCTGCTCTACCTCTCCCCTCGCCAAGCTACTTAGCGAAAATTTCTGAGTTTAGCAATCGAGACCCTCTATGAGTCGCTTAGATGCTGTTCTGATGCTCAATATGCCCTGGCTTAAAGATACTCTGATTAATGTGTTTTTAGCGCTATTTATTTTTGTGGGGGAAGTTTCCCCCTACGCCGCAACCCCTTGCTGTGCGCGGGTTTGCGTCTACCCCCACAACGGGGGCCCGAGCCCCCGTAACGCCCCCACAAAGATTGTTTGGCGCTTCCTTGGGGATGTTCTGAGTAATGCAAAAGCCGTAAAAGTTAGCTAGCGCAAACTCAAGAAAGTTCGTCGAGCCACTCAAAATAAAGTCAATAAAATCAATACGATACAGCAAATAAAGCTATCCTAGCGATTTTGAATTCGGTCAAAAACTCGAATGATGCTATTCCTAGCAAGTTTTGATGCGGATTCTAGGAAAGCTAAAGTACAAAGTGTTTGCCGTAAGTGAGTTAGCGGTTTAATATGCTTCGTGCTTAGGCACGAGTGTTCGATGATACGCTAAGGAGGAGTGATGCGAAAAAATCTGATGATGCTGAGTATTGGCGCTTTACTTGCTTGTACGCAGGCTTGCGGTGGGGGGCAGAAAGACTTGAGTTCTGCAACTGATAAAGGCGAGGGTGCTGTTGTAAGCGAAGGGGAGAGGGGAACGAAGGCGGAGGAAGGTTTTGCGCAGCTTTCGAGTCGTTGCGAGGGTAAAATACTACAATGGATTGAGAAGGGGGATGCGACTTTGGAGTTGATCACGGCGGATGGGCGTTTATGGCAAATAGATTTAGTTTCACGCGAAGCAAAGGTTATGAGGGAGCTTGAGGGGGGTGCAGAGAAATATGCTCTTTTACCGAATGAAGGAGTCATTCTACATTTTGGAGAAAAAGCGATGGTTCAAAGCGCGAGTACGGGGCAGGACTATTTCGCCTTGGAGAGCCGGAAGGGGGATAAAAATTTGCATGTGGGAGATGATTTAAAGAGCATTGCCATTCACAGCCCTGAGGGAGCTCGTTATAATATTTGGGATGCATCGGGACAGTTTAGCGGTATTTCGGGCGGGGAGACGGTGCAGGAGTTTTTGCACAGACAGAGCCCAGACTTTAGCATGGGTTTCCCCGAGGAACCGCATGCTTTGGATTTGAGCAACAAGCGACGGGTGGCAGTTGCGCTTGATGCGCCCGAGGAGAGTAAACAAGGCTTACTTTACTACATGGACGAAGAGCGAGAGAAGGGGAGATTATTTAACTTAGGTCGTACCAATACGAAGGTTAGCTATATCGATCTATCGCCAAATGCGGAGTATTTGGCTGTAGTCGATGAGGGCAAAAAACTTTACGTAACAGCAACCTTAGACAAGGGCTTTAGAGCTTGGGCGATGCAGAGTGATGCGGTTGAATGGTTGGTTTGGCAGGGGAGGGATCTCGTGTTGGGTAGCAGCAAAGGCATTCGCAGCGTCAACCCCTTTGATGGAACTACTAAGTGGACAAAATCGGAGAACCCCTACGAGTATTGCCAAGCATTTTCGGATAGCATTTTATGCGTAAACGGCGGGCAGCTGGATCGTATCGACAAAAACGGAGAGATAAACACACGGATTTTGCTTTCGGCTGCGAATTACGCTGTTTTGACCAAAGACGGGAAGGCGGGCGATTTAGCGGATTCTTGCTTGTCGAAATAATGAAGTGAGAGCTATGCAAGCATTAGCATAAAGTGTTTCGCGTTTTGTAAGTCTTTGAAGAACAAAAAAAAGCCCCATACGGGGCGTTTTTTGTTCTTCAAAGACTTAGGAACCAGCTTTTGCTAGGGTTATTGCCACAATAAGTATACCATCTTGATAGGGTATACCGGCTTGAAAGAAGGTGGCGCCACGCGTAAGTTTCAGCTTTGCTATGACTTTAGCATCGACACTGATTTCAATGTTGTAGGCATCTTTGTCGGCTCTACCGAGGTAGGAAATAAGGAGTCTAGCGGGAGGGTCGCTCGGGATAAGCAGTGCAGCGGGTTGTTTAGCTGTAGCTCTGTGGTAGGAGTTTTGGAGTAGGGTAAAGTGGTTAAAGTCGCTGAAGGCGGAACTAAAGTCTTCTTCAAAAAGCTCAAGTCCATCGGAGATAAGCGCCTCTTTACTTTCTTGGGCATGAATGATTTGGATATCGAAGGCCAACGTTTCGCTTTTACTATTGGCGTAAGCAAAGCTAGGCAGTAGGCCGACTAGAATAGTAAGAATAAAACTGTATAATTTCATTATTCAGCTCAACTTTAGTTAAAAATTCGGTTGCAGTGCGGGGCTTATATCGTTTCTTCGTAAAATCAGCTCTCTTGGGCTGATGACTTCGCCGTTGTGGCGCTCAAGCTCGTCGATGCGTTGAAGTAAATGGTGTATGGCGGCATCCATCTCTTGAATGGTAAGTTGACGGCGTTGTTGCACGGGAATGAGATCGGGGGATTGAGCGCTGTTTTGTTCACGGTTAAACCAAATAACGGGAGCTTTTGTTGCCGTATACGAGACTGAATCTGTTGCGCTTCCTTGCGCATCAAGAAATACGTAGGTCGTGTGATCATTGGTCGGCATTGTCGCCGGCTTGTTCTGTTGCGATGTTAACGAAACTAGGACTGGCACCGTAATGATAGTGAGTAGCGAAAACGCGGCAACTGGCAGAAGAATTTTGCTGTTCTCTTTAAAAAACTGCTGTAGCCTTTGCCAAAAAGATATTTTTTGCGCTTTATTATCGAAGATTTCGCGGTTAATTCTGTTCCAAAGCACGTTTGGATTGAATTCTTCCAGCTCCTGCTCTGAGTTAAATTGCAATAGTTCTCGCATTTCGCTGAGCGCCGCTAGCTGCTCACGTTCATCGGCTCCGATAAGTGCTTCGATCTGCTCTAGTTCTTCTTTGTCTTGGATTTCACCGTCGAAGTAGGCTGAGAGCTGCAGAGGCGAAATTACGTCGTTTTTGTCATGCATTTTATTCATCTTACTCCCCCTTTTTCATCAAGAAATGTCGTGGCTCCCATTCGCTAGGATGCGCACTGTAGAATATACGACACTGTGGCAATTTATATTCATCATGAATACCAGTTTTTCTAACGAGCTGGACTTTGTATGGGCAATAGGGATGCGTTGGGGTGAAACGACTTAATGCCTGAACAATTACCGATAGTCTGTGCTGTGCTATTAGTGTAGGGAATGCCACTGTAGGAGTAGCTCTCAAAGCTGGCTCCTACTACGTCTTTCTCTAGTCTGATTAATGCAATAGCTGCCAAAAAAAAGCTAGCGTATAGGAAGCAAAGAGCAGTGCGTGGGGCAGCGCCCCAATAAATCAAAGTGATTTTGCTGTAGGGGCAGGTTTCAAACCTGCCCCTGACCAAAGTAAAAATTGCCAAAAAAGTAGCTAGAGAAAAGCAAGGAAAGTTAGGCGAGTCTTTCAAAATAAAGTCAATAGAATCAAAACGTTAGACAGAGGAAGGGTTCTAAGGGCTCAGTTCCTCAATTCCGACTACGATTTGCGCTGCACTCACGCAGGCTTGCGTTCGATTGCGCAAATCTAGTCTCATGAAAAACCTGCGGTTTTTTTTCTTGTTCGCATGTCACAAGCTCAAGCGAGCTTGGCTTGGACATGCTCACTGCGAAAGCGGGCCATCAACTCGTAAAACACTTAGTTTTACTCGTTTCGGCCCCTTAGCGGGGCGTGGGGCAGCGCCCCACAAATCTAAAGCCGTAAAGGAACTCAACAAGCGTAGAACGACGCTATCTTGTTGCAGTAGCGTATTTGTGTTATCATTTCTTTCGCGTTTTGTTGGGATTTGTGTCTTTTAAAAAGGAGTGCCATGTTACACGAACTCGCAGGAAAACCCGCTACCCCGTCAATGCTCGTCAATATTCCACGATTAATTTCCGCCTACTACACTGGGGAGGTCGATATTCAAGTCCCTTCCCAGCGTGTGAGTTTTGGAACCTCGGGGCATAGGGGAGTATCGCTAAAACAGAGTTTTAACGAAGCGCACATTCTGGCCATTAGCCAAGCGGTTTGTGACTACAGGCGAGCACATGGCGTTGGTGGGCCGCTTTTTTTGGGTATGGATAGCCATGCTCTCTCTGAGCCCGCCCTTGTCAGCGCTCTAGAAGTACTCGCCGCAAATGGAGTGCGAGTTGTTATCCAAGAGGGGCTTGGCTACACAGCAACGCCGTTGATATCGCATGCGATACTCAATTATAATCGTACGATTAAAGATTCTACCAAACTTTCGGATGGTATTGTCATCACTCCATCGCATAATCCACCTGAATACGGTGGTTTTAAGTATAACCCGACGACTGGCGGTCCCGCAGATACTGATGTCACGACGGAAATTGAAACGGCGGCAAACCGCTATTTGGAGCAAAAACTCAAAGGAGTGCGACGCGTTTCGCTCGGTTTGGGCTTAAAACACGAGATGATACAGCGCATAGACTTTGTATCTGCGTATGTCGCCGAATTGGTGCAAATCATCGATATGGAAGCGATTGCGGGCAGCGGCTTAAAACTGGGTGTTAACCCCTTGGGTGGCGCAACGCTTGATGTTTGGAGCGCGATTGCAGATCGCTACAACTTGAATCTTGAAATAACTGCGCCCTACATCGATCATACTTTCTCGTTTATGACGCTGGATCACGATGGCAAAATTCGCATGGATTGCTCATCACCACACGCGATGGCTTCGCTGATCGCACTTCGCGATCGCTTCGATTTGGCTTTCGGTAACGACCCCGACGGGGATCGACATGGTGTGGTTACGCCCTCGGGCTTGATGAACCCCAATCACTATTTAGCGGTGATGATCGAGTACCTCTTTGAATCCCGAAAACAGTGGCCTCAAGAGCTTATGGTGGGTAAAACGCTTGTTTCTAGCGCCCTTATAGATCGCGTCGCAGAGTCATTGGGGCGCAAGGTTTACGAGGTTCCGGTTGGTTTTAAGTGGTTTGTGGATGGCTTATTTAACAAGCGTTTGGGCTTTGGTGGGGAGGAGAGCGCAGGGGCATCATTTTTAAGACTGGACGCCAGTGTTTGGGCTACCGATAAGGATGGAATTATTCCCTGTCTTTTGGCAGCAGAGATGCAGGCTAAAACAGCGTTTGGTCCCCTACAGCGCCACGAGCGGCAGATCGCGCGTTTTGGCAAACCCGCCTACGCTCGCCTGGAGCGCGCAGCCAACGCCCAGACGCGTAAAGCTCTAGGCAGCTTAAGGCCAGAGCAAATTAAGAGCAGCATGGTTGGGGGAGAAGCGATTGAGTCGATATTGACTAAGGCAGCAGGAAACTCAGCGGCTATTGGGGGCTTGAAGATAGTAACAAAGAACGGCTGGTTTGCTGTCAGACCTTCGGGTACCGAGGATATTTACAAAATTTATGCCGAAAGTTTTATTGATGAATCGCATTTAACGCAGATAGAAGAAGATGCCTCTGAGATAGTAAATTCGTTGATTTAGTAAAAACCTAAGGAAACTCTGATTAGGCTATGTGGGGGCGTTACGGTAGGGCAAGCGCAAAGTCTTGTTTCGCCAAAAACTGGACGGGGCGTCGCGGGGTGTCCCCGCGGAGATACCGTCTTGATTGTCAAGACAAAAACTAAAAAATAACGTTTGCAAGCGCC
>JBBAEA010000038.1:0-25806 GCA_041656175.1 Bradymonadales bacterium | reverse complement strand
CATGTACCTATGCATGCGCGACGGGCTAAGGGCGCGCGTGCACTCTGAACACGGGCTGTACTGGTCAACAGCGTGTTTTACGCTGCCGAGCTAGCGACATAGTCGGGTCTATACTTTTCCTTACTATGCCAAACACCAAAACATAAGCATGCTAGTTTCTTCATGCATGTAGTGATTATTACCAGCATAGGTTTTCCTTTCTCTTTAAGTCGCTCTGCGAATGCTTTAATTGTCGGGTTACACCTCATTGCTGTTAGTGTGGGTATGTAGAGTTTAGAGCGTATAGTAGCATTCCCTCCGCCTGGAAGGCGTGCTCTTCCCCGAACCGAAGTACTAGACTGTCTTTCAACGGGAGCGAGCCCTAAGTAAGATATTAGCTTTTTCCCGACTTCCGCAGTAGGAATTAAAAAACATAGTATTTATGCGCAGCTCTAAAAAAAACGAGGCACTACTTAAAACCGTATTTTATTTATTGAAGCGTTGTCGTTTATTTATAACGTCGGATACTTTGTCTGAACTTAACACCGAAGATTTTGCAGATCTGCGCATGTATGGGTGTCTTTGCTGAAGGCAGTTCATAAAGCCTTCCAGTTGAATTGTCACGCAGAACGCTTGCCCGCATGTGGAGCAGTTCGTTTCGAAGCTGCTCAAAGCTCATTGCTAACTTCGATAAGATGTTTAATCGATGCAGTGCATGTTTTGCTACAGAATATGCAAGAAAGAATTATGTCTATTTTTGTGGATTAACGTCGATATACGTGGTATAATTAATGCAACTTCGACATCAATGTCCACGAGGGCTTTGTTTCATTCCTCGTGTATAGATTACGAAGTTGTGAATGGTACTAGCTATAGGTACTGGGCGAAAATATGTGGTACCGCAAGGACTCTTTTTTGGTACTGCAGCTGGAAGGGAAAGGAGTGCCATTTTGAAATTTAGTGATTTTTGCAAACTCACATATAAGCGCTCTACATCTGTTCCAAATCAAATAGTTTTTGTGAAAAAATTATTTGAGAGCGCTGGAGCATACTTGCACTACTCACCTGACTACTATCAGAAGCTCTTTAATGGCGGGAAAGCATTAAGTTCTGACATTTCTGAGAAAATCCCAAATCCAAAACAACATGAAATTGTAGAGCAATTTTTAATGCAGCTTTTTGATGTGGCACATGCTAGTGAAGCTATGGATAAGGTAGAAATTCCAAAATCAGAAGTTAATTTACAGGCTTGGGTTGCTGCACTGGCAGATCAGTTGCAAATCATTATTCATCAAAATGAGGATGAGAGAGAAACTATCATTGCATCTTATCAGGCTTACCTAAATAATTCTGAAGAAAGAAAAGTACGGTATATCAGAACGCTCTATCGCAATGATGGTCTTTGGGTTGAGAACTCGCCGATTGAGCAGAACTATCAAGTGGCTTTTTATAAAAAAATCACCCACACATGGGTGATTCACAACATGGGAAAAGTTACCTGGAAAGATCGATACTTAAAATGCATGGATGAAGCAGATGTTTCCATACGTCCATCAATAAGAGTAATTCCGATACAAACTGTTGAGCCTAACAAAATTGTAAAACTGTCGGTGGACTTTGATTCTCGTGGAAAAAAGAATAAGGCAATCAGTGTGTGGAAGATGATGGATGCAAATAATCAAGATTGCTTCCCAGGTGATGCAAACGCATTAAACGTTGTAATAGATGTGGTAAATACACAACTCTTGGAGGTAGAAAGTGGACGACAACACGGTTGAAAAATGGTCGAGCATGAAAGAAATTCAAGAACACCTTGGCATTGGGCGCGACAGTATTCTCCAATGGATCGAAAAAAAAGACATGCCCGCATATAAATTAGGGCGACTTTGGAAGTTTAAGTTGTCAGAAGTAGATGATTGGATTCGCTCAGGAGGAGCTGATGAGCGTAATAGTGCTGATCATGAGTAGTTTAGCAGGAGGCAAGCGGATACGATGATAAATCAAATTATTCAAAAAAAGAGAGATGAGTGATTTGGCTCAGAAAATTGCCAAATCAAGGATCTCATCTCTTATATGACAAAGTGTGCTTTCCTGCGCGATGCACAAATTGAAGCTGTAAAAACCTATCTATATTTAAAAATTGAGCATCAAGCTAAGCCCATAGCCGAGCTGTTCTCTACAGATGTTTTTTCCTCATTGGATGTATCGGAACTTCCCCTGGCAGAAAGCGTAAAGAAAAAAATGACTGCAGATCCAGCATTACTGATGATGTATGAATTTGCAAGTCTTAAAACAGATGGTGAAGTTGTATCTCAAAAAATTATCAATGCGATTCAAGAAGATTCTGAAGCAATAAATGCTGCAAAATTTTGGGAGGAGTATTTTTATAACGCAAATTATACGGATTATCTTTTTTCTCTTCCTATGGGTGCTGGAAAAACATATTTAATGGCAGCTTTCATCTACTTGGATCTGTATTTTGCTTTGAATGAACCGAAAAACGAGGCTTTTGCGCATAATTTTGTTATTATGGCGCCTTCAGGATTAAAGTCTTCAGTGGTTCCAAGTTTGCGTACGATTCAGGAATTTGATCCCAGTTGGGTTATTCCTGAACCAGCGGCTTCGGAACTCAAAAAGTTACTTAAGTTTGAAGTCCTAGATGAGCAAAGCAGTGCTAAACGCTCTAACAGAGTTCGTAATCCAAACGTTCAAAAAATTGCTCTACATCAGCCGTTTGAAGAGCTCTTTGGCTTGGTGGCGATTACCAATGCTGAAAAAGTCATACTTGACCGTATAACGGTAGAATCCGGGCAACTAAACTTTTTTGAAGATAGTGAAGATGACAAGGACAGACAGGCTAACGAGCTAAGAAATTTACTGGGAAAGATTCCCAACCTTAGCGTATTTGTCGATGAAGTTCATCATGCCGCAACAGATGACATTAAATTAAGAGGGGTAATCAATCGATGGGCTGCAGGGGACAAGTTCCAGTCTGTAATCAGTTTTACAGGCACCCCTTACCTTTCTAAGAAAGAAAAATTCTCTGTAAATGACAGCTTAGACGTTGCCATGCAGGAAATAACGAATGTTGTTTATTATTATCCATTGGTTGAGGGCATTGGTAATTTTTTAAAGATACCTAAAGTGCGGGTGTCTACAGATCGGAATCGCTTAAACATCACCGAAGACGGATTGCGAGCATTTCTTGAGCAATATGCAGACAAGGTATACGAAGATGGAACAACAGCGAAGATTGCCATTTATTGTGGCCAGATTAAAACCCTAGAAGAAGAAGTATACCCTCTGGTTGAGCGGATTGCTGTCGAATATGGACTTAACCCTTCTACAGATATTTTGAAATATTATCGTAGTAACAAGGACTATAGTTTGCCTGCAGAAAACGAGGCTAAGTTTGCAGCATTAGACCAGCCATTTTCAACAATTCGGATTATTCTTCTTGTTCAAATCGGAAAAGAAGGATGGGATTGCCGATCTTTAACGGGAGTCATCTTGTCCCAAACCAGTGATTCGCCGAAAAACATGGTCTTACAAACCTCATGCCGTTGTTTGCGCCAAGTAGAAAAAGGTAAAAAAGAATCAGCTTTAATCGTCTTAAATGATGGAAATGCAGAAATCTTAAATGATCAATTGGCGAAACAACATAAGACGAATCTTGAAGAATTTCAAAAAGGCGGGGCTTCTAATTACGAAACATTAAAAAGGTATAATCGCATGGAACGATTAAGAGTTCCCGAGCTTAACCACTATCAGCTTCAGGTAGAGTATCAGGCTCTTATCAACGAAGAACCTTTGAATGTGGAAAACTCTCTTAATTCTGTTACTGGACAAGCAAAGCAGCAGGATGTTCTCGCTTGGACTCAAGATTTCACAGGCAAACGCTCCGAAGTTGGTGTGTTAGAAAAAGAGCGTGGGTAGCGGGTACTGTCATACCTTGATTTCGTAAGGGATATTGCAAAAACCAGTTTCACGGGGATTTCTCTCGATAGCCTTGCATCGTATGCAGAAATCTTTAAAAATTTGTATGAACAGATTACCTACGAGGACGAAGGTATCCACTACCTTTCTTCTTCCTATACCTATTCCGAGCTTTTGGATTCCATAAGAAAAAGTTTCATTCCCAAGCGTTCATTGAAGAAAAAAGAAGAGTTCATCAAGGGAAATGCTACGTTGCTAGATATTATGCGTTTCACCCCGGAAATAGAAACGGCACATCCAAACATGTTCATGCCCGGTCAGGATGAGTGTAAACGCATTGTTTCACATGATGCCGGTCAGCTTGTTCTGACTCCGGAAGTAAAAGAGGCTATTGAATCACTGAAAAATATCGGTCAATTTGAACTTGTAAAAGATATTCAGGCTCAGTACAGCGTGGCAAATTATGTGGATTACAGCTATCACTACCTCCCTTACCGCATGGATAGTGACTTTGAAAAGAAATTCTTAGCGGAAGTACTGACTCTAAAAGATTTCCAAGATCTTCAATTAGAAATTTACTATAACGGCGACGATAATTTGACGGAGTTTAAAATACGTTGCTACAAGAAAAATGGCGGATATCAATATATCGGATCATACACGCCGGACTTTTTGATATTAAAGCGCGATCAAAAAGGAGAGTCAATCCATAAGGCTCTCATTGTAGAAACAAAAGGTGAAATATACGCAAATGATCCAAACTTCCAAAGGAAAAGGGCGTTTGTGGAAAATATCTTTTGCAACGAAAACAATGCACGTTATAAATACAAGCGTTTTGACTACCTTTATCTGGAAGATACCTTGGCGGAAGCAGAACGTTTGTCACAAGCCATTAGAACAATAAAAACATTTTTTGTGGAGGATTAAATATGCCAAAGAAGTACGTACCCTACTCTCCGGAGCCTATTGAGGGTCAGGCTCTTTTAAATAATTTCAGAAGAACTCTCAGATATAGAGGAGATACCGACGTCTTTGAACATGTAAGGCGAGGAATGCCTTATTACGAGCTTGAAAAATAGAGCAAGTTGGTGCCTCTGAAAATGAGAACATGGTTATTCGCGGAGAGTGTCTATCTACCTGTGCCTATATGAAAGAACACGGCATAGAAGCGGATTTGGTTTACATAGACCCTCCATTTGCAAGCGGTGCCGATTATGCAAAGCAAGTTTACATTCGTCGCAATCCTAAAGTGGCCGATGCTATCGAAAAAGCAGAGCAGGAACTGAAAGACAAGGCAAAAGAATTAGCTGATATCGGCGAAGAAGTCGATATGACGGATGAATTCCGTAGTTTTGAAGAGAAGATGTACGGCGACATTTGGGATAAGGAAAGGTATCTCAATTGGATGTTTGAGAATCTTGTTGCCATTAAATCTGTTATGAGTGAGACGGCCAGCATTTACGTTCATCTGGACTGGCATATTGGTCATTACGTAAAAATCCTAATGGATGAGATCTTTGGAGAGGATAATTTCTGCAATGAAATAGTCTGGTATTACCGGAGATGGAATATCGCTGGAAGAGAGTTTGCAAAAAATCACGATACCATTTTTTGGTACACAAAAAACAATAATGGCAATCACGTGTTTAACCAGCTGTATATTCCCAAATCCTCAAAATCAAGTGCACAGGGAAAATCTTGGAAAAGTGTGATTGGAGAAGATGGAGTAAGGCGTTCAATTCAGACAGATGAACCCACAAAGGGAGTTCCTATGCCAGATGTTTGGAACATTTCTATGATAAATCCAGTCGCTAAAGAAAGAACATCAATTAATTACGCAACTCAAAAACCAGAATCCTTGCTTGAACGTATTATCAAAGCCTCTTCTGATGAAGGGATGCTGGTGTGTGACTTCTTTGGTGGTAGCGGCGTTACTGCGGCAGTAGCATCTAAGCTTAATCGTCGCTTTATCACCTCTGATATTGGCCTAAACAGCATTCAAACCATGCGAGACAGGTTATACAAGGACGGGGCTTCCTTCTCCGTTTACGAAATTCAAGATGGTGTATCGCTTTTTAGAAACCCTGTTCAGACGATGGATAAACTCTATAGCTTAATTCCAGGACTGAAAAAAGATGAGAACTTAAGTGATTTTTGGGCCGGTTCTTTTACTCACTCTCGTCTGGGGCGTGTCCCTGTCTATGTGCCGAACCTCATGGATAGCTCAGCCAAAATTCTTGATTTACCCGCGATGAACGAAATCGTTCATCTTCACCTTCCTGACCTGCCCCCTTCAACGAAGAAAGTTATTCTTTATTACATTGACCTCGTCGATGAAAAAGAAATAAGTAAGTTCATTCACAATGAAAATCCAACGACGATAGAAGTAGAGCTAAAGGATCTGAAAGCCGTTTTATCGGATGTGGTTATTAATGATGAGGTCGAGTGGTCTGTGGAGAGAGATCCAAGCACTTTATTGCAAGAATATGTTGTCCAAATAGTCCGTTTTGTAAGCGACCGGGTTTTGGGAAAAATAGACGATTTCAACATGCGCTCTCTGGCACAAAGCAAGGGAAGGAAAAAATTCAAGCCCATTCAGATAAGCGATACAGGATTAGAGTGCATCGAGTACCTTTCCTTGGACTGCACATCAAACGATGGCGAATGGCATTCCGACAGTGAAATTAAGATTGATAAAAAAGGCTATATCACGGTGAACGGAAACGAAACAAAAGATTTCTGGGATGGAACCATAAGAGCTGAAAACGAACCGTTGAGGTTGAAGATAAGAAATATATGTGGAGATGAATCGATTATTGAACTAAAAAACAAATCTAATTTATAGGTGATTTATGGGAAATTTGCCAGATAAAACACTACATGGAGGATTATTCAATAATAGAGAGCTTTGCACGGGGGGAAACCCTTTTCTTGTTGCACAAGAAAAGATGTTTCCCCATTTATGCCTTTCATTCAAAGGTCTCAAAGTATTGTTATCGAATAAATCTAAGTATTCCATACAGTGAACGCTCTAGATACAGTGAACGCTTGGTTTGCGAAGCTAGGGCTGTTCGCCGAAATTTGGCTTAGGGCGAGTACTATTGTCATTTTAGGGATAGCGGTGTATCTTCTCATGTGACGGGGCGAGTCTGATGCCTCCCACTGCATTAAGGATAATCACATGTCGACAACACTCATGCTTTTCGCCAACGATCTCCTTGCTCCACGTGATGCCATTGCGCAAGCCATGCAACGCTCACTTAAGGAACTTGGGGTGTCTGTAGCAGTCTATACTTCGGCCGATAATACACAAATAACGCGCAATCTATTGCTTAAAAACGATGTAGATGCCGTGATTAACGCAGCGCTGGATGCACACGCGACTGCAATGGAAACGGCAGAATTCCTTATTTGCATGGCCAGTTACTCCGCGCTTAGCGATTACAACGTCGAACTCGCGCGCGATACAGGGGCGCACATCGTAGTGATTGTAGATGCTACCAACAAAGTCGCAGACACGATCCGCGATGACGCAATTATTGTGCGCAATAGCTACGAAAATGTTGGACTTTCCATTGCGGGCATCATTTTGTATAACGTTAGCCACGCAGCGCTTTCGGCGCTAAAACCCATGCTAGACGCCCTTAGCATTTCGTTGCTCGGAAGCATTTCGTCTCAAGGCGCCGACATCAATACTGACGCGCTCAGCGCTTTGCAGCACAGCCCATGTTGTTGTACTACGCCGCGCTGCTTCTTGCGCTCACTGCGCAATAAAGCCAAGAGCTACCGCAGAACTATTGTTATGCCCGAGGGAACGGAGCCGCGCATCCTCAAAGCAGTTGCGGAACTGCGACGCGATGACCTCGTCGACATTGTTGTACTCGGCGATGCCGATGCAGTCCAGGCCAAAATCAATGAACTTGAGCTCAAGATCGATGATCGCCTGCTCATTATAGATCCAGCAAAAGATGCGCGATTCGAGGATTACGCCCAAACTCTTGCAGAATTGCGCAAAGCTAAGGGCATGACTATCGAAAAGGCGCGTGAGCTCATGCTCGATAAAAGCTACTTCGCTACCATGATGGTTTATAAGAACGATGCCCAAGGCATGGTCTCTGGCGCGACGACTTCTACCGCCGATACGATTCGCCCAGCGCTACAATTCATCAAAACAAAACCTGGAATTAAAACCGTTTCGGGCGCTTTTATCATGTGCCTGCGCGATAAAATCCTGCTTTATGGTGACTGCGCTGTTATCCCCAACCCCACGGTTGAACAGCTAGCCGATGTCGCTCTTGCCTCGGTACAAACTGCCAATTCGCTCAATATTGACGCACGTGTTGCCATGCTATCGTATTCCACAGGCGACTCGGGCTTTGGCCCCGACGTTGATGCGGTGCGTGAAGCCACAAAACTCGTCCGCGAAAGAGCACCTGAACTGCTAGTCGAAGGCCCCATACAATACGATGCTGCCATCGATCCCGAAGTAGCAAAGACCAAACTGCCAAACTCACAAGTCGCTGGAAAGGCTAGCGTTTTCGTCTTCCCTGATCTCAACTCTGGTAATATCACCTACAAAGCAGTTCAGCGCTCCGCAAACGCTCTAGCCATCGGCCCGATTCTCCAAGGACTCAATAAGCCGATAAACGACCTGAGCCGCGGCGCCACTGTTGCCGATATCGTGAATACTGTGATTATTACTGCTATACAAGCTCAAGGCTAATTTTTCTTTTTTTCTTTGCAATTTTGGCCTATTTCGTCGTCGGCTGCGTCGTTTGGCGCGGTCACGACCTTGAGGTCGTTCCCTTGCCGCACTCCTTGCCTCCTAGAACTCGGCTCAAAATTGCAAAGAAAAGGTGTTCTTTTCCTTATTTTTCTTCTCTCTCTAGAACTAGGCTCAAAATTGCTAAGAAGAGCGTATTTTTGTTTTCTTCTTTTTTCTTTTTTCCTTGTCTTCTAGAACTAGGCTCAAACTTGGCAAAAAATTCTTTGTTTGGCTGATTATTTAACTGGCTGAATTTTATTGAGCAGGTAAGTTACGACGCTTAGGGATGCTCTGATGAATGCAAAAACAGTGAAAAAGTCACTAGAGTAAATTGTGGAAAATCAGGCGAGCGTTTAAAATAAAGTTAATAAAATCAATATGTTACACGAAAAAGGGTTCTAAGGGCGCAAGCCCTTAGCGGGGTTTGGGGCGGAGCCCCATAAAAAAAGCGGGGTTTGGGGCGGAGCCCCAATGAATCAGAGTTGCCTGAACTACTCCGCCTCTTGTATTGGCGGATACGGAGTATTTGGGCCAACGCTGACGTGTTGGACTTGTGGCTGGTAGATGTCTAGTTTCATCTTTTCGAACTCTTCTTTGCCATCGAGCCAACGTATGCGTCCCTTCGAAACTTTATAACCCACGCGTCCTCGCTTTGTAATTTTGAACTCACCCTCTGGGAGCTCTGGATCGAAGCTGAGCACTTCTTTGTAAGCTATGGTTTCGATAACTTCTTTACGGAAAATGCTGCGTGGCGCTTCTTTGTCGCTTAAAAATTCGGCAATAAGTCGGTCTTCCTCGGTGTAAACGCGTAAAACCACGGGACGTTCTGAATTATTGCGAACGCGCAGGTCTAACAAGGGGTATGCCACCACCGCGTCGAGTCCAAGGCCGATATAGCTCGAAGGCAGTGAGTGGTTGTGTCGCTCCACAATCTCTAGCCCGCCAAAAAGTGCAGCGGCGTGAACCGTACTCGAAACTTGGCAAGCACCACCCCCCAAGCCCTCGACCATCTGTCCTTGCTCAATCACGGGAGCTTCGCGATAACCGCGCTCCTCGGAGCGTTCCCCGACAAGTTCGTTGTACGAAAAATCGGCATGGGGAACCAAGAGTACTCCATTGAGTGCGGAAGCGGCCAATTTGACGTTGATGGTGCGATTTTTTGAGCGAGAGAAGGTTGTTGTGAACTTCCCTATCAAGATTTTGGGGTTAAAATCGACGAGACTAGGATCGGCTTTAGACAAAGAAGCGTCTACTTGGACGACGAGTCCAAACTCCGTATCTCCGCGCATGAGAGCTGCGAGGAAAGCTGCTTGCGTCTCTTGGCGTTTAAGCTTTAAACCATCAATACCCGAAATAGCCTGCGCAGTGTCAAAATCCCAGCGACCCTCGGCTTTAGGACGATCTATGCGATCTTGCATATCATCCAAAAAACTACGGAATCGTTCGGCGTAAAAGAAGCTTTGCAAGTCTTTATGCGACGAATAGTCGATTTTTTGGGCGCCGTCCAAAATGGCGCGCCGCAAGGCATCGTTATCGTCGGTGGCGATCTGTACAACGCCGAGCTCTGCAAGACTATAATCACGCTCAATATACGGGGAGCGTAAGCGCATACGCTGCGTTTGGGCTGGCAGCGTATCGAGTGAAGCTTGCTTTTGTAAAGCCGCAAGAAGCGGTTTTACTAAAGAAGAGCTGGCTTCAAAACTCGCGACTTTGCTTGGGTATAGTCGTGGCTCGACCGAACGTATCGCCGCCCATGCAGCCATAGCACATAGTCCTATTCCCAAAACAGAGATGCCCAAGATTATGAGCAAGCCCCGTGTCCTAGAACTCGCCGATCCCATCGCGTAAAACCTCAAGCAAAGTCATACTACCCCTCATCGTCCTCATCCGAGAACTCATCATCATGACCCTCATCTAGGTCATCATCAAGCTCGTCATCGTTATCTTCATCGAGCTCTTCTTCAAGAAGTTCGTCATCATCCTCAACTTCTTCGTCATCGATGGGAATGGGTTGCAAACCCTCATCGTCCTCCTCGGGCTCCACGATACGCGCAACCGCTACGACGTGCTCGTCTTGCATCGGTTTCATGAGCCGAACTCCCTGTGTAGCACGACCGACGATGCTGATCTCGCTGACGCGTGTGCGAATGATGGTGCCTTCGTCTGTGACCATCAGGATGTGATCCTCTTCGCTAACCTGTAAAGCACCGATAACCTTGCCATTACGCTGTGAAGGCTTGATGACAAAGATCCCCTTACCACCGCGCGATTGCAAGCGATGCTCGCTGATGTAGGTTCGCTTCCCGTAACCGTTAGCCGTAACCGTCAGGAGTAAGCCCTCTGGATCATGGACTATCTCCATCGCAATAACGCGATCTTCATCGCGAAGTCTCATCGCGCGCACGCCCATAGCCGTCCTTGCCATGGGGCGTAGATCTGAGACTTTAAAGCGTATGGATAAACCGTCTCTGCTAACTAAAATGAGTTCATCGCTCTCTACGACCGAAGAAGCTGCGATAAGTTCGTCGCCTTCGCGAATATTCATCGCTCGGATCCCGCCAGCGTGTACGCGGGCAAAGGCCGATAGCGGCGTGCGCTTAATAATGCCGTTCTTAGTGACCATCACTAAGTAGCGCTCCTCGAACTCTTGAATCGGTAGCACGGTTGCGACTTCTTCGCCGGGCTCGAGTTTCGGGATCATGTGGATAATAGGTTTACCGCGCGTGATCCTGCTACCCGCTGGTATATCATAAACCTTAAAGAGGTAGACACGTCCTGCACTGGTAAAGACCAAGATTCGCTGATGTGTATTGGCCACAAAGAGATCCAAGACATAGTCATCTTCCTTCGTGTTCATGCCAAGCTTCCCTCGCCCGCCTCGCCTTTGCGCGCGGTACTCCGTGAGGGGAACGCGTTTAATGTAGTCTTGGCGCGTTCGCGTCACAATGACGCTCTCCTCTGTGATCAGATCCTCAAAATCGATGTCTGCCTCTTCCTCTATAATATCGGTTCGACGCGGATCCGCAAAAGACGCCTTCACGGCGAGTAGCTCTTCGATGATGATATCGTCAATGCGCTGGGCTGAGGCTAGGATGTCTTCGTAGTCCGCGATCTGCGCTAACAACTGCTCAAGCTCGTTTATAATCTTGTCGCGCTCAAGTCCGGTTAAGCGCTGCAGCCGCATCTCAAGTATGGCCTGCGCCTGCAAGTCGCTAAGCGCAAACTGCGCGATAAGTCCAGCCTTGGCTTCCTGCGTCGTAGCACTGCTGCGGATTAGCGCAATCACCGCGTCGATATTGTCGAGCGCGATCTTCAAGCCTTCCAAAATATGGGCGCGTTCCTTGGCTTTACGTAGTAAATATATTGTTCTACGAACCGTAACATCGCGCCTAAACTCAATAAAGTAGTGCAGCACTTCGCGAAGCGGTAAAACGAGCGGGCGATTATTGACGATACACAGCATGTTGATACGAATCGACACCTGCAAGGACGTCATTTTGTAGAGCTGATTGATCACCACCGCGGGCGGGAAGGCTTTTTTTGTTTCGACAATAATGCGAATTCCATGCATGTCACTCACGTCACGCAGTGCCGAAATTCCCTCGATCCTCTTGTCGCGCACGAGCTCTGCAATTTTTTCGAGCAGCCTTACCTTATTTACCTGATAGGGCAGCTTCGTAATAACAATCGCCTCGTTGCCGTTGACGATTTCCTCCTCCGCCTTACCGCGCACCTGCACCGAACCCGTCCCCGTTCGGTAGGCCTCAAAAATCCCGCGTCGCCCATGAATCGTAGCACTAGTCGGGAAATCCGGTCCCTGAATATACTGCATCAAACGCTTGGCAGCCTCCCTCTGATCAAGCGACATAATTTCTGGGTTCTGCATCAAATACACAACGCCATCAATAACCTCCCCCAAATTATGCGGCGGAATATTCGTCGACATACCCACGGCAATACCGCTCGAACCGTTCACCAAAAGCAGCGGCACCTTCGTGGGCAGCACGCTCGGCTCAAACTCGCTGTTGTCGTAGTTGGGCGAAAAATCCACCGTCTCCTTCTCGATATCCGCCATCACCTCCGTACACACGCGATCCATCTTACACTCTGTGTAACGCATCGCCGCCGGCGGATCCCCATCAATGGAGCCAAAATTCCCCTGCGGCACCACCAGCGGCAGCCGCATATTAAAGTTTTGCGCCAAACGCACCAACGCGTCGTAAATCGCCTGGTCTCCATGCGGATGGTACTTACCCATCACCTCACCAACCACGCCCGCACACTTCTTAGTCGGCCCCGTATGCACGAGCCGCATCCCCGACATCGCATACAAAATCCGCCGGTGCACAGGCTTAAGCCCATCACGCACATCCGGAAGCGCGCGCCCCACAATCACACTCATCGCGTAAGCTAAATAACTATCCTTCAGCTCCTCTTCAATGTCAACGTTCTCTATACGTCCAATATTATCGTTCTCGTTCTCTGACATCAGCCTACCTAAATTCAAAATGTTCACGAATTTGCGATACAAAATATCGAAATCTGCTTGAACACTGTATTTCCTTTTTTTGGCGGGGGAAGTCTCCCCCTCGCCCGAGCTTCCTTCAAAATTCGCCAAATGTCGCATAACGTCGTGCGATGTTTTAGCTATTCGCTAAACCATCGCACGACGTGCGACTTTAGGCGACTTTTTCAGGCGATCTCGGGCTACCCCCTCGCGTACAGGCAAACACCACGTTGTTGCCAAAAAAGCCTTAAGCGCTCTAGCACCCCTCCCCCAAATGGGCGCGTAAGTATAGCAAAATTTGGCTAAACTCGCAAGCAAGGTATGGGCGAAACGCTAAGCCGATTTATTGGGGCTAGCGCTTCTCCTCAGCATTACGTATTTCTAACCGTGCAAAGCGTGTGGTTTTTTAGTTGAACTGATTATTTAATTCGATGATGCAGATGCGCGATCTTGCTAGTTTACGAAAATGCTGATTTTTTTGCATCAGAGCAAAGTTCGCTTCTTGCAACGATATTTCTTGCTGTTTTGGGCATAAAAGATTTTCGCAGCGAAGAACGTGGAGAGGGGGTAGCGCAAGATCACCCGGAAAATACGCTTAAAGTCGCATCTTGTGCGGTGGATCGGCGTTTAGCCGATACGACGCACAAGATAAGGCGACTTTTGGCGTATTTTGAGGGAAGCTTGCGCGTAGGGGGAAACTTCCCCCACAAAAATAAAAAATATCGATATCGCATGAATCAGATTGTCTTTTATAGGCGTTTTTTGCAGTTAATGTTGAATTTTCTTGACTCTGACTTGGATAATTGAGTATAATACAACGAGGTGTAGTTAATTGCCGCGTAACGGGGAGGAGCAAATGGATCCGACATTACAGACGAAAGCGTCACAAATCACCAAGGTTTGCGACATTGATTCGCGCACTGCGGAACAGACTAAGGAAGCGGAAAAGAGCAAAGAGACTCAGTTTACAGAAGCGCTTGATGCGCAGTCTGCTTCTCAGGCGTTAGCTGTTCTCAATGAGTGTAGTGATGCGGAGCGGATGGATTTTGGCAAGAATGCAAGCATGATGGAGAGCCTGCTTGCGCAGACGGATAAAGCGAATCGCAATGCGTGTATGGATTTGCTCTATGAACATGTCACTGTCGACTCCGTTCTTGAGCGCTTTGTGGAAGTTCGGTTCAATACCAACGTTGGCTCTGGTAGTAAAAAGGGCAATAAGCTTGCGAAACAAGTCGAAGGTACGGACACTTCGGACACGGGAGTCAAAACGACGCGGCACGAACGTTCTTGGGATTTGGCTGGTTTAGAAAGGCTCTATGCGTGTTATCTTAATTTGCCACAATCGCATATTGATGCGGCGGATTCGATTCTGACCACTTCTAACACGGTTACCCAAACAAACGGCGATCAGAGAGAGACTGCGCGGTGGGGGGGCGTTGCGTATTACAACTATAATAGCTATGTCGCCGACTATGATAGCGATAACATTGATCGGCTCAATGCAACTGCATACTGCACGGATGATAATGACGCGAACTACTACCTGCCCATGCTGGACACGACGATCGTTCACGAACTGGGGCATATCGTCGACGGTCGTAGCCACAGGTATGGTTGGAGCGATGAGTTCATGGCGTTTAACGGCTGGGTAAAAACCGCAGGCTCAACCAGGGGCGTCAACAAAATCGTCAACCAAATGGAAGAGGACTGCACCAAAGCACCTTACGTTCCGATGACTGGCGGTGGCGAGGGCTTGAATGAACAAGAAAAAAAGGTCGCAAGGCGAGGTGCAGAAATTCTCATTAAAAATCACGCGGAAAGCGATACGGTGGATGAAGTTGAAAAGGCATTAACCAAAGCGACTAACGAATTTGGCTATAAATTTACGAATGCGGTGAAAGACGCTTGGGATAGCGTCGCAAGCGGGGCAGTAAGCGCGTGGAATTGGCTCAAGAAAGACAAAGTCGAACATAAAGCTGATGACAGAAGCGTCCGCGGTCTTGATACACTTGCAAGTTATTTGTATGAAACCCCTATTTACCGCCATATTCTGGGCACGGCGCTGTGTTATGATAACCATATTCCGTGCTACCAAATCGACGGGAATAATACGACCAGTTATATGAATAGAGCCACTTTCGAAGGATATAAAGGTCGTGCGGTTTGGAATGTAAGTCTGAGCAACTGGAACAATAAAATCACCCGCTACCAGTTCCGTTGTCCAGAAGAGGATTTTGCGGAAACTTATGCCTGCTACCACGTCTCGAAGATGCAGGCCAAGCTCCACGAGGGTAAAACGGATGCCGAAAAGAAATATAAAGGCATTCGCCCCGAGGTTCAGGCATGGTTCGAGAGAATGAACCTCCATCGGGATCCGCCAAAAACCGATGTATCCGCTTCTTCTGAACCTCTTGGCAAGTAAGATACAGATCTGAGCACCAAGGGATGCTCTGAACAATGCAAAAACAGTAGGGGCAGCTTTTCTGCCCTTGATTAAAGCGACGAAAGTTAGGCAAGCTTTCAAAATAAAGTGAATAAAAACAAGACTCTACAGCAAAAAAGAATGGCTGTTTTGGCTTGTTTAAACGTAGCCAAAAATCAATTGACAGGACCGCTCATGAAACTAAAGCTATTGCTTGGACTTGCATCCATACTGGGCGCCTGCACGCCCCAAACAACTTCATCAACCGCTCAAGCGAAAGACAGCGAGGTTCAAATGGTTTGGCGCGATGTCACGAAATTTTCTTTTATCATGGAAGATGAATCTGATGGGAAAGCCGTCAAAAAAGTCGTCAAAAAGGCATTCAATCCCGATTCTATTCATTTATTCTATAAACTCGGAAATCTTGCATTTGTGAAAATGGGTTACAACGCTCCCCAAAACACCGCAGATGCTTCAGGTAGCTCAAGCTTCAAAGCTGTTTTCACGGAGTCGCCATACCAAATGATTGATCTTCCAGACCAATCACTTTTGGCACAATTTATCACCGAGGCTCGCAAATCACCAGATGCCGTTCGCTTGGATCGACGTGTAAGGACAACGCTCATGCTAGCCGTTGGCAACGATAATTGCGTTTCTCCCGATAGGGACAAAGCTCACGCACCTGTATGGAATACCCAAGGCGATAATGTCGAGCTGACTTATTACCGCATGGAAGGGCGGGGAATGGCTGCCCCTGAGCTTGAAAAGTGCGTACTCAATATATCTGCGGATTTTAGCCACAATCTGAAATGCGAAGCAGCTGAAGGCAAAACCGAGTAATTCATGGATAATCGCGTACGTACAGAGCTAGAGGATGGCGCTTTTCCGTTGCCGGTCACGCCGTTTGGGTCTCCTGACGAGGTTTTGCATTATTACGGTGCGCTGTTTATCACGATATGCCTGCGATACCTTAATCTTCGCGTCGAATCGATCGTCAATGATTCTGGTGGATACGCGCCGAAATCCCCATCAGTGATTGAGATGATTCATACGCTCAGCGGCGAGCCCTCAAAACAGGGGACGGATTGGCTAAAAAGCCGTGATCTTCCGCCGCTGGCGCGCTGTGAACAGATGATTGCCCTGTTCTCTGAGCATATTCGGCTGAGAACGCAAAAAACACGCGACGAAGCTCCCGAAGCGTCGGAGTCTATTCTCTATCTTGATGCGCTTCAGAAGCGCTTTAGCCTCTCAGCGCTTGAGTTGCACGTATTGATTGCCGCCGTGCTGATTCAATTTGACGAGCGATACGCGCATGCGTGGCAGTATGCTTCGGGCGCTTCACGCGATGAAATGCCTTTGGCGGGTTTTTTGCTTAGCTTGTTTGACTTTGTATCAGAGGATCCTGCTGAGCATCACAAATGTTTTTTGCCACAAAGCCCACTCGTGCGCTATGGGCTTGTTTCTTTAAGACAGAATCCTAGTTGGGGCGCGTATACGCCGACAATCTATGCATCGCTTGTCGTTCCCAAGGGCATCGTTGCCTATCTTCTTGGTGAAACATCCGCTTATATTCCAGATGCCTGTAGCATTGCATCCAAAGTTGATGTTTCAAATTTTCCCCGTTCAGAGAACGAAGAACATATCTATCGCCGCATGAAGCATGATGCCTACCAAATTGCACTTTTGGGTTATAGCGGCATCGGGCGAGAACATGCGCTGGTTCGCAGTGCACAGTTTATGGGGCAGCCAGTTGTGTGCATGAGTTTTAACAAACTCAGTAAAATAGCGCTTCAGTCGCAAGCAAATGCTCGCGAATTGATAGCCGATGTCATCCGAGAAACGCTCATACGCAATGCCGTGCTTTGGGTCGATTGCCAAGATATTTCCTCAGAAACGCAGGGCTGGCTGGATCTACATGCAGACACGATCCATGGATTGTTTGAAAACGAAACGGATTTAAGACTATGCGTTCGTCTTCAGCGTCAAACGGCGCTTTCGCGCAAACTTTTTGGTGAACTCACCGAAATCCTTTTTTCATCGCCCGGACGAGAAGAACAGCCAGCACTTTGGTTCGACGCTCTTCATCCAATCCTTGGCGAGGCCGCCGCGCGCCAAGTTTCAGAGATCATGTCTGAAGGCTATTGCTTAAGTTTAACGGAGATTCAGGATACGATAGAAAAGACGCTGGCGCGCTTTAATACATCTGAAACGGCTTCGGTGCTAACATCAGATAATTTAACGGACACGCTCAACCGAACGCGAGGACACAAGCTCGATGGCCTTGCCACGCTTCGAAGTACCTCTCTTTACCTTCGCGATATTGTGCTCAGTGAAGAGACGCGCAAAGTCTTGGACGACATATTGAACTACGCGCGGTATAGCGAAAAAGTGATGCGAGATTGGGGATTTGCGAAATACAACCTTTCCGGAGCTGGCCTTAGCGTGCTTCTCTCTGGCGTACCCGGCACTGGTAAAACACTAACGGCCCTTGTACTCGCCCACGAACTTGGACGCGCACTTTATGTGGTCGATTTATCTCGCGTTGTTGATAAATATATTGGTGAAACAGAAAAAAAACTGTCGCAAATCTTCGATGAAGCGGAATCTTCACAGGCGATGCTCTTGTTTGATGAGGCGGATTCTCTTTTTGCCAAACGCACGGACGTAAAAAGCTCAAACGATCGATACGCAAACCTAGGCGTCAACTATTTGCTCCAGCGCTTAGAGGCGTATCGCGGGGTGTCGATATTGACGACAAACTTTAGCGGCGGGTTGGATGAAGCGTTGGCGCGCCGCATTCAGTTCAAAATTGAGTTTCCTATGCCTGATGCGCTTCAGCGGACGGAGCTTTGGCGACGTCTCATTCCCAAAAATGCGCCGTGTGATAAAGATATCGATCTTGAGGCGATTGCCGAGCACTTCGAAATGAGCGGCGGCCATATTAAGAACGCCATTTTTCGTGCATCCATCAATGCCGCAGCTACGCAATCGACGATTACGCACGATATGCTCTGGGACGCCGCAGTACACGAATACCGCTCCATGGGACATATTATTTGCGAGAACTACGGTAACGAAGAAATATTATAATTGCGTGCATTTTTTCTGCACTTCTTAGCGCTTCGCTTCGCTGGCTCGCTCGCGGGGGGAGATTTCACCCCCGCCCCCAAAAATCAACAGCATACAGGGACGCAAGAGCATGGTTATTGGCGCTTTTGCTAAGTATGGGATATTGAAGAATCGTCTTTTGCATGCTAGGCTGTGCGCCGACGGCTTTAGGCCGTGCGTGATTTTTGGAGCGTAATTGATGAAGCAACCCGAACCCTTTGGAAAGTACCTCTTGTTGGGCGTAGTAGCGATTGGAGGCATGGCGGAGATTTACCGTGCCCGATTCGCGGATCCTAACGCAGACCAGCGCGATTTAGCGGTTAAGCGGATTTTGCCATCATTCACCGAGGATGAAGGCTTTGTGACGATGTTTAAGGACGAAGGCAATATTGCTAGGCGTCTTGAGCACCCCAACATCGTGCGCGTTTTTGATGTCGGTATGCACAATACCGATTGGTACATTGCGATGGAGTTTATCCATGGTACTGACCTTCGGATTTTGAGTGACGCGTGCGAGGAGCACGGTAAGCGTTTTACGCCCTGTCAGGTCGCGCGCATTATGTGTGAAACGGCGAAGGCACTTGATTATGCGCACAAATGCACTGATGACCGAGGAACGCCGCTCAATATTGTGCACCGCGATGCGACGCCGCACAATATTATGATTGCTTATGATGGTTCCGTAAAACTCATGGATTTCGGCATCGCTAAGGCGGCTAGCCGCGCTACCAAAACGAGAGTGGGTACGGTTAAGGGCAAGAGCAGTTACATGAGCCCTGAGCAGGCGCGAGGCAAAGCCCTTGATGGACGCAGTGATATGTTTACGCTCGGAGCAGTAACTTGGGAGTTACTCACGGGTAATAGGCTGTTTAAGGCAGCTAGCGACTTTGAAATTCTTTCTAAGGTTCTCAAGGCCACCATTATCCATCCCAGCGACGTTGATCCCAATATTCCCCGCGAGCTTGGTGATATTGTCATGAAGACGCTCAATCGCGTTGTCGATGAGCGATATGCCACCTGCGGGATGCTCGCCGAGACGCTTGAAAATTATCTGAAGTGGCATGGTGATGGGAGTGATCAACAGCTAGGAATGTATGTCGCTGCACTTACAGGTCAACAAGGGCGTAGCCCCTCTGACATTCCCGACTACCAACCCGCACAAGGACTGTATCGAATGAATGAAGCTGGAAATTTTGAACCTGTACATAATGTGTCCCCCTACGGCGCTCCTATGGCGGAAAACCCAGGCTATCCGCCTGTGGCGAATGCTCCATTTCCCAGCATCTCTGCGCCAGTTGCTCCTGTATCGCAATTTGCACCGCCACCGGTAGACGCATATTCTCAGGGTCAAGTGAAAGCGAGAACACCTTGGGGTTTTCTCGTGACTTCGGGCATACTCTTCTTGCTCTCCCTCATTTTTATCATGATTTCGATTTTTGGGGGCTCGAGCGCCGAGGACGAGGCGATGGAGTTTGTAGCGCCAGCGGCGAGCATTACTATAAAATCTATTCCTTCGGGGGCTAGTGTTAAGGTGAATGGCGAAATGCTTGACACGAAAACCCCCATTCCTCAGCAACAGGCCAAACTTGGCGATAACGTCACTATCGAATTTGAGCTCGATGGCCACGAACCGCTTAAAATCGAGCGCACGCTATTGTCTTTATCTACCGACGTGATCGCTGAACTGAGCAGTACAGCCTCTGTCGACCGGAAGAAGGCGGAGCAGAGCAAAGTGCAGATCAACACAAAGCCTGAACAAATCACGGTCTTTGTTAACGGGGAAGATAAGGGCAAGAGCCCGGTTGTTCTAGAGAATATGCCGCTGAATCAGATTATTAGCATTGAGCTTGTGGACGAGAGCCGAAACACTAAGGAGCTGCGTTTTCATACACCAACGAAGGCTGGCTCCGAGGAAGTTCTGCTTTCGCTCTCCAAAACACCAGAACCCGTGCGCGTTGCGCCGCCGCCGCGTGCGCCCGCCCAACCGCGTCCACAAGCGCAAAGACCCAGAGCGACAGGTACGAAAACCACTGCTGCCCCCGCTGGCAAGTCTACCATTTCGGTAAAGGCCACGCCTTGGGCTACAGTGAGCATCGATGGCAAGCGCGTTGGTAACACGCCTATCGTTAACCACGAGGTTAGCTCTGGCTCGCATACCGTAGAGCTCACGTTCCTCCCCAAACAAAAACGTGTCTCCAAAAAGGTGAAAGTGAAGTCTGGATCAGGCGTTACGGTGAACTACAATTTTACCACCGATGCATGGCAGTAGCGCATAGTAGATGCAAAGTGCACTGTTAGTCGTCGTCTCTTTAATCTGCATTTTATTCATCGTTCCACTATTTTCACGATCTCGACGAAGTTTGCAGCTTATGATTGTGAGCTGCATCTTCATTGAGATTTTTATTATTTTGGCGTTTATTTTTTCGTATCCAAGCCAAAATATCGCCTTTTTTTACCAAAAACTATATTTAGGGCTTATTTCAGCTTTCCGCAGCCCAAGCGGTTACCTCGCCGCAGAGGCGAATATTTTGTGCGCTTTGTATGCAGCTAGCCTGCTTTGGAAGCGGCAGCCCTGCATTTTGCGTAAAGTTCGCGTAGAGAAGTTTGAGTTTCGCCGAACTTACCCTCGTCGACCAAGCGAAAAGACTGATTTTAGTGCACAGTTCTTTAGCTACCTTCCCCTTCTGCTCTACGGATTGAGCATCCTTATTGGCGCCATAAGTGTTTGCGCGCTGGGGCATTCTGGACTAGGCAAAGAGCTCGTCTACCCGCTGCGCCACCCCCTGAGTTTGGGACATATTTTTTTTTCGGCGACAGCCAAAGCAGCAACGCTGTTGGCGGGCTACTTTCTGCTCAGAGAACGCAGTCCAAGAAAGAATGAGCTGCAAGTTTTAAACGCTTTTGCACACTTTAAATTGGCGATTTTTTCGTGGCTAGGCTGCATTTTCCTCGGCATGCTCTGGGCCGCAGACAGTCCTGGCTGGGGCGCGCTCTGGCGCTGGGACGCCATTGAAAGATTGAGCTTAGCTAGCCTTTGTCTTATTTTAGCCATAAGCCTTTACTTTGCTTTGTTGCGGAAGACAGCGTATGGCGGGATCAAATCGAAAGCGTTTTTTGATTTAAGCAAAAACTCGAAAAAAGAGAGTAAAAACTTTGCTTTATTTTATTATTTCTTTGATTTACTCGTTATAGTTCTACTTATTTCTTCAGTTTTCGCACAAAATTTATGGGTTCGCGGGGGCTTGTTGTGGGGAGTTCACAGTTATGGGGCTAACGATATGTCCCTTTACTTGTGGGCGGTAGCGTGGTTTTTGGGAGTTATTAGCGTTATTACCGCGTATGTTAAAATGGCTGAAATAAAGCAGGAGCCGAGGCAATGCTGTAGTCGGCAAAAGGCGCAAGCTGGCTTCCGCATCATATGCATCATGCTTAGTATTTTGAGCTTTAGTTACGCTGTTTTGCTCTACGCGGGCATATTTGGGCAGTACCTTGCGGAGCAGCTTTCTGCGCGATTTTTGGGCTACTTCGGTTTTGTTTTGGGGGTAATTTGGCTCATCACTTACGCGGCATATGCGCTAAAATACGAGGCGTCGCGTTTCTTATCGGTAGTGCGCATCGTTGTTTTGGCATGCTTAGTACTATTTTTGTCACTAAGTTCTGCTACCATAACGAGTGAGCGCTTGTGGCTAGCGCTCTCAGAGACAGATGATGGCATGAGCTTGCAAGGGATAAGCGTGCGCTCTAAGGCTGAACTTAGCTCGTTACGCGCTCACATCAACGTGGGCACGAAGCGTCTTTGCTTAGACTTTGAGATGGGTGCTGGGAAGCTGTTGTGGGCAGAAAGCGCAGTTTTATACGGTTTTCGTGCAAACCAACGCTTTCGTGTGTTGGAATACCACGCCATTCGTGGATTATTCGTAGAGCGCCGTACAGAGCCTTGGCGCATGCCACTACAGATATGTGCTGTGGTCTTTGCGTTATTGTACTATTTTCCGCATAAAAAAAAGCGCTTTCTTAAGAAAGCGCTTTGGAAATCGGGACGAGAGGATTTGAACCTCCGACCTTCTGCTCCCGAAGCAGACGCGCTACCAGGCTGCGCTACGCCCCGAATGGAGAGCTGAATAACGAAATCTGCGGTAAAAGTCAATGATAATGTTAATTGTGTTGAAAGGCGCCAACGAAAAGATGTTTTTGTTTTCTTATTCTTCTCTGATTCTTATTTTCTAGAACTAGGCTCAAAATTGCTAAGAAAAGCGTATTTTTTCTTTGCTTCCTAAAATCCGCATCAAACTTGCTAAGAAACCCTCATTGTTTTTTGAAATTGAAATACGCTCCGCTAGCTTTTGTGTGGAGCCTATTGATTTTATTGACTTTATTTTGAAAACTCGCCTGAGTTTTGTAGTTTTAATTAAGGGCAGCTTTGAAAGCTGCCCCCTACAGTTTTGCATTAATCAGAGTCTCGTGTAGTGCCCTGTTTTTGGCGAGTTCTACGTAGTTAGTGGCTTTGCTGGGCTCTACAGACAAAGTCGGGGTAATGTGGGGGGTAGCGTAAGATCGCCCGATAAAGAAGCTTAAAGCCGCAAGCTGTGCGGTGTTTGAGCGTTTAGCGAAAACAATGCACAGCGTTGCGGCTTTTAGCTTATTTTGAGGGAAGCTTACGCGTAGGGGGGCTATGCCCCCCAGCCAAAAAAGACATCGAAATATTGGTCAATGCCGAATAAAAATTAAGCAAAAATGGACAATAAAGCGATCAAAAGTCCGTAAATGACGAGGGATTCGATGAGGGCAAGGCCAATAATCATTGGCATAAAGATTTTGTTGTATGCGCCAGGGTTGCGGGCGATTCCTTCGAGGGCGCCAGCGGCTGCGCGTCCTTGTCCGATGCTACCGCCAAGCGCTGCGATACCGATAGCGAAGGCTGCGGCAATGTAGCGTGCGGGGTGAATGTCGCCTTGTGCCGCGGCTTCAAGGGCTTCCTGGGCGAAAGCGAAGGGGACAAAGCAGCACAGAAGCGTGAAGGTGCTTATGGCGAAAAGTGCAATTTTCTTGGGAATTGACATGTTAACTCCAATGTAGGGCTTGCGCCGAATTAATGATGGGACACTGCCATCGAAATATAAACAACCGATAGTATGCAAAAGACGATCGTTTGGATAAGTACGACAACGACGCCTAGGAACATCATGACTGCGGGTAGGGCGATGGCGAATAGGGTGGCGAGTACCGCGACGGTCGCGTGGTCGCCGAACATGTTGCCCATGAGTCGAATGGAGAGTGAGAGCGGGCGAGCGAGCTGGCCGATAATTTCGATGGGGAACATGAGAATCATGAGGGGGAGTGCGTACCATTTGCGCACGGGGCCAAAGAATTGAGCCATGTAGTTAAAAAAGCCATGCTCGCGTATGCCTGCGATGTTGGAAACAAAAAAGACAATGAGCGCCATGCCGACGTTGGTGTTGAGGTTGTCCGTGGGTGGGCCAAAGCCTGGGATTAGCGCGAAAACGTTGTTAAATAATATGAATATCGCAAGAGCCGCAATAAGGGGAAGGTATTTTTTGGCCTTCTCCTTACTACCCAGCTGCTCAATCAACAAATTCATTATCGCATCAAGTATGAGCTCAAAAAAAGTCCTCGCCGTTAGTTTCGCGTCAGGCGTGGGTTTAAACTTGTGGAAGGTGCGCGAAATGAGAAAAAAGACCAAGGTCAGCGAAATTAACGTCGTTACTACGTGCAGGAAGCTAACTGGCGCGGACTTCATGAGAGTAAAGCCCCACGCACCAATGTCTTTGTACCAGCTGTCTATGCCTGGTATGAGTTCTACGACGCCGCTAATTTCAGATGAACTGGCAAGCGATGGTATAAAATTCATATTAAAAGCCCAGTTAATTAATAAAGTTCAACAATAAGCCCCCAAAAGCAAGTAAAGCACAAAAACATTGAATGCACACGGCCAATTTTTAAGCGCTACGGCTCAGGTTCTTGCTCCCCGAGATCTTCCCCCTCCCCTGCGCTTCTTGGTTTAGAAAAAATTGGCACAAAAGCCAAGGAAATATAAAAAGTCGAAACGCCAAAAACTAGCCCGAGTGGGTCAATGCGCGCGAAATAGACCAGCGCGAATAGTAGCGCACCGAGCAGTATGATTTTAAAAAAGGATAGAAAAAGTATGGGTCCAATAGAGATTTCCTCTTTGGCGTTCTTGTGGTTTTGCCAATATCGCAGGTTAAGGCGCGTGAATAGCAAAAAGAGCCCGATACTGAGAAAAGCACCGACGGCGACTCCCAACATAAACATAAAACTTGTGTTGAGAATTAGCGCTGCTGCAATAATCAGCAAGGCAAATATTGACGCGGCTATTGCCGACTTTTTTATTAAAGCCAAATCAAGCATCTCTGCACCTAGCCTAAGATAGGCGCCTCGCCTTTTGCACTATTTTGACAAATTCTATAACTGAAGCGATAACGCCACAAAGGGTGAGAAATATAGTTAACCACGGGTATATGCCAAATTGCTTATCAAGCCAACGCCCGATGACAAAACCGATAATGCACGCAAAAGCAAAGAATAAACCAAAGGACCCCATCTTCGCGCTCATCGCTATGCTTTGCTTGAGATCGGGCTCTTTTTCGTTTTCGTCCGCACTCTGAAAGTTTTGCGCAGCTACTTCCGCTTTTGGAGGCTTCTCTTCTTCGATCAGCGTCTCATCGCTGTTCTGCGAAAACGCCGCGTTATCTAGCTTTTCATCTTGCATTGGCTTTGTCAAATAAGATACAGCTCGCCGACCACGCGCCTGCGGCGTTGCAGTATTAACGCGATCTTTGGGCAAAAATCAAGGGTAGACGGATTTTCGTGGTAAAAAAAGACGTTATTGATGGAAAAAATGATGAACCACGAAAAATTCTTTTTATTCTTACAGTACTGACTTGACTTGTTATAATCTTTCGTGCCTTTTGTGTCTTTAAATTATGAACCACGAAAAACACGAAAACACACGAAAAATTCTTTTTATTCTTACAGACCCTACTTGATTTGTTATAATCTTACTTGCCTTTCGTGCATTAAATTTTGAACCACGAAAAACACGAAAACACA
>JBBAEA010000037.1:0-26063 GCA_041656175.1 Bradymonadales bacterium | reverse complement strand
TGTCCGGCTCGGCTTCGTCCTCGTCGGTTTTCCCATTCAGAATAGAACGGGAACGGCGGTCAATCTCGCGCCAGCCCTCGCAAATGGGTATATTCCCTTTGGCGGTAAAGGAATAGCCGCCGCAAGAGAATACCGCCGTAACGGTTTCATAAGCGTATGGCGCGGCAACGGCGCAAAGCAGTTTTACGCATACAAGGGTTACGATTTTCTTTTCACTCTCGGCCAAACCAGCAAAGCCGTTTTTCACAAACTCGGCTGTTGGCAAAATGGCGTGGTGGTCGGTAACTTTGGCATTGTTTGTAATGCGGGAAAGGTCGGGGGTAAGGGCTGCGCCCTGCATGAATGGCAAAATCCCGCAAAGGCTGTTTATGAGTTGTTCGGTGGATCCGGCCATATCGGAAGTAATATATTTGCTGTCGGTGCGGGGATAGGTCAAAAGCCGCTTTTCATAAAGTGCTTGCACATAATCAAGGGTCTGCTTCGCCGTAAATCCAAATAAGCGGTTTGCTTCCCGCTGCAAGGCGGTCAGGTCAAACAATCGCGGCGGGGCTGCGGTCTTTGCTTCTTTGGTAAGGGAAGTGCAAACGGCCTGCGATTTCTCGCAAGCCGTTTTCATCTGCTGTGCCGCCGCTTCATCAAAGAGTTTTTCAGAAAGTGCCGTTATGCCGCCTGCCTGCAATCGGACAACATGGTATTTTTCCTTTTTGAAACTGCCGATTGCATAATCACGCTTGACAATCATATCAAGGGTAGGGGTCTGCACCCGCCCCACATTCAAAGTCTTATGGTAGAGGATAGAGAAAAGGCGGGTTGCGTTAATGCCAATCAACCAATCGGCCTTTGCCCTGCAAAGCGCGGATTGATAAAGGTTATCATAGCCGCGCCCGTCTTTGAGATTTGAAAAGCCCTCGCGGATTGCGCTTTCTTCCATACTGCTGATCCAAAGGCGGGAAAAGGGCTTTTTGCAATTTGCCTGTTCATAGACGAAACGGAAAATGAGTTCCCCCTCGCGGCCTGCGTCGCAAGCGTTGACAATCTCGGTTACATCTTCCCTGTGCATAAGGTCTTTGAGAATGGAAAATTGCTGCTCCTTGCCGCTGGCAACGGTAAACTGCCAATCCTGCGGGACAATGGGAAGATCGTCATAGTTCCATTTTCGGTATTGTTCCTTGTAGCCCCCTGCGTCTGCAAAACTAATCAAATGCCCGATACACCATGACACAAGGTAGCCGCCACCCTCCAAAAATCCGTTTTTTCTCTCGTCGGCATGGAGTACCGCCGCGATTGCCTTTGCTACACTCGGTTTTTCTGCAATTACAAGTTTCATTCTTCCTCGTCCTCCTGCTCGGTCTGCTCGGTTTCTATATCTTCCATTTCTTCGTCGTCCTCGTCAAAGTCGAGATCGTCAAGGTCGGTACTGCCTTTTGCCGCGTCCTGCTTCGGTTTCAAAATCCTAAAGTAGTAGAACGCCCCGCCGCCTGCTCCCGCAAGCAGAAGCACCACCAGCAGAATACCGCCCATGCCGCCGCCCTTTTCTTCCTCTGCGGTTGGCTCGGTTTCCTCCGGCTGCGGTTCGGCTTCCTTGCCCGCGCACTCGCTCATATTGGTATTGCAAATGGGGCAATCGGTATTGACGCTACCGGGCGCGCATTTGTTTTTACAGTTGCAAACAGGGGTTTCCGCTGCCTGTTCGTCCTCCATAAGTTGCAAAAGGTCTTGTTCGTCCACTTGATTAAGAAAATGTACTGTGTTTTCCCCGTCCTCGGCGCGGTCAATGATGATGTAAAAATAGTTGCCGTTTTTGGTAACGACGGTAATAAACTGCTTATCGCCGGACGCTTCGCCCGTTATATCGTCTACAAGGGACATATTTCCGTCCGGGGTAAGGGGCTGCGGCTCATAACCGCCCGTTGTTTCTTCCTCTGGCGCGGGTTCTTCAAACTCTGGGCCGCCCCCTGCATAAGCGGTAACAGAAAAGCCGCACATGACGACAAGTGCGGCAATCAAGACGGTAAAGGTGCGAATAAACTTTTTATTCTTCATCTTCGGCTACCTCCTGCGTATTCAGATAGTCCCCTTGCTGCTGCGGCAAAGGAAGATCCCCGTTTGCATAAGCGGAGAGGAACGCGGCAAGTTGCGCCGCGTCGATATTGACCGCCTTAACCATTTGCACGATCTGGGCGTTTTCTTCCTCGGTTTTCCGCGCTTCAAGGTCTTTCAGCCTGTTTTGATACTCAACGATTTTTGCCCGCGTCTTTGAAATGTCCTTTTCGATACGCTCCAATTTTACATTTGCCATAAGTCGTTTACTCCTTTCCAAATCGGTCTTTCCATGAGTAGTTGCGCCCCAATCCCTTAACTGTTTTGAGATAGGGCATAGCGTTTTCTTCCAAAGCAACCGCCCGACAAAACAAATCGGGATAGTGCTGTTTGAGATACAAAATCTCTTGCTTTTTCATGCTGGGGCAAAAGAAACAGGACGATTTACCCGGCTGCGGCAAGCCTGCCGCTTTGATTTCCCGAATACAATCGTCCCTGTCCCAACCCCATTTTTCAATGAGGGGATAATGGTTAATATATTTTTTGTCGGCTTCATTGTGCTTGTGGGAATGTTCATAGCGTTTCATTTCCCCTGCGTCATAGCCGATATAGCGGTTTACCTTTTCGCCCCGCTGCCACACCTCGCGGCATGGGGCATAGTGGTTGCAAAACTTTTCCTGCGGCCCGATCTTGTGCTTTTGCGAACAACGCTTATGCCCGTATGCAATGGACGGAAGCGTATGGGAACGCAAGCACTCGGTTTCAAGGGATAATCGGTTTCCGCTGCGGTCAACCTTTTGCACGACGGTAATTTGCGGCATACCATGTTCGGATAGCCATTTGTTCATCTGGCCGATAAATTGATAGGTATGCGGGTGTTCCGCGCCCGTATCGGCAAAGGTGATAAGGTCAACAGGTATTTTGTGGTTGTAAAGCCCAATAAGTAAGGCGGCACTATTCGTACCGCCGCCAAAAGAAACAATATTGATATTCATTCCTCCAATCTTAATTGTAGTTCAGCCGCCCAAAGGCGTAAAAGTGCGATTGCCAATAACTCGTTTCAATGCTGGTGTAAGAAATGGGATCCCCGCAATGGATCATCATTCCATTGCCGACATAAATCCCGCAATGGCTCACGCCGGGGGTATCGTATGTACCCTTAAAAAAGATAAGGTCGCCCGCCTTTGCGTTTGCCTGTGAAACAGGGGTTGAAATATTGTATAGCCCCTGCGCCCCAAGCCTGCCCGTATTGTATAGGCCGCTGTTCGTCAGTACATAACTCACAAAACCGCTGCAATCAAAAGAGGTTTGCGGGTTGCTGCCGCCCCATACATAGGGGAAACCAAGATATTTTTCGGCTTCCTCTACCAACTGTGCAAACTTTTCATCATTCAACTGTTCCGGCGGTATTTCGTATTCGTCGGGCGGGTTTTCATAGTATTTTGAGATATACCCGGATTGCGGGAACAGGTCGGGGCGGTTGCCAAGAGAGGACATATATACCGCATAGAGGGATAAGGTTTCTTCCCCCATGACATAAACGGGAACATGGGACAAATCAAAGTTTTCCAAATCCACATTGAGAATGTAATAGTTGTAGGGTACTTCTACTTCGTATTCGTTGCCCTCGCTGTCCGTCCTTGTTTCCGTCCGATAGCGTACCTCGACTTCTTCCGTAACCGTCAGAATGTATTGCTTATCAAACAGCATTTCAAGGGTGCTTTGCGCGTCGGCCAATGTAAAAACGCCCTCATGCCATGCGGATAGGATAGAGATTAGCACATAGGGGTCATGCTCGATCTCGTCAGCCGTTACCCGGTATTCATCATAGCCGGGGTATTCGCTTTCGATATTGTCCAGCATATCTTGTAATTCTGCTTCCATATCCGAGTAGGCCGCTTCCGCGCTCAAAATGTCTGCGTCCTCGGAGAGATAGGACGACGCGATTAAACCGCTGCCGCTGTTCCCGCCAAAGAGAGAACAAGAGGACAAGCCGCCAAAGAGCAGCAGCACGATAAAGGCAATCCCGCCCACCAGCAAGCAGCCTTTCCAATGCCGCGCCACAAAAAAGGTCGCCCGTTTGGTTTCCTCTGCGGTTTTCTTCGCCGCCTTTGCGGTTGCTTCGGCGGTCTTTTTCGCGGTCTTGCCTGTTTTCAGCGTTTTCGCATACTGCTTTTTAATGCGCTGTTTCTGCCAAAAACGGGAAAGAGGGTTAGAATGTGCAAGGGCGGGGTTCTCATGCAATGCCTTTTGATAGAAAAAATCGGCGTTTGCTTTTGCCGCCGCTTTCTCGGCCTTTGCCGCTGCCCGGTAGGGTTTCAATTTGTGGCGGCGCATACCGCTTTGAACTGCCCGCCCCGCCGATCTGCCCGCCGTTTCGCCTGCTAACTCGGTTTTGTGTCCGGCTTCTACGCCTGTATTTTCGGTTTCCGCTTCGTGGATTTTCCCATGCACCGCATTACCCACCTCCTGCATAGGGCGGGAAAGTGGGTTGTGCTGCAACTTCCCATTCGGGGATTTGTCCGTCTTTTCAAAGGAAAGGCGCGTTTTGGCTTTGCCTGCGGCTTCATCAAAAGTGCGCTGCTTGACAATCCTCGTCTGTTTCGGGATCGCCGCCCGCGCCGCGTCCAGACGGTCAGCGGCTTTGTTGGATTTGTGGATTGATTTTTGCAATTCCGGCGTCGCCTGTTCCTCTGCGGAAAAGTGCAAGCGGGAAACATGGGTTTTCGGCTGCGCTGCGTCAAAAGCCTTTTGCCCCGCCTTTTTCGATACATGGCGGCTATGCTCGGTTCCGATACGGTCAATCACCTGTTCCGCTGCGTCGGCTGCGGGTTTGGTATAGTTTTCTTCCGGCTCCCGCTGGCTGATACTTGATACCTCGCCTGTATTCCGATTTTCCAAAATCGCCCCGTCATGGGTCATTTTCTGCGTTACCTTGTCCGGCGCGTTTAATTCTTTGCTCATGGGCTTTCACCTCCGATCCGCTGTTCTGCAAGGGTGCAGTATTCGGGGTTTAACTCAATGCCGATATAGCGGCGGTCAAGTTGCTTCGCCGCCGCTGCGGTTGTGCCGCTGCCTAAAAAGGGGTCAAGGACAATCCCGCCCACAGGACAGCCCGCCAAAATACAGGTTTCCGCAAGTTTTGGCGGGAACGCGGCAAAATGCCCGCCGCGATAGGGTACGGTATTGATTTGCCAAACATTGCGGCGGTTGCGGATCGGCAATATCATTTCTGCGGTATAGGCTCCTTTCTCCCGTTGGCGGTTAATTTTCTGCGGCTGGTTTTGTCCCGGAACAGTAGCGGCATATTTGTTGTTTTTTCCAACTCCGCTTTTCATGCGCGTTGCCGTTGTCGCCGCTATCGGCTCGGCTACGGCCTGCCAATCATAATAGTATTTCTTTGATTTTGTCAGCAAAAACACATATTCATAGCACCGCGACGGTCTATCCCGCGTGCTTTCCGGCATGGGGTTTGCTTTGTACCAGATAATCGAACTACGCAAATACCATCCGTCGGCGCGTAAGGCAAGGGCAAGCAGCCAGGGAATACCCATTAAATCTTTCGGCTTGCAGCCGGGGGCGCGGTGATTGATAGAAACCTGCTGCCCGTTGCGGCCTTTGGGGTATTTGGGGTCAAAGTGTCCTGATTTGCTGCCTGTGCCGCAATAGGTGTCTGCGATATTCAGCCAACAAGTGCCGTCCTGCCGCAATACCCGTTTTACCTCGTGGAATACCGCCACAAGGCGGGCTATGTATTCTCCCGGCGTTGCTTCGCGCCCGATCTGCCCGTCTGCGCCATAATCGCGCAAGCCGTAATACGGCGGGGAAGTAACCACACAATGCAAACAGTTATCCGGCAAGGTTTGAAGCACCTCCAGACTGTCGCCGCAATAGATTTTGTCCGTTTCTATCCTCATGCCGACACCTCGCCGGGTTTGGTTGTCATCACGCGATACAATTCGGTGTCCTGCGGGAAATGGTCGATAAACGGCAATACCGTATTGCCATAAAATAATAGTCCCTCGCCTGCGTTGGAGTGAGTAACATAGTTCATCTGCTGCGGGCTGATATTGAGTTGCTTTGCAAGGATTTCCCGGTCGCCCTGCGCTTGATTGAGCATATACACAAAATCGCTGTTTTCAAAAATGTTTTCAATCTCGCGGCTTGCCAACAGGTCTTTGACATTTTGGGTAATACCTGTGGGGATCCCGCCCCATTTTCTAAACCGCTTCCAAATCTCAACAGAATAGGCGGCGGTCTGTTCCTCTTTGAGCAGCAAATGAAACTCGTCGATATAGTACCGCGTCGCCTTGCCCGCGCTGCGGTTAAGGGTTACGCGGTTCCAAACTTGATCCTGCACAATGAGCATACCGAGTTTTCGCAACTGTGTACCCAGTTCCTTAATATCAAAACAGACAATGCGGTTTTGAATATCAACATTTGTCCTGTGGTTAAAGATATTCAAACTGCCATGCACATACAGTTCCAATGCCGACGCGATCCGCTGGGCTTCCTTTTCCGGCTGCTTCTTGATTTCGTCGTAAAGGTCGCCAAGTACCGGCATATTTTCGGGCTTCGGGTCTGCAAGGTAAGCCCGGTACACATTGATAACAGCGCGGTCAATCAAGGTTTTTTCAACCGCTTCCAAGCCGTTCTTGCCGCCCATAACCAACTCGCAAAAGGAAAGGATAAAATCGCTTTTTAGGGCTATCGGCGTGTCGTCCTCGCTGTAATTTAGGTTAATGTCCATAGGGTTAATATATTGCGTGCTGGTCTGCGACACTTTGATAACCTGTCCTTTCAGACGGTTTACAAGGGGGTAATACTCGGCTTCGGGGTCGCAAATGATAATGTCGTCAGCAGTAATGAGAAAGGCGTTTGTGATTTCGCGCTTTGCCGAAAAACTCTTGCCGCTGCCCGGTGTCCCCAATATTAGGCCGTTTGGATTTTTCAGCAGTTTTCTATCGCAAAGTATCATATTGTTGGAAAGGGCGTTTAGGCCGTAATACAACGCTTCGCCATGCTGGAATAATTCTTGCACCGTAAAGGGTACAAAAATAGCGGTACTTGAAGTTGTCAAGCCCCGCTGGATTTTGATTAGGTTTTCGCCCAACGGGATAGAGGACATAAGCCCTTGTTCCTGCTGGTAGTCAAGCCGGGTCAGCGCACAATTATATTTCTGCGCCACGCCTGCCGCCCCGAAAATATCATTGTCCAATTTCTGCTTTGTGTCGGCAATGTTCATCACAAGCAGCGTCAGCAAAAACATTCTTTCGTTGCGGCTCTGCAAATCCCGCAACAGGTTTTTTGCTTCGCCGCCATAGGTGGCAAGGTCGGACGGTATAATGTCCATATCGTACCCGCTGCGAACCGCCTTTTTCTGTTCCTCAATTTTCATACGGTCTAAATCGGTAATTTTGCGCTTAATCGTTTTGATCGCTTCGTTGTGGTCGATACTGCGGATATGCAGATTGACGATAATTCCGTTTTCCGCTTCCATGAAGTCGGCAAGCATACGGTCATTGAGTTCCGGCGCGATAATCTGCAAAAAGGAAACTGCGCCATATTTGCCGCCCATGCGGAACATTCGCCCGTCGCCAAAACGGAAAGAGGACGGGGCAATGCAATCTTTGACGGACAGGCCGCTTTGCGGAAGCATATTCCAATCAAAGTAAAAGCGTTCCCCGTCCGGGTGGAACAGGCCATGCAGCAGCGCAAGTCGCTGTTTCCCGTCCAATGGCTGCGCCGCTGCTCCGATAATCTTAAAATGGTGGAATATATCGGTTTCAATGCGGTTGAGCCGCGCCCGCGCAATTTTGAGATTTTCCGCTTCAATGGTAAAGGTAAGATATTTTGTCTTTACCAAACCATTATTGCCGCGTTCCAACTGCGCTTGCAGCATTTCCGAGTATTCCTCACGAATACTGTCAAAACTGTCCCCCTGTGGGGTAATGGTAATGTTCTTTTGAAAGTCCTCTTTGTTGGCATGGTGGCTGATTAAAGACAGTTGCACACCGATAGAAGCGTCAAAGTAGTTATACATATCGCATAGGGCTTCAAAAGTGGCGGTTTTGTCGTCGGGCTGCGCCAACTGATAGTTAATATCTTCAAATGCAATGCACTTTGAATAGCGGTTGCCCGATAGTTTGCAGATCCCGTCCTTAAACATTTTTTCAAATGGTATGCTGTCCTGCGCGGTATGGGGTTTCCCGTCGCCCTTTGCCTGCCGGATTGTCGCCGCAATCTGCTTTTTCTCTTTGGAAGTCAATTTACGCTTTGCGGTCTGTGTCTTTGCCTTTGACAATCGCCTGCACCTCCTTTTCTAACTTGCGTTGCCGGGTTACTACATCATAAAAATTGTTGGTTTGATAGGGTCGCTCTTTTGGCCGGATAAACTTCACTTCAATAAACTGCCGTAAGATCACTTCAAGGGGCTGTCCATGCTTTTCATACATGGCAAAGAGAAACAGCGGTAGCATGACAAGCACCATGCACAAGGCCGCTGCCGTTGTCCCTGCGGTATCTTTGAGCAAAAAGAAAAGCGGTAGCCCAATAAGCACCGCCGCCCCAAAACACACGATTTGCCGCTTTGTCAAGTTGAACATGACTTTGCTTTTTATCTTCGTTAAATCTTTTGGCACACTAACATACGCCATTTTGCACCTCCTTAATGTGCGCTGAAAACGCTCTTTGCAAGGCTTCCCGTCTTAAACAGGGTAAAACATAAGAGGACGGTATAGCCCATACAAGTCCAGATCGCGCCGGATATGTCGTCGGTTACGGAAATGGTCTGCACCAGCACCGCATAAATGCCGACGCACACCATAATCAAAAAGGCTTGAAAACCCAGCGCAAGCAGCGATTTCAAATAGTTTTGCCCGACGGATCCCCATTCGTGATTTGTCATTGTCGCCAATGGGATCGGGGCAACGCTGGTTACAAGGTATATTTCAATCATTCTGCCGTACACCACCAGCATAATGCAGATTGTCAATGCTTTCATGGTAAGCCCCACAAAAAGCGATTGAAACCATAGCCCCAATAAACCGCCCACACTCATTTCTTCCAGCCGCGCCTCCATATCGGTAATAACGCTTGAAATATCTATGTTTGTGTCCGATATGATAACGCCCGCGCTGTCGTTGACGACGCTTTGCGTTACATCAAAAATCCCCATGACGATATTCCAAGTATTCGTTACCAGCAGCACCGCCACAAAGGTTTTGAAAATCCATTTGAAAAAAATCCAAGTGTCTAAATCGTGCAGATTGTTCTTTTCAATGACAAGTTGTATCAACTCATAGCACATTACAAAAGTAATGATAACGCCAGCAATCGGCACAATCACATTTTCCGAAAGACTGCGGATCATATTAAATATTCCGGCGTTCCATGCTGCGGGGGTTGCCCCCAGTTCGCCCGCAACCTCGCCAACCTCGGTATTGATACTGTCGAACAGGCCGGAGAGGTTAGAGAGTATTCCGTCTGTCAAAATGCCCCGGAACCAATCTTCAATCATTTGCCATATCAAGGGTTTATTCCTCCTTTCTCATGCGCCCCGCAAGGCGCGGGGCGCATGGAAAATGATATTGAGCAAGGGGCATTAGCCAAACAAGCCGGAAAGAAGCGGTACAAGGGTAAGGCCGATCAACGCAACACCGCCCCCCGCCATTAACTGTTTCATGCCCTGGCTTTTCGCGCCGGGGTTGTCGTTGCCGTAACCCTCCATGAGGTTAATACCGCCCCAAATGCCAAGCCCTGCGCCAAGCGCGATTACCAAAGTCTGCAATACTTCAACTGCGCTATTAAAAAACTCCATAGTTTACCTCCATAATTTGAAATAGATTGTTTGTAGGAAAGAAAAAGCCGCCGTTATTCTTCGGCGGCTGCGCCCTCGTCGGGCAAATCTATTTCGTATATATCAAAGGCTTCGTCCGGCTTAACCGCTGCGGGCTGCCTTTTCATATACCGTTCAATGTCAAAAGCATTTTTCTTGTCTGCGTCGGAAAGGTATTTGTAGTTGGGGTGTTTGGTTATGTCGTATTTGTCGCTGAAAAACGGGCGCACACCGCGCAACTGCAAAATACATTTCCCACCGTCCATTACTGCAATTTCGTCTTGTGTCATCAACTCCTTTCCTAATTTTTGATAGTTCAATCCGCGGGACACTTCACGCCCTCGATTTTCGGAAGTATTGAAACTGTCGATTGTTTCACGCCCCAAGTTTTCCGATATTTCTTTGGCGTTCTTGCCCCTGCCGCCCAAAAACAGGGTACTGTCGGCGTTATCCAAAATGATTTCTGCCGCGTCCCGGTAAATGGCTTTTAACTGGCTCTGGCTTTGCAAAATAATAGAAGCCGAGATTTCCCGGCTTCGGATTGTGGCTATTAACTTTTCAAACTGCGGGATTTGTCCAATGTTGGCAAACTCATCTAACAGGCACCGCACATGGACGGGAAGCCTGCCGCCGTATTCGTCGTCGGCCTTATCGCATAACAGGTTAAATAACTGGGCTTGCAGCATTGCTATAACGAAATTGAAGGTGCTATCCGTATCGCTCATTATGAGGAATAAGGCCGTTTTCCTGTCGCCCAAAGTATCAAGTTCCAATTCGTCATAGGACATAAGGCTGCGGAGTTCCTTTATATCAAAGGGGGCAAGCCGCGCCCCGCAAGAAATGAGGATTGATTTTGCCGTTTTGCCTGCGGCAAGTTTGTATTTGCGGTATTGCTTCACCGCGAAATGTTCCGACTCCCGTTCTTCCAATTCAGCAAACAGCAGATCGACGGGGCTTTGATATTCTTCGTCGTCCTCCCGCGCTTCGCTGGCGTTGATAAGTTCCAAAAGGGTAATAAAGTTCATTTCTTCGGCGGGGGCTTCATACCAAATATAGCCGATTAAGGCGCAATACAATAGCCGTTCTGCCTTTACCCAAAAATCTTCATTGGATTTTTCCCCGTCGCCTTTGGTATTGGCAATAAGGGTATTTGTCAGTTTCAGCACATCTTTTTCGCTGCGGATATACACAAACGGGTTATAGTGCATACTCTTTGAAAAGTTTATTGTATTCAAAACCTTTATGCGGTAGCCGCCGCGCTGCAACATCTTTCCGCACTCGACTAAAACCGTTCCTTTCGGGTCGGTTACGCAATAGGACGAGTGCATTTGCATAAGATTAGGTTTGACAAAAAACCTTGTCTTTCCGCTGCCGCTGCCGCCGATCACCACCACATTTTTATTTCTCGCATACTGCGGTTTTGGCGGCCTGCTGGACATGGTAAGCCGTTCTGTCTGCGTCAAGAGGATATTGTTTTGAAAATCCGGGTCTATGTAGGGCTGAATATCGGCTTTGCCGCCCCAACGGGCGGATCCGTATTCTGTTCCTTTGCGGTATTTCTTTGCATTTTTCCCTTTCGTATAGATAACAAGCCGTATCACCACCGCGCCGACAATGCCAACGAGTAAATCCAGCGGGTGAAAACTCGGCAAGGCGTTTTCAAAGGCTGCGGAAAAGCCTTGCCCGATATGCAGCACCTTTTCGGACATATCCGCGCCGGGGGTAAGGCGCACCGCCTGTCCCACTTTACCGAACAGAAAGACGAAAAATAAGTAGGGCAGATTGAGAATGAGCAGTTTTTTCAAATCAGGATTTTTCATAGCGCACGCCCCCGATCTATGTTTTTCACCTTATCGCGGCTCTGGTTGAGTTGCTTTGCCTTATCCTTTGCTGCGGCAAGGGCTTTGCGGATAGAGGGCTTTTTATCCCTGTTCAGTTTCTTCGCGCCAAACTCCCGAAAGGCCTCGGTCATGCTGTCAATATCCTTGCCTTTGAAAAAAACGAGATAACGGGGGATCTCGCCGCCCTCGATTTTCTTCACATGATAGTCAAGGTCATACCTTTTTGCGATAGGGTCAAACGCTTTGATATTTTGGTCGGTGATTTGGATATTCGTAACCTGTTCGCCGGATCGTTTCAGTTGCCGCATGGTCTGTTTGCCGCGTTTGGGCTTGCCGCGCTGCTTTTCTATCTGCTGCAAGGCTATTTTCAATGCCTTTTGCAGCACAGCCGCGTCAAGTTTTGCCGTTTTGATAGACAGGGCAATGACTTTTTGTGTTACTTCCTCCTGCAAGGTATCAACTCCTTTCCCTATGGGATAAGCGGTCAGCCGCCGTAAAGATCATGGTTGACTAACGCGGAATAGTAGTTGTCAATGGTATTCGGCGCGTTGAATAGGACGGCTTTCAAATACTGCTTGATATTGCGTACTTTGGTTGTGTTCTCATGCAGACAGTCAAAAACATATTCAATGTGGCTGCTGTTGAGTTTCATAAACTTTGATTTCACGAGTTCGGCGGGGTAGTCGTCCCCTGCGATACGGATTGTCTTTCGCGCTGTGCAGACGGTTTCCAGTATGATTTCCAAAATCTCATTTAGGCGGTCAGCGTCAATGTTGCAGTTTTGAATGAGGTGATTATATTCGATATTGTCTTTGATAATTTCCCGGTATATCTCTACTGCGCTTTCGCTTCTCGCTTCCGTTCTTTTCCTTTCCGGCTCTGCCGTACCCGTCAAAGGAGAGGGGTTAGGGGAATGGATAGGAATGGATCCGTTATTGATTAAATCCGTATTTTCTAAATCTGTTTTTGATATATCTTTATTTAATTGCATTGGATTTTCCAACATAGGTTTTTCCTGCGTTGGTTTTTCCAATATTGGATTTTCCAATGTAGGTAAATCCGATATAGGCGGCTGCGGCTGCTCATAGATAACATATTCCGCGCCGCGTAAGCGGCCTTTCCCGTCGCGCTCCCGGCTACGGACGATATACCCGGCCTTTTCCAGTTCCTTAACTGCTTCGCGGATTGCGTCGATCTTCTCCCGGTTGATACGGGACAGCCCCGCAAGGGTATAGTCCCAGCCCTCCGGCAAAGACAGCATTTGCGACAAAAGCCCTTTTGCCTTTAAGGTCAATTCCTTGTTGCGTAAATGGTGGTTGCTCATAACGGTATATCCCGTATTGCGTTCCACTCGGAAAACTGGCATTTTTCATCACTTCCTTTCTCGGTCTGCGTGGACAATTAGAAAACCGTTTTTGCGGGTTTAGGTATGAAGTATCGCACTATGCGGGTTTCGCTTCTGCAAAGCCGCATAACACAAGGCTTTTACCCTGTCTATTTGTCCATGCCGATAGTCGTTTTCCGCGTCCGTTTACCGGGGCAATAGGGACACTCTTTGAAAACGCAAAACTCATATTTCCATTGCGGGCGATAGAAACGGCAAGTGCCGCAATCTTCATCACTTCCGGCACAGCCGGATTGATAGCGGTCAAATCCCGGTTTCTGCTGCATGAGCAGTTCAAACGCCCGCTTCTCGCCGTTTGTGAAATACATTCCGGCTGCACCTCCTTTCTTTCGGGCATAAAAAAACGCCACAGATTTTTTATCTGCGGCGCGGCAATATGCAAAAAGGGACGCTATCTTGACGATAACGCCCCTCTTGCTCGGTTATTCACTTGTAACCTGTTTGCCCTCTGTCCTTAAAACGCGGTGTTTACTGGCTTTTTGCTTGTTTTCTTATCTCACCGCGCTTTTGGGCGGCTTTTTTCATGAATGTTGTGCTTGCGTACAACAAGTTTTCTGAACGACAATTCGGGGGGTAGTGCGGGATCGCCTGAGAAATTCGGCTAGATTTGTATTTTTTGCAGTGGTTTGACGAACAGTCGAAACGCTGCAAAAAATACAACAAATCTTGCCGAATTTCGAGGGAAGCCCGCGCGTAGGGGGCGCTCCCCCAACAAAAAAAGACTTATAAAACAAATTAGTCAATAGCTTGTTTCATTTCGTGAAATCCTGTCTATAATATAATGGGCGCGAAGCCGTGGATAAGGAGGATATATGTTGCGTAGCCGTTTGTTTGTGTGGCTGTTTGCCATCATAGCGATGAGTTTTTGGGGCTGTGGGGGTGGAACGTTTGGTAGCGAGGATAATAAGGAAAATGAGACGCCAGATAATCCGGATAATCCGGATAATCCAGATAATCCTGATAATCCCGAATATGACGAACCCGATGAGGACGGCGACACCATCGCCGACAGGTATGAAGGAAAGAGCGATCTTGTCGACACCGATGGGGACACGGTGCCTGATTATCTCGATCTCGATAGCGACGGAGACGGCATACCGGACGCTGTGGAAGCGGGGACAGGTGGGAATACGAACAAACGACCGGTAGACAGTGACGGGGACACGGTGCCTGATTTTCGGGATCTCGATAGCGATGACAACAGGATACCCGATTCCGTGGAGGCGGGTCCAGAGCCTACGAAACCTGTAGACACTGATGGTGATGGCGTGCCCGATTATATTGACCCCGATAACGACGGCGATGGTTTAGATGATAGCCAAGAAATATCGGGGTTAGTACGCTTTGACGCAAACGGCAACGCAGTCCGCGATGAAAATGGTGAGCCCGTTTCGGCCTTCGACTGCGACGGCGACACCGTGGCCGATCCTTTTGGGACGCCAGAAAACCCCTTAGACTGTGACGGTGACGGGGTGGCAGACTATCTTGATCCCGATAGCGACGGAGATGGCGTGCTGGATCTTTTTGAAGCTAGTAGCGATTCCGATGGTGATGGGTTCGCAGATCGTTATGTACACGATGCCGACGGCGACACCATAAGCGACAAAATTGAATTTGGCGACGGCGATACGCCGCTGGATAGCGATGAGGATGGCATACCCGATTTTAAAGATCACGATTCTGACAACGATGGCTTACTCGATAAGTTTGAACCCGTTTGTGACAACGGCGTGGACGCGCGTATACTCAAAGACGCGGACGGGGATGGCTACTCGGATTTGGCGGAATATGTTAGCGCTAAGGAAGCGGGCAAAGACACTAAAGAGTATATTTGTGACCCCAACAAGGGTGTTGGCGAGTTTTATGAATTCTATTTTGAATTACCTGTGAGTGGCGAAGCTAGTAGCCAAGTATTGACATTTAAGCCGCGTGTGCAAAAAGCGGATATCTTCTTTAGCCTAGATATTACTGGCTCTATGGAACACTCTTTGAGTGCCCTAAAATCAGCTTTATCTGGTGCTTTGCCACAAAATATTCGTGAAAGAGTGAGCGAGAGTGCGTTTGGTGTGGCATTTTTCACGGACTTTGATGTTACACCCATATGGAAACTTGCGTCGGGCATTAGCGAGAATATCACTGCGGTATCTAATGCCATTACCGCGCAGAATATCGTACATACAACGACTGACGCGCCCGAAATTGCCATCGAGTCGCTCTACCAAATTGCTACCGGCGAGGGAGTGCCAAATGAAATCTCGACAACGCCGATTGCTGCAAACAGGCGTGGTGGGGGGCAATTCAGAGCTGCTTCGCTGCCTATAATTTTGAGTGTCTCCGATGCTCTTTCGCACAATCCAGCCAATGTCACGGGTGCCCATAACAGCACGCAAACTTTCGCTGCACTCAAAAAACTGGGAGCGCGCGTTATTACATTGCGACCAAACAAAGAATCCAGTGATGACAGTGGACCTATTGCGGTACAAGGGCGTAAAATTTCTATGGCTACAAACGCAGTAGTTCCAGTGTGTGCTTTTAAAAATAATAATAACAGCTGGCTCTGCGGAACAGATCAATGTTGTACTAACTTATTTAATGATCCACCTTCGTATGCGCCTTCCAACGGCATGTGTACGCTGTCGTATCTTGTTCCTCTCATTCAAGATGATTTTCAAGAAGTCGTCGTACAGGGTGTAGAGGCTCTGGTGAAGTACGCAACTTACGACATTACCACGCGTGTCAGTGGATACGATCTACCTGCTGGCAAGAACACGAGCTGCTTTATTGACCGCGTCGAAGCTATCAGTTATGAGCCACCGCCCCAAGAGCCCGAGAAATCTTGTAGCCCCGTAGCAACACGTAAGGATTTCGCTGGGAAGGGCTATAACGATGGTTTTACGAACTTTGCCACTGGAACGGCAAAGCCCGACAGAGCAAGTTCTACGCTAAAATTTGAGGTGAGCGCCAAGAATAACGACTGCTACGTACCCGATAGCATTGAGGCAAAATTATTTAAGGCTGTGATCGAAGTTTACGACCCCGTTACAGGTCAAGTCTTCGACACCCAAAATGTCGCGATTATCGTACCAGGTGAGCCGCCCGTAGCCATTAACTAAACGGGGGGCATGCAAAAAAAGCTTTTTTTACCACGAAAAACACGAAAGACTCGAAAAGCTTTTTTACCACGAAAAACGCGAAAGGCTCGAAAAGCTTTTTTTACCACGAAAAACGCGAAAAGCTCGAAAAGCTTTTTTTACCACGAAAAACACGAAAGACTCGAAAAGCTTTTTTACCACGAAAAACGCGAAAGGCTCGAAAAGCTTTTTTTACCACGAAAAACACGAAAGACTCGAAAGACCATAACAAATCAAGCTGGTTTTATAAAAAACAAGAGAATTTTTCGTGTATTTTCGTGTTTTTCGTGGTTCAAAATTCTAAGACACGAAAGGCACGAAAGACCATAAAAAATCAAGCTGGTTTTATAAAAAACAAGAGAATTTTTCGTGTATTTTCGTGTTTTTCGTGGTTCAAAATTTAAAGACACAAAAGGCACGATAGATTATTACATATCAAGCTGGTTCTATAAGAATAAAAAAGAATTTTTCGTATATTTTCGTGTTTTTCGTGGTTCAAAATTCAAAGACGCAAAAGCCACGACTTACATCACACAGCGCCAGCCTAAATCCGCCGCCCCAGTATTGGGGCTTTGCGCGACTTCAGCGGAGATGCTAACAACGCTGCGCTTGCTCTTAAAGCTGCCGCCCTTGGTGACGTACTTTTGTTTGTCATTTTGTGAATGCGTTGAAGTCCATTCACGAAGATTGCCAAGCATATGGTATAGGTGGCCAACATTTGCGCCTTGTGGGCGCGAGTAGACGGGTTCTGGCCCTTGTGGATTTTTACGGAAGCACTCGTCGCGGTTGCTTGCAGCGAAGTTGGTGCTAACACAGTCGACGTTGACGAAACTCAAGCCATCAGCGTCTCCTCCAAAACGTGCAGCGGCCTCCCATTCGATGGCGCTAGGTAGACGTTTCCCTGCCCACTCGCAATAGGCTTGCGCCGTTCCATAGCCTACTTGACTAACGGGCATGGCCAAGGAACTAGGCGGATTTGCAAGAGGTGGGCACTTTTGAGCGTTGACGCACTTTAGGTAGTGATAGTAGGAAACTTCGCTTTGATCGATATAGAACGAAGGCAGTTTCTCCTGTTTTAGCGCGGGCTTCCCGTCCTTGATGACGCTGATCCAATGCTTAGCGGCAGGGATATACACCATGCGCCCTGTCGGTGTGGTGTTGATTTTGAGCGCTAAACGACTGATGTCGTCGACCTCGACTTTAGGCGCTTCCTCGGGTTTTGGGCTTGTCGCCACATTTACCGAAACGATTTGCATATTGTGGTAGTGGCGGTACACCAGACCTACTACCAAAAGCGTCGCCATAAGAAAAAGCACCCAAAACAAGGCGCGAGACTTTCGACGCTTTTGTACAAGAGCGGGGTCGTTGGAAACTTTAACGTTTTGTCGACCCGGCGCTATCTCCGCTTCTTTAAGAACTAGAGCGTTATCCTGTTTATTCTCCTGTGTAGCTGCTTTGTTAGTTCGCTTTTTGCCAGTAGCTTTCGCTATGACCTTGGCTTCATCAACGGCTGGCGCAACAATTTCGGCTTTGGGCAATTCTGCCTCTGTACGCGCGAAAGCATCTTGAGATGCGGTGTCGATTTGTGCTTTCACCTTCTCGCTCATCGCACTTACTTTAGGCTTTTGTGCATCTTCGGCTTTGGCTAAATTTTTGTTGATGGCTTTACCAATTTTGCGCTGCAGTTTTTGGTTACTCTGTAAGTCAACGACGACATCGCGAGGCTTTAACACGAGTTTAAGCTCTTCGTTGTTGCCAAGATCGAGCAGTGCCCTCTGAAACGCTTCGGCGCTCGGGTAGCGCTTATCGCGCTCCTTCTCAAGCGCCTTCATTACCACGGCTTCTAGCCGCTCGGGGATATTGGGGTTGAAGTTTCGCATCATCGGCGGATTCTGCGTAAGCTGCGCCTTGAGTAACTCAAATTCGCGAAGTTCCTCAAACGGTGTTCTACCGCAAAGCAGCTCATAAAGCGTAACACCTATCGCGTAGACGTCGGCGCGTTCATCAACCTCGCGCGCATTCTCAATTTGCTCTGGCGCCATATAACGCGGCGTCCCCATCTTGACCCCAGTCATCGTACGCCGATCTTCCTCTTGAAGCAGCTTCGCGATCCCAAAGTCCATAACCTTGACGCCCTTCCACATCGCGTCTTTGGCGTACTTCTCTTCGATCATAACGTTGGAAGGCTTCAAATCTCGGTGTACAATCCCAGAGTGATGCGCGTAGCCGACAGCATCGAGAATCAGCAAAGCTACCGAAATCGCCGTTCTCGGCGTCAAAAACTTGATCTCCTCAAGAATTTCGTCCAGCGCCTTGCCCTCGATATACTCCATCACCATGGCTAAGATGCCGTCCGAATCTATAACATCCATTACTCGCACAATGTGCGGATGCATCACGGTAGCTTGGATCTTGGCTTCGGCTAAAAATCGGTTCCGCAGCACTTCCATGCGCGCAAGCTTTGCTTCGAGCACTTTTAACGCGTATTGGGAACCCAGCGTTTTGTGGTGGCAGCGATATACAACGCCCATTCCACCCTCACCAATGACATCTTCTACAACATAGCTCCCGCGCAAAACCGCGCCTGGGCTCAAAATACCATCGGCTGGCACAAACGACGCCGTTAAAGTGTTGCCGCAGCTATTGCAAAATCGGCTCTCAGGCGGATTGTATCTGCCGCATTGACGACATTTTTGATTAGACACTGCTTCTCCCGCTAATTCAAGCACCCTTGCGCCGTACCTTACTATACGCACGCCAAGTGCAAAGTTAGCGTATTAGCAAAAAATCGCAAGTTATGACCCATTCAAGCCAAGACAAAATATCAAAAAAAATCACGGGCGGCCTAGTCGCTTCCATGGGCGCACGCCTACTAGCCATGTCTTTGCGCATAGTCAGCGTATTGCTCCTACCTCTTTGGCTTAGCCCCACAGAAATAGGATACACCGCACTCATTATGGTTTGCGTAAACCTACCCATTACCTTCGCAGACCTCGGACTCGGCACCGCACTCATTAAACACCAACAACTCGACGAGTCAGACTTCCACAGCGTCTACACCCTCAATATCATCACCGCCACAGTCTCTGCACTCGCCCTGCTGTATTTCGCCGACCCCATCAGCATCGCCGTTAATGCACCCTCGCTCAAAGGACTACTCCCCATCGCCGCATTTGCCATCCCACTATCCGTACTCGCCGTCGTACCCAACGTAAAATTACAACGCGACCTACGCTTTAACTCCCTAGCCGCTCGCGATATCGCTGGAGAGATCGCATTCGCAAGCTCAAGCCTTGCACTCGCCGTACTCGGTTTTGGCGCCATGAGCATCGCTATTGCGCTCGTATTCCAACGCCTCGTTCGCTACCTCACCGCCAGCATCGCTGTCGATTGGCGCCCAAAATTAGCTCTCCGACTTCGCAGTTTTCAAAAATTATTCAGCTTCAGCATGTGGCAAGTGTTCTCCCTCGTACTTACACAACTTTTCTACAACCTCGACAAACTCCTACTCTCCAGCATCCTATCGCCTTTACCACTCGGTTATTACAATATTTCACTACAAATTGCCATCAACCCCATATCTTCGCTCACTGGCGCCGCATGCAATGTTTTATTCGCTGGTTTCGCAAAATTACAGAACAATATTCAGGCTTGTCGCGCGCTATTTACACAAGTTCTACGCTATCTCCTACTCGTTCCCCTTTGCGTCAGCGCCGTAGGCTACGTGTGGCTACGCTTCATTCCCAGCGTTTACGGCGCAGAATGGACCGACGCTACACCCATCGCCCAAGTCCTATTCGCTGCTGCCGTCATCTTTTCATTCGACCTCATTGAAGGTGTCATCATCGCCTTCAACGGCGAGCGCCGACGCGTTTTCTCCTCCATCGCTCGGCTTTCCTTCATGATTCTCGGCATACTCGCCCTTCAAAGTGCGCTCAGCCCCATGCGACTCGCTATCATTCTTATTGCCGCCAATAGCATTTCCGCCGCGTCAAACATCCATTTTGCCATCAATCGCCTCGGCATCCAAGCCAAGAGTTTGCTCGAAGTTATCCGCGTCTTGCCGCCGCTCCTTGCGTTCCTAGCACTCGCCGTTTTGCTTGTAAAGCTAGATTTTATTCGGCTTTGGTGGGAGTGTTTGATATATTCTTCGGCATCTTTCGTGATTTTGGCAATAATATTTAACTCCGACCTTAAAAAACTTCTACAAGTTTTGCGCCCAGAAACTAAGCATTAACGCTATAAAGGGCTAGTTTTGGGGGGCGGGGGGAGGTTTCCCCCCGCGCGCAAGCTTGCTTCTCAATTCGCTAAATTCCGCTACGCTTTGCAAAGTCTTCGCTAAACGCTCAGCCTTTGCAAAGCGTGCGTCATTAAGCGAATTCTTCAGCTGATCTTGCGCTCCCCCCTCTTAAAACCACGAAAAAGCAAAATTCGAGTTTTTGACTGAGTTCAGACTAGCTAGGTTTTTGGCAATTTTCACATTGTTTAGAGCTTCCTTAAGATACTCTAAATTCATACTAAAAGCTGCGCGGATCGCCCTCGCGTAAATTGGGGTCTTGGCCTTCGGTAACATGGCGGTCAAAGATATCATCAAGCTTCTCAGCCTTGAGCACATCAAAGTAATGCAATAAGTGGCCTCTTAGTTCTTCAAGATCGCGTGATCGGTACGCTTGTTGGCGCATCTGGGAAGCATAGGCCAGTGCTCTTGTAAAATAGCCCACAAAACACTTTACGCGTCCGAGTACAGCAGTCGGCGAGAGCAGTGAATCTTGTAGTAGCTCCATGTACTCGAAAATAAAATGCAGTCTTTCGTCTAAACAGGGCGAGTAAATTTCGCGTCCTTGGGCTTCATCCGAAATTTGGCGCAATAGCCAAGGATTGCGCAAAAGTCCGCGCCCCACCATGATTCCCTGCGCTTTACTTTGTTTGAGTGCATCGCGCGCATCTTGAAGCGTCAGAATATCGCCGTTTACCATGACAGGAATTTTTAGCGCTTCAACAACTGGAGCCACCATATCCCAGCGCGCTTTGCCACGATAAGCTTCAGCCCGCGTGCGTCCGTGAACTACCACCATCTTGGCGCCCGCATCTTGGGCGCGCGTGGCGATATCAACGGCGTTTAAGCTATGGGAATCCCAGCCTAGCCGCATTTTTACGGTAAAGGGTATGCTTATAGCAGACTCTACGGCTTGAAAGATTTCGCTGCATAGCTCTGGTTCACGCATCAAAGCACTGCCAGCGTTTCCCGCAACAACCTGCTTCGCTGGGCAACCCAAATTGAGGTCGATGATCTGCGCTCCACGCTCTTCGCACATTGCCGCAGCTTTGGCGAGCGATTCCACTTTTCTGCCGTATATTTGCACGGATGCTGGCCTTTCGTCCTCATAAACTTCGGCTTTTGCCCAAATTCGACGAACATCACGCGTTAACGCTTCGCAGTTTACAAACTCCGTCACGCTCAAACCGCAGCCCCCCAAACGTCGAAGCAGCTTGCGAAAAGCGGCGTCGGTGATTCCTTCCATGGGCGCTATCGCTGTGTTGTAGGGAAGCTGAATTTTGTCGATAAAAATTGGCATGGATTTAAGAGGAAAACCGCTCAAACTACGCTATCGAACAGTTTGACCTAAGCTTATAGGCTTGGGGTAGGCGGCTAGTAATTTCCTCGCGATTACAAGGCGATACTGTCCAGCCATTGGTTTTAAAAGCATCAGCAATATGGGCAATTACGCGTTGCGATTCTTCGAGCGCCAAGCGTTCCGATAGCGCTTCTATATTAAAAGGATAAGCGTGTGCAATAGCAGAATCGGCCGCCACAAAGCGTATGGTCTCGTTGTCGTCGCCCAAATAAGGTAAAATGGCTTTGGCTAGCGGCTCCGAGTCGAAGGACTTGGCTATGAGCATAATCTGCTCTTTTCTCTCTGGATCGCGGACGTATTCGGGTCCGATCTCTTCAAGTATCTCAATGAGGAAAGAGATAAGTTCCGCTTCATCGATAATTTGAGCCAAAGTGCGGTATGGCCAGTTAAAGTCTTTGTCGTTGTGGAATAAATGATGCTTTAGTGGTTCCACAGCATCTTGACCCAAGCTAAGCAAAAGTTGCATCGTCAACTCTTTTTCATCGGCATCGACCGTGCTGTTTTCACAGGTACAGGTAAAACGACGAATAAGATTTTTTGCCGCTAATTCACCGCCCAATTCACGGGTTTGATGCAGATAATACTGCCTATCCTGTGTTTGGCTGTACATATTACTGATGCGAGCGAGTAAACGCTCTGCCTTCTGCTCTGGTGTAGGCTTAAATATTGCCTTTAATTTATCGAAAATTCCCATCTTAAACCTTGTTATATGTGGAATATATAAGAAGAATACAGACTATTCCCCTACAAGCGCCAAAGCTATACACAAGTGCTAAAGATGCAAGTTTTTGGCGCTATAAGTATGACATATTCAGTGTTCTAGCAGCCTAATGCTCGCGTAAACCCTATCATCCTCATTAAACCCACTGCCCTGCCAGCTTAAAGTAAGGCGTTAAGTTTAAAAATGGATCCCTGCTGCGTTTACTTGATGGGGCGCTCGGCAACGAAGATGATGCGCGGCGACTGTGCACCAAAGAATGCACCTGGCAAAGAATAACCACCCGAAAGCTCAATAATATCAAAGCCAGCGCGTAGAAGTAGACCACGAAGTTCAGCAGCGGTGTAGAGTCGAATATTGATATACTGCTCCCAAGGCGCGCGTACAGAGTCATTAAAAACAAAGGAACGCTTGACCTTGAGCACACCGAGGAAATGATCGATATCGACCTCCTCAAATAAGGTGCAGTCTACACCTTTCCAGAAAACGCGGTGCGGTAGTTGATCGACAAAAAAGTCTCGGTTTATTGTTTCAATCAAGAAGCGTCCGCCGGGCTTTAGTGCGTGCAAAATACCTTGGAGTACTTTAAAATTCTTTTGATCGTTAAAATAACCGAAAGAAGTCTGAACGTTGTAAATGCCATCAAATATGGATTTAAAGGACAGCTTTTGCATATCCCCGTGAACAAACTTAATGGAAAGCCCCGATTTTTGAGCGTCGGCTAGCGCTTTTTTGAGCATGATCATCGATAGGTCAAAGCCAACCATATCAAAGCCTTGCTGAGACATAAGCAGCGTGTGCCGACCATAGCCACAGCAAAGGTCTAGCATCCTCGCTCCTTCCTGCATCCCTAATCTATCGATAATAAACTTTGTCTCTCGCCTAGACTGGCGGTCTACATCACTTGGTATCGTGCGCAAGAAATCATCATTAAAGATCTGCGTATACCAGCTATTATCTGTGAAGCTGTGCTTCTCCAGATCATGGGCTTCATCGAGTAGTCCACCAGCGCACATTGCACTGAGCGCTTCAGTGGTAAGCGCAATTTCATTATCTTTGAGCATGCGCTGCGGCGCTTGTGCCGGAACGGGGGGCGGTGCAGAGGGTTTACGCGGTGGTCTAGACACAGCTTTGCTCTCTGCCGTTTTCCCTTCGGCATCGACGGTTGCCAACTTTTCGGAGGAACTAGACTTTTGTTGCTTTTCGTTTACAGCACTGGGCAGTGGAGGCTTTGGTTTATCGGCGCTACTTTGCTCATTTTCCTCTATTTCGTTTCCACTTAACTCTTGCTCAGAATCATACGACTCTTCTTCATCGCCGTTATCTGCCACCGCTTCTTCCACCTCAGCGTCGCTTGCGGGCTTGGCGAGCTGAACCAGCATGAGTTGTGGTATGGTTTTACCAGCGAGGAATTCCTCTTGTGCCATCGCGTCTGATTCCATATCAGCTTCCGTTTCGCTAGCTTGCTCAGCTTTTGCCACGGGTGCCAAGGATGGGTGACTGCGCGATATACTAGGAAATTCAGCACTACCCAAGGATAAACTGCGCTCTTGGGATGCAACGCCATCTAAGATAGTCGATGGAGTCGCCGCCATGACACTAGCTAGCGAGGGGTTACTTAGGCGCGGCATTTCGGCTTCTTCACTGAGCTCATTATTCGTTTCGTCATCATCTTCGAGATCCCGCAGTAATTCCGCGGCATCTGGATCGAGCTCCGCAGCTAAAAACTCAGATAAGCCAGTATCGTCTTGCTTTTCATCAAAATGCTGGTTCATGCGCCTATTTCTTAAGTCAATCAGTTATGCAAGTTTCTTAAATAAAAACTGCTTGCCCACAACACTATTCCCCGCCACTAAGCTAACCTCAAAAGCACTTTGGATCAACTCCCTGCAGATTGAAAAAGTGACTTAGTTAAACGGATGGGGGGGGAATGCTTTAGAGCCTTTCTGCGCTTGCGCTAAACGCCTCTTTACACTAAGTTAGGGTAAGGATTACTAAAAAGATGCATAGACGCCGCGCCAAGCACAAAAAAAAAGGCAAACCAAAAGGCTTGCCTAGTTTCATACAATATGGCTTTAAAACTTAAGATTTAAGCCAAAATTCGCTCCATCTGAACCAGCGCCAAAGACGGGATAGAGTTCCAAGCCTTTTTTAGGCGCACAAGCTAGCGCCGTACAGTCGCCACTATGTTGGATAGCATCAAAGATAAGCAGCGTAATACCAGTGATAGCGAACGCACTTCCGATACCAATGCCTATGAAGGCATATAATTTATTTTTGTCGAATTTTTCTTTGCGCACAGAGGCGGAGCTATGCTCGTCCTCGGTAAATTCAGGGTCATCGTTATGCTTGCGCAGACTTTCTCTTATATCTAAGAATTCGTACCCTAACCACCCTGCAGAACCTGCAACCCCAATAGCACCTACAGCAACAAATGACCAGCCAAGAATTTTGAAGAGCTTAGATTTCTGCTCCCTCTCTTCATAAGTCATTCCACCGCATCGAATCATTTCAGCGGAGTTTTCGACGGTTAATTGTACCGTAGTAATTTCGTTAGCAGTAAGGTCATCCATGGTGGCCGCGTTGTCGAAGGATGGATTACCGGGGTATTGGTAACGCATGATAAAGGTGTGGTTACCTGGAGACATGGGTATAGGCGCTTCATGACAGACGAACTCTTCGCCACTATCAATCGAGACTAAGAGCTCTTTGGGTTTGCAATCAAGAACCATACGAGCCGTACATAGTTCCGTCATTTCTTCCCTATATTCGGTCAATCTCGCCAAAATCCCCTCAAGGGGGACACCCTCGACTTGTGGGGCAGATTCAACTTTGTTGAGCGTAGAAGCTGCTTCCATACACTTGCCTTGTTTAAGATACGCTCTACCAAGGTTAAGGTATGTGACGTTGTGCTCTCCCAAAAGAAGCATTGACTTGTAGAGACCTTCGGCTTTCTTAAAGTCATTTTCACTTGTCGCTTCAAAAGCCTGTTGGTTCAGTAACCGCTGTCCTTCTGAAAAGCGCCCGCTCCCGCTATCTTCCTGAGCAAATACGGTCGCTCCAGCGCACATACATAGGATTAATGCTAAAACACCAAGAAATCTTTTCACAGCCGCCTCTGTTTAAAGCTGAAGTACCACCCAATATTAAGTTCCCACCTCACCCACAGGGAATTATACAATAATTTAGTTGACAATTCAAACATTCAAAGTTGCAGCAAGAAAACATTGTATAAGGCTACTACTACAATGAGTGCAAGGACGGTCTGAACAATCGCGTCGGGGGGCGAGTAGGGCAGCCGCAAAGTCCTGTTTCGCCAAAAACTGGACGGGGCGTCGCGGGGTGTCCCCGCGTTACAGCCTGTTGAAAAAGTCAAAAACGTACAAAATCCTTGCATTACCACGCAATACAGAATAAAATGCCTGTACATTGGGAACTTCTCGCAATTATATAAA
>JBBAEA010000036.1:0-26352 GCA_041656175.1 Bradymonadales bacterium | reverse complement strand
AAAAGCGCCCACTCAGGCGCTCATTTTGTTATTGCATGATGATGTGGATTAGAAGTTCCATTGTAATCCCATACCTTGGTACTCGGGGCTGAGCGCGAGATTGAGCTTTGGCATCCCTGCGATGGCTTCATCGGCGCCGAAATCATAAAAGTAACCAAGGATGAGCATGGTGGAACCAATAACCGCTAGACCACCTCCAGCACCGAGAGCACTAAACCCTCCTGTCCTCATGTGGTTAGCTTTTTTATTGATATTTTTGGGGGTAGTTTTGCTATATATGGCTGGATCACAGCCAGTTACCGTTGTATCCTTACTGTCTTTTAGGCAGTCTCGTAACTTAGAGTGAGAATCGTAGGCTAGCCCAGTGACGATGCCGCCAACCGCCATACTCGCAACGCCAGTACCTAAGAGCGCCCATCCCGTGTACTTCATCACGCGTTGCATTTTGCTTTGGTCAAGTTTAACGGCGAGGTCGAAGTTAACAACCACTTCTTCATCACCAAGGACGTCTACTTTTTGCGGATCTTGGCTGGTGTAGCCATCCATTCGTACTGCAACAATATAGGTGCCAGCGACAAGTTTTATCTTTTGGGCGTTATCTAGGAACTCCGCCGTCATTCCCATGCGTTTGCCATCAATAATGATGTCCGCGCCAGGAATATTACTCGTCACGACTAAGGAGCCCATATCGCCAACGAGCAGGCGTTGAGCTAGCTTTACCGAGCTATCAATATCGGTAACGGAGCCTTCGACGGTTCTAAAAATACCTTTCCCCGTAACGTACCAAATAAGCTTGGCTGTTCCATTTTCGTTCATTGTGCCAGAGATAATCTGAGAGGCGCCTAACATATCCGTTGCGGCTTCGTAGCAGGCGATGGAGGCCGCCCTGTCGCAATTCGTTAGGATCTGCATCTCAAGATAGGAAACATCCCCACCTCTGGCATCGATAGAGCGATTCGAGTTGAGTACCTCAGTCCGCACAGCGTCCAAAAGTGAGCTTCGTAGCGAGTCATCAACATCACCTTCTGTGTCTAATTTCATGACAGCAATGGAGTCGCCAGTCGCAGACTGACCATCACTGTCCTGTGCAAATGCTTCAAACCCACACAAAATAACGAGCATCGCCACCCACAGGCAAGCCAACTTTTTCATTTTCTTCTCCTTCCACAATCATTGCAAACGATGAAGGCAACTATTCCATTTTGCCCTCACGATCAACCTACAATAGCACCGAAAAAAAGGAAATGCAAAATTTCACTGACGGAACTGCTCTTTTCTATTGCTCAATCTCAGCAATACAAAATATGATCTCTTCACTTGATTCAGATTGGTAAATTTAATGACAAAATATATCGCACTTTTTATCCAAAATGAGAGCGATAAGAGTTTTCTAAACGTTTTCTGGACTATGTTTTGCGTGTTTTTCTTTGATCGGGACGACGTTGATGGCTACAAGGTCGCCGTCGTCAGTTACGCAGCGCTCAAACATTACTCGTTGACCCGCACGAATGCTCTTAAAACCTGGCATTTGCAAAGATTGGTAGTGGACGAAAATATCCTCAGAAAACCCCTCCTCCGTGATAAAGCCATAAGCCAACTCGTGTTTAAACCAACGAACTCGCCCCTTCGTCTTTCGTCTCTCGATATACTCAGTCTGTAGAGGCAGAAGCATATTATTGTCCACGTTCAATTTCCCTTTTAGCAGTATTTTGTTTCAACGCCTCGCGTTTATCGTAGTTTTTCTTTCCCTTTGCAAGGCCAAGTTCGAGTTTTATTCGGCCTTGGCTAAAGTACAAAATGAGCGGAATCAAGGTTCGCCCCTCGCGCACGACGGCTTGGGACAGTTTTTGGAGCTGTCGTTTGTGTAAAAGCAGTTTACGCGGTCTTAACGGCTCGTGGTTAAAGCGATTCGCCCACGGATACTCGGCGATGTGACAGTTCATCAAATACAATTCCTCGCCCTTGTCGGCGGAAAATTTCGCGTACGCTTCTCCCAAGCTGACGTGGCCCGCACGGATGCTTTTGACCTCGCTGCCCAACAACACGATGCCTGCCTCGATCTTCTCTTCGATGAAGTAATCGAAGTAAGCGCGTCGGTTTTTGGCAATAATTTTTATTGCTCTTTGTGTCTGCTTTGCCATTCTATTTCCTCCACACCCTCGCCTTGGACTTAGCACGCCGATGCCCAAAATTCAATATTTAAGACTTTCGCAAGGGCAAGAGCTTAGCTCTCGTAGCCAAAATACGGATGAGTGTAAAATTATTCCGCATCATTATTATACGTGGATATTTTTGTGTGGGGGGACGTTCCCCCCTACGCCCAAGCCTCACGCGTTATTTTGCTAAAAGCTGCAAAATAATTTGCGCCGTCTTGGCTAATCGCCAAGCCATCGCAAATTATGCAGCTTTTGCAAACTTCCGCGCGGGGTCTTGGTCTACCCCCCTAGGAATGACCAAAAAACGTCGCGGGGGCGTTGCGGGGGCTGGAGCCCCCGCTGAGGGGGTAGACGCAAACCCGCGCACAGCGCGGGGTTGCGGCGGAGGGGGACACTTCCCCCACCCAGCAAAGCATCATTTTAAAAATGATTAAATGGATGTTTTTGTACAAGCCTCGAGGCGATTAGCCTCGTTGCCGAAAAGACGCAGTTTTGTGCAAAATCTGCGTAGAACAAGCTGTTTCACTAAGTTTGTATGAGATTTTTGACTGTGGATTGCTTGCCAATGCTTGCGTGTCCGTGCATATTGATGCTCATGGGGTCTGCGTTTGAGGGTAGGAAAGGATGGCCGAATGTCGAAGAAAACGTCGCAAAACAAGCACGATGAAGAGCGCACAAAGCGTTCAAATATCAATGTAGAGCGCGCTTTTGCTGATGCACTGGAAGCGTTTGAGGACGATCTGGATGAGGCTTGGGATAGCATTTTGACGCAAGCTGTGGACGATGCGAAGGGGGCGGAGCGTTTTTCGCTCCAAGTGGATGAGATCGGCGACGACGTTGATGCTGAAGAAGAGACGCGGCAGATGTCGCGTGATGATTTGAAGGCAGTGCTTCCTGATGATTTGAAGGCAGTGCTTCCTATGGCTAGCTCTGGGGCTGATGAGGAAGTCGAAGCGCAGAGCTCTGAGCTTGAGTCCTCGGAGGGGGAGAGTGCGGAGAGCGCCGAGCCTGAGTCCTCGGAGGATGAGGATTTGAGCCACTCTGAAAAGATGTCGGATGCGCTGCAAGAGGCGGGTTTGGACGGCTTGGATCCTTGGGTTAAGGAGCAAATTGACGAAGAAGATGAGGAGGGGGAGGTGAAGTTGAGCGCGCGTGCGAAGGCAGGGGATTATTACCCCCAAATGGAGCCTGAGTGCGCGGAGCGAGAGATTTTTGCCGACTTTAGGTATGCGGCCAAAGATTGTTTGGGGGGCTACGAGGCGGAGGAGCGACGAGAGAAGTTGCGCAAGTTCGCAAGCCGTGGGCTTTTGGTGGCCTTGGGTTTGATGGTGGCGGTTTTTTTGGTTCTCTTGGCGTACTACATTTATAAGCACTCCAAGTTTGATGGACATGAGTTTGCGCAAGAGTACGCGTTTTTTGAATATAAAGTAGATTGGAAGTCGATTCAGCTTTCCGAGGATGGGAGCTATATTGCTGCGTGCGGGCGCGACGCTGGTGTTTTGTACGATGCGACGAGCTTGCAGCAATTGGCGAGTTTTTTCCCCGAAGGTGATGGTTGTAGGAGCCTAAGCATTGATGGTGCGGACGCGTCGATTTGGTTTATGGGCGCGCGCGCTGAGCTCTCGATGTTTCAGCCATCGCGTAGGCAGATATTGGCGAGTCGCTTTGTGAGCTATCGTTTGGAGGATCTAGGAGACGCGGAAATTTTGACCTTTGGCAAGACTTCCGATGGCTTTAGTTATCTTTTGGCGCAAGAGGGGGACTACACTTGGCTGCGTCAAGGGATCGATGGGAGTGTAGAGAAGGTCGATTTGGAGGAGGGGGCGATTCATTGTCGGGATCGTGGCGCTTCGCAGATCTCTTACGTTGTAGGCGATAAACTGAAGTGGAATGTCCTTGAAGAGGGGCAGATCCATAGCGGTGAAATTGCTTTTGAGCCGCTCAAAGGGGACTTGCTTGCGTGCAGTTATAACAACGATAAAGAGCAGTGGCATTTACTGACAAGCCAAGGCATACTCTATACTTTGCGACAAAACGCAGCGGCAAGAGAGCTTGACCTTGCAACGCAATTCAACACTGGGCAAGGCACGCTTCTTATGGGCAATAATGAAGTGATCGAGGTGATAAGTGGGGCGGATTGGTATCGCGTATACTCGCCGAGCAATATTAAGCATGTGCAACTCGCACAAGCGATAAAGCCCACGGATCAAGTGGTTCAAAGCTTAAATCTCGATTTTCCTTTAATGGCGATCGTCGATGAACGACTTCAGCTTATCTCGCACACTGGGGAGCTTTTGGGCGTCTACGGCGATACAGCGATGGCATCGGTGCGGGGTGCTTACTTCATTGGAAACGGCGAGTATGCTGCTGTAGTGATGGAAGGGGGCGGACTGTCGAGTGAATTTAAGAGTTTGGTGGCGATTTGGGATATTCGCAATGCGCGCATTGTGAAGTCTATGGGCTTTGAGCACAGTATTTCGGGGCTAAGCGTTAGTCGCAAAGGTTTTTTGGGTCTCGTCGAGATTGTGGGAGCAAATTCGCGGCAAATTTTGTGGCTAGATTGGCTAACGGGGGAGAAGAAGGGGGAGATGAAAACGAGTGCTGCATTGCTTGATGTGGAGTGGTCCAGCGATGAAACGCATGCGATTTTGCGTTTTGAAGGTGCTAAGAGCAAGCTCTATGACCTGCGCGACGCGAAAGTCGAGGAACACTCGAAGTATGAGGTAGGGGAGCATGTAACGTTTTATCGCGAAGGCTATATCCTGCACTGGAGCGCTGCTTCGATGCGCCTTGTTAAACTCGACGATGGCGCCCAAAGCATTCCACTCCTACTCGCCTCAACCCTCAACCTTGCCCCAGACAGCGAGTTGAAGGGTCTGCGCGCCAACCGCCATGCGCCTTACACGGTGGTGTGGGGGGATTTTGGTTTGTATCGCTACGATATGGAAAAGGAAGAAGGTCTGTGGTTAAGCCATGAGCCGACGCCTTGGATTGAGTTCTCAAACTCGGGCGCCGCGGTGGCGAGCAATCGAGGGGTGTGGATGCTGGGAACAGGGCAGTTAACACGCGCCTTTGCGCTGAATGGGGTTCGTCGCTTTGTGTGGAGTGGTGGCGATCAGTACATACTGAACGAAGAGGCGAGTATGGCCTACTCGGTTTGGACGGGTGAGCGTGTAGAGAAGATAGGGCGCGAGGAAGCGCAAGGTATTCGTTGCTTTGGCGAGAACTGCGGGATGCACCCCAGCGAGAGCTACATCTTGCAAAAGCGTGGTTCTCTGGTCAGTATCGAGAATTTGTCGCAGTCTTTGGTGATCGGAGTCTTTGGCGGTACCGACAGCTCGCATTGGTGTTGGATGGCTCGCGAGGGCGGTGCACAGGGCGTTGGGAACACTTGCCAAAACATCAACAGCGAGCAACCCGAACTCCTCTTAGTGCCAGCCCAAGACGATGAAGTGCTAGCTAGCGTATCCCTAGCATCATGGCCGCGCTCCGACTCTCAACAACAACTCTTTAGGCAAAAGGACGTCAAATTCCAAGACTGGGTCGACTTTAGCATCGAGACGCAGCCCAGCGAGGCTAGCCTGATTTTTGCCGCCGCCGAAGGTGAACTACCCGAGGATTTCGAGGCATTGCAAGGTAGCGTTAGCCCAACGCACGTGCGCGTTTCGCGCGACCCACGCTGGTTTGCAGTTGTCATCACCAAGGATGGCTACGAGAGCGTCATTGAGAGCTTCCAAGCCGACCGCAAGCAGCTCAAACTCAGCATTCAACTTATCGACAGCGCAAGTGCCGCCGCCGCCATCAGCATCACCGACGAGCAAGGTGTCAATATCACGCAGAATAACGCGGATATCCTACACACCATCCGCAAAAACCTCTCCGTCGTCCGCCCTGGCCTCATCTCCTGCATGAGCGAAGCGGAGCGCGCCCAAAACCACTACCTCACCATGACCGTGGATGAAGGCGGATTTATCGACAAATTTAGCTTCAGCGGTGTCGAGATTACTGAGTGTATCAGCGCGATAATGTCTGGAGTTTTGCTCGACCCTGAATTAAGGGGTAAAAGCATAAAATTTGAAATATTGGGAGAGAAGTAGAACGATGTTCAATCTGACGAGTTCTGCTCTTTTTTTGGGGGGGGAAGTCTCCCCCTACGCGCAAGCTTCCCGCAGCCTGCGCCTACAAGCGCTGTTTGTGCGCCGTTTTGGCTATGCGCCAAACCAGCGCACAAATTGCGCTTTGGGGCGCCTGCTTTGGGTGATCTTGCGCTACCCCCTCTCTTTAGGCGTCTGCTCTCCTACGCGTTGGGTGATTTTATGTCGCTAGAGACACCAAAACTCATAGCCAGCTTTAGCTTTGGTACGGGTGCAGGTTTTGATCTGCAGCTCGCCGCTTATGCGCGCCAGCTTGCTGAGGATTTCGCGCAGATATTGGCTCTGCTCGATTCGGTGGTAGCCATACCGCGCTTTATTTTACTCCCACAATCTGGCTCCATACTCGAGCAGTGGGAGGAGCGAGCTAGTGCTTTTGCCGTATTTTATTCGCTTCCCGATACGCGTTTTATTTTACGCGCCTGTGCAGAGCTTGGGGCGGATTACGCGCTAACAGGAAGGTTAGTCGACACAGAGGGCGGCGTTATTCTGAGCGTAAACCTCGTGGATGCAGAGCGGCGCTTGCTACTTTTTAGTGGCCAGTGCGAAGTTGAGCGCGATGGCATTATGGATGCCATCATTATAGTAGGGTGCAGGCTCTTGGGAGCACTCAGCGAAAGTAAAGCCGAGGATTGGCGCGAGAAAGTTATCGCGATGCTCGGGACGACGAATTTTAGAGCCTACAGCAACTGGGTCTCTTACCGCGAGTGTCAGCGCCGCAGCGTTGCGCAAAAGCAGCAACCGCCATATGATCGCATGGCCGAGCATATCATCTACGCGCTCAAAGAAGATCCTAAGTATGAGAACGCGCTGCGCGAGCTTCCCGCTCTATTGCGCCGCGACCTCAGTTCTCGCACCAAGGATTTGCTTATCTCTCAGCTCCAGGGCGTATCTGCCCATAACGAAACGATCGCGCTCTCCTTGGCTTGGATGCTACGAAAGCGTGAGCAAATGGAACTAGCGATTAGCGTTTTAGATAGCGCCCTTACACACAAGGAGAGTGCTTTGCTCTACCTTATGCGAGCGCTGTGTAAAGAGGCTAAAGATCCCCTTGGGGCAAAGTACGACGATGAGCGTGCTGTTAAATTACTTGGGGAGGCGCAGTTTGCGAGTTTCCGAGAGGCGCTGCGTAGGACGTAAATTTGCGAATGCCCTCATGGCTTGCGCTGCGTTGTGAGCGAAACTAGCGCATGATATGCGCTGTATGGCTACGAGGCGAAGAAGGCGTAGACGTCTAAAATTCGCCAACTTGGGGTCTGTAGTCCCGTTTAGAAATTGTGCCATCTTGGCGCGTTTGTTGAAAATAACGCATGAGCTCTTGTACTTGTTAGTAAACGCGTTGTTAAAATAAATAAGAACTTGGGACGATTCTTGCATATACGAAGTGTGGATTATAGTACGTCGTGTGCTGTAGGGGTGGGTTCAGTGTACACGACATAGCGCAAAGGATGCTTATGATGAAACGCAAAGAAACGGAAGTGTTATCGTCTTTTTCGCAGTTAGCGAAAGAGCTCGGTGAGAACTTAGAAGGGGGGAGTAGTCGTAGAGCGATCGAGCTTAGTCAGGCTTTGGATCGATTGTATTTTTCTTATGAACATGATCGTTGCACGGACGCAGAGGCAGAGTCGGGGATGCAAGAGATACGTGCTGCACTATCGCGTAGCTCAATGGATGCCTTTGACGTGATCGCTTCAAGTGTTCTCACGTCGTCCGCAACACAACAGCGCATGCGCAGCACGGAGAGCGCGTTTACACGTCTTTACTCAGACTCCCAATCGCCTTGGAACGATGAGCGCGTAGAGCTCATGCAGTCTCTTGTTGGTGAACACATGAGTTTGGCGCAGACGCCTGAGGAGCTAAGATTTTCCTCGAAATTACAAACGCGATTGAGTGAAGCCATTCAGAGCGGCGTGAATGCCTCGGCGAGAGCCTTTGAACACACGATGCAAGAGTCTAAGGGCTTTGGTCAAGATCTCCAAAGCGTTAGTAGCGAGGTGGCCGAAAAGTTTGCTGTGCGCGATTTGGCTGTGGATGAATTGGTTCAGTATCTCGCGAGTGAAGTGCAAGTATCGGCTTTACGTCGAAATATGGATTCCCTTGACGCAGACTACTCTCAAGCTTACGTGGCGGCGCAAAAACTAGCGCAGCTTGAAGCGAAGTTAGAGCAGGATCGCCTAGCATGGCAAAACGCTAACGCGCAGTTTCAGACAGAGAAGACGATGGAACACGCGACGCTACTGTTAAGTGAAGCAAAAAACTCGCTTCTTAAGAAAGAAAGAAAAAAATTACAACAAATACAAAATACTATGTTAGAAACTGTTGCGCCTATTGTTCGTTTACCCGAGGTACATGCTATTGTTGATGCGCATGTCAATGAGGGGAGCGTCCTTGAGCCCATACGTGGAGCCGAATTGCTTCGCGATACTATTACGGGCTTGATGCACATAGCGAAAGAGCAAGGGGAGCTAGCTATATATTCTGAGCTTGCCTCGCTGCGCGAGAACGCGGATGGGGTGTCACTGCGAAGTGCAATGGCTACAGATATTGAGAAGATCGATATCAACGCCAGCGCCCCAGAAATAGATCACAGCGAGCTTGAGTTCCAGCTCTCTGCGCGCAGCTTATACCAGCAGCAAATTATGCGCTTTGAGCAAAATCAATGGCAAGCAGAGCAATCGCAAGCCATGCTAAAAGCGCTTGATTTTGAAGTTCCGACTTTGCAACGGCGCAGCATTCCTCGTTTTGAGGCGCAAAAACAAAGCTCAGCGCAGGCTACTGATAGTTCGTGGAAGCGCATAAACGATGAACTTATGCGTGTACACGCCATTGCGCAGAGTTCTCAAAGTCAGGATGTTGGGCTTTTGGCGCCTCGCGCTGGTGCTAGTACTAGAAGCGTGAACTCGGCCTTACAAATTAGCGACAGCGCAGCTCCCATGGCAAGCCGCGTTATTGACGAGCCGAACTCTGCAAATGCAGCGCTCTCGCAACTGCTCGCCTCGGTTCAGCAGCTAGCCTACGCGCCGTCGTTGCGCTCCGATATGGGTTTTGTAGCACAGCGCTACGTAATGGACGATTATTCGGCAACACCGCTTTTTAAGCGTGTTAGCTACGATAGGAACTCCCAAAGTGTGCGCCAAATTCTGCCATCACTCTACCGCGTCGCGGGTCTTCGCAGTAAGCAGAGCGCTGTAGCAGGGGCACCACTTCGTAAATCCTTTGCAGGACTTAATCTATCGGGGAGCAACTTCGAGCTGGTTAAAATACTAGAGGAACGTTTTGATTCTAAGCGCGTTGATCGCGGCACAGAGAAGGTCTCGGGGCTTGCCCAAGAGCCCTCTCAAATGGTTAAGCCTGTAACGAGTAACATCGATCGCATTTCGGCCGTAGCCTCTGAGTGGATCGAGCAACGCGAAAAGACGGCATATTCGGCGGACATGAAGTCATTGGTTGAGGGCGGCGCTAGGAGTGGAGCTCAAATTGAGGATAGCTTGCGAGCTGAAGGTCAGAGCTTACCTACAACAGTACAAGAAAAATTGGCGCCCTTTATCGGTTTTGATCTCTCGAAGGTTAAAATATTCTCTGGCCCCATCTCCGAAATGGCAGCCACGGCCATGGGAGCGCACGCTTTTACTTTGAGTAAAAACATCTTCTTTGGCGCTAAAAAACTAGACCTACAAAGCCCCGAAGGCCTAGGCTTACTCGCTCACGAACTCTTGCATACCACCCACTTTGAATCTAGCGATTCAGTCGGAGTGAAGGAAAGCGCGGCTGAGGCTGTTGAAGAGCGTGTAAAACGAGCGTTCTCGCCGGCCAGCAGAGGCCTCGCGCTTGAGGGCAGCGATAAGTCTAACGAAAAGAGCAACGAAGGACAAAAGGCTAGTGCAGGCAGCGCCGTTCCTAAGGAATCTGTTGGTAAACGTCCCAAGTACGATTTGGATAAAATCGTTGATATTGTCACGGATATGATGACCGATTGGATGACCGAGTCTATGGAACGTGAAAAAGAACGAACTGGCAACGACTAGTTTAAGTAAAAGCACACACTAAAATTGCGCTAGGGTTTATTGCCTTGGCGCTTTTTTTTAGTGAAAACACCTTGTATAGTTTACAGCCGATTTGCGCGAAAGCAGCAATGCGGCTATTTTCTGGCATGCTTTAACTTGGGGGTGGCCATAGGATGGGAGGGGGTAGGCAAAGATCACCGAAGAAATTACGCTAAAATTCGCAAAAAACGTCTTGGATGCGCGAAAAAGCGCATACAAGACGTTTTTTTTGCGAATTTCGCGTAATTTCTGAGGAAGCTTTGCCGAGGGGGAGACTTCCCCCACCAGAGTGCGCCATAAGGTTCAATGCTCAAACGGCGTGTGGATAGATGTATACAAAAAACTTTGCTTGACAATTTTTTGTATTTGAGCTAGTGCTTGTGCGCTTTTGCGCAATGGTGTTGCAGGAGCTAGTGGTTTTGCCCTCATAATTTGATGGGCATGAAGGATGGCGGTCGCGTGAGATTCGGTCCTTAGGAGAGTAGTAATGGCAAAGTCGATTATTGGTCGTAAAGTAGGAATGACGCAAGTTTTTTTGGAAAACGGTGAGTGCGTCGCGGTTTCGGTTGTGAAGGTTGGGCCTTGTACAGTGGTGCGCAAAAAGTCGGCACAAGGTGCGGATGGCTATGATGCCATAGTTTTGGGTTTTGAGGATGCGCGAAGCTGCGTTTATGAAGGCGAGACGCATTACAAATTAAATAAGCCGAAACTGGGCGTTTTTAAAGCAAACTCGGTAAGTCCTAAGAAATCCTTGCACGAAGTTCGGTTAAGCGCGAAGGAAGTTGATAAATATGAGCAAGGTCAAGAGCTCAAAGCAGACCTCTTTACGGCGGGTGAGTATATTGATGTGACAGGTACGAGTAAGGGTTGCGGCTTTAGTGGTGTCATGAAACGACACAATTATGGTGGTTCGCGGCGCTCCCACGGTGTGCATGAGACCTTCCGTCACGGTGGTTCGCTGGGCGCAACTTCGACGCCAGGACGCGTTATGAAAGGTAAAAAGATGGCTGGACAAATGGGTAATGAAAAAGTTACGGTTCAGAATCTAAAAGTTCATTCAGTAGACGTGGACAACAGTCTTATTTTGGTAACGGGCGCGATTCCTGGTGCCAATGGTTCGGTCGTGCGGATAACGGATGCGGTGAAACGTCGCCGTTAATAGAAGCTAAAAAAAAAGCGCGTTAGAAAACGCGCTTTTTTTTTGATCTTTATGCCGTAAAGTCCTTGAGCTGTTCCTCAAGTTCAGTCTCGATTCTGCCTTTGAAGGGCGAAGCCAAGAAGCCGAGTTCGATTTTGATGGCTAATTCGTTTTCGTCGACGTTGAAGTCGCCGCTGAACATTTTCCCCTTGACGGAGGCTGAGCTTTTGTCATCGCTCCAGTTAACGTCGTTGATGATCGAAGGGTATTTAGTTTCAAGCGCCGAGATAAGGTCTGCGGCTTTGGTCTTGGCACTGTCCAGATCTAAGTTATGCTTTATGGTTTTTTCGATTTTTGCCATGGTTTTCCTTTTTTTGTGGGCGTAGAATTAACGCCAGTAAGACAATATCAATTCAAGCCGTGTTTTCCAAGTTTATTAAAGAAGATCGTACGGCTTAGTTCCAAGTGTTTTAAGGCTTCTTCTTTGTCGTTGCCGTATTTTTGCAGCAAGCCTTGTAGCAGCTTGTACTCAATTTCATGGAATGTCCCTTCGAGTAAACTGCTTTGTGTTTCATCATTTTGTTCTACCAAACTAAGTTTTGGTGCTTTTTCCAAGGTTTCGATTCTCTCTCGTAACTCTTGAATGAGATTTTGCTGCGTTTCGTTGAGTGCTTGCATAAACTGCACTTGCTCTCGCAAGCGTTCCGAGTCCTCAAAACTCATGGTTACGGAACTCGTGCGCGCACCATAGTTCTCGAAATCACGTCCGAGGTCCGCCAGGGTGAGAGTTTTAGTTTGGCAGCGCATAACCGCCTGGGCAATGACGCCGTGTAACTCTCCAAAGTTGCCAGGCCACTGGTAGGCTTTAAGGGCATCCATCGCTTCAGCGTCAATACGCGTGATGGGCTTCTCAAAGTGCATCGCCTCCTTGTACATAAAAAATTCAGCGATCTGTAGCGCGTTCTCCTGCATACGAAGGGGGGGGAGGAAAACGATTTCTGCATCGCAGTTCTCAGCAATTTCGCGATATTTCTCGGGGATTTGTAGGTCGCAGCGTTGCACGCCCTCACAGGCTATTTCATCGAATTTTGAGTTAATAGAGAAGAATAAGCGTATAGCTTCCTCATTCTGCAGCGCTTCGGCAGCATCCATAATATCGTTGATAAGTTCAATATTGAGCCTATCGACGTTATTGATGAGCAAACTCCCCCCCACAGCCGCTTTAATGAGGCCGCCCTCATCGTTCTCGCCAAAGAGTTCTAGCCCCAAAACGGCTAGTGGGAGCTGCGCTACGTCTATGCTCAAAAAAGTTCCTCCACCCATGGAATTATGGGCCGCGAGCGCTAGCAGCTGCTTACCCACTCCGCTCTCACCGAGCAACAATAGGGGCGCGCCGATGGCTATAATATCGTTGAGGCACTCGACTTGGTCTTGGGTTAGCTCGATTTCACTCAAGGCGAAGTTGCGTAATTGCTGGTTTTGCAACGCAATAATCTGGGATTGAAGCTGCTGAACGTGGTCTTCCAAAATCTTGGTTTCCGCCTCAAAGGGGTTGAGGGTTAAGTCTGGATCTAGGTAAGCATCAAGCGTGTCATCGGCTTTGGAATTTTCTTCTTCCTGATGAACGTCGGTTTCCTCTTCATCGAGAAGACCGTGCGGCAGCGCTTGTGCTGGCAAGACGGTACTTGCCGCTAGGATCTGCGCGGTGCGCAAAAACTGTGAAGGGCTCATCGGTGATCCAATGGCAATGTCTTGATTTTGTAAGCTCAGTTCTGCCGAAAGATAGGCAAAAGTCGTAGAAGCACGAATAAAATCCGCACGCATGAGATTAAGTGCAGCTCTTTGTGCAAGACTCGGGGGCGTTGTTGTTTCATCTTCATCGTGCTGTAGTACGACAAAACTAAGACTGGTCAATGAACCCGCGGCCGCATCCAAAAGAGGCCATGCTAAAGCGATTCCAAGTTGGTAAGCCATACCCGGGATGGGGTCAGCTTCGTCTACTGCAGTTTCAGCTCTAGGAAATACACCGCCTTCTGTGCGCAAGACTTCCAAGAAATCCTTCCAAATCGCTTCGAGTGCAACAACCGTGATACCGCTTAGACTAGATTCGTCTTCATCGAGAGTGAGACCGACGCAGTGTTTGTCGTTTGGCCTATCTACAAGTACAAAGACGGAGTAATCATTGCCAACGATGCTCTGTGCTTTATGTAGAAGATCCCTAACCACTGAAGTTGACAGTATGCCTTGGCTACACACGAAGTCGCTGCCGTCCGATTTTTTGATGCTCTCAATAAAGTCGCCTATTAATTGAACGATGATCGATGCGATCAAGAACCAGACCAATCGCTGGTGGTTAGTGGGCAAGTATATGAAAGCGGCAAGCGCTAGGAAGAAGCCTATAATTAAAGTGATATCCGAAAACTTAATCTTCTGTGAAAACGGGGTTTTCTTGATGGTAAAGTGGTGCCAAATGCAAAGTGCCGCATCTAATGCGGTGTAGAGCAAAAACCATAAAATAACCAACAAACGCATGGTATCAATGCGTAACTCCATCTCGGCCGATACGCTTCCCCCCCACAAAAGATTCATAGATTTGAGGAGCATGAAGGTTGGGAAAACGAGTGTGGCTATGGGGCCAATATAGAGAACCACGCGAAGAGCGCGCTCTTTGATGGAGGGGGATGAGCGTAGGTTGAGGTGCAGAGCGAGGTGGAAGACCTTAAAGAGCCCAAGCCCTATAAGCGTAAGTAAAAAAAGCGGCGGCATGCAAAGCTGCGAGGGGCCGATACCGAGGTGAAGTAGGGCAGCGAAACCTGTAAGCAGAGAGAGGTTTAGCAAGGTGAAGGATGTATCGCTCCACTGCTTGATGCGGCGTCTTCGTTGCATCCAAGTGCTTCCCATCATGAGTAAAATCAGCAAACTCATTAACACAAAACTTGTACGCGCTGTGTTGTTGTACAGTTTTATGCTAATATTTTGTAAATCCTCGCTCCGCCTAAAGGTAACCAAACAACCAAGTTCCTCACACTGACCCTCGACCCAATCTTTTAGTGCCTCAAAGTCTATGTCCTCTAAAACAACAACATCGCCACCCTTGGCCGATGTCATGCGTACGGGTTTGTCCCCGCGACGCAATCCAAGAGGAATCCCGCCCGCTGCAAAGGATGCTGGACTGAGTTGGCGTTGAAAAAGCGTTCCGTAGCGCTTTACCGTAATCTCTGCGCTCTTGTCTTTGGCAAATAGGAGTTGGTACCAGAACTCTGCTCGACTGCGTACGATTTTGCCGTTAACGGCTTCGATTTGGTCTCCAACGCGCAGAGCGTCATCGGAATTGTTAGCGCTAGCCTGAACAACGAGGCTATTTTGGCCTGAAACCGCTTGAGTGGCGAGTTCAAAATCTAGGCTTGGCGCCTTGAGACTGAGCAGTAGACTGCCAATAAAGAGCAGTACTGCGAGAGCAAGCAAACCATTATGAATACGTGTACTCTTATGGCTAGGTTTTGTGTTGGTAGATTGCATAAAGAAATTATTTATATTTTATGGCAAAATATAGCCATGTTGAAAATACCAAAATCCCCGCGCCCCATACGATACATACAACATTTTAGCCCTAAGTAACAGCCTGTCAGCCAAGTAGCAAGGTATCGGACACCACTACACAACAACGCTAGTAATGGCTTAGCTATTTCCGATCTTGCGTTGCTTGCGAGCTAAGAGTACTTTGAACCACGTTCAATGAACTACTTAGCGAAGCCCTGATTTATTGTGGCTACCGCCTGGGGCGACCGCAAAGTCGTGTATTTGGCGGTTTTTAAGCTTTTATTTTGCTGGGGGAAGTCTCCCCCTACGTGTCAACCCCGCGCTGTGCGCGGGTTTGACACTACCCCCTCCGCGGGGACACCCCGCGACGCCCCGTCCAGTTTTTGGCGAAACAGGACTTTGCGTTTGCCCTACCCAAAGCCCGTCTAGGGTTATCGCCCTTAGAAGCCAATTTTGTATTTAGAGCATTGATTTTATTACTTTATTTTGAAAATATGCCTGACTTTCGTTGTTTTTTTCTAGCTGCTTTTTCGGCAATTTTTATATTGATCAGACCTTCCCTAGAGCTCAACATGCTCTACATCATCGAAGCGAGCTTTCATAAAACGCGGACGCGGTATTACAGGCCATAACCAGCGCTTTTATCCCGCGTGAAACGAGTACAAAACTAAGCACGGGTGGATGAATGGTTGAGGTGGAGAAAATACTTGACATTATGCTTTATTCGGCTAAATTGGACTCAATGAACCGTTTGAGTTCAAAAGGTTTGATTTGAGGTGATATAATGGCATATGAGCGGGAAGATTTGGAGCAGCTGCTCTTGGATTTATCGGAGCGGGCGTTGTTCCGCTATGGATTTAAGCGTTTCAACTTAAATGAGGTTGCGCGGGAGGCGCGTATAAGCAAGACGACGTTATACACGGTTTTTGCAGGTAAGTATGAGCTTGCGTCGGGGGTAATCGATCGTCTTTTGAGTGAGGCGGAACGGGAGATGGGGGCGTTGTTGGAGGGTAATGGGAGTTTGTTGGAGAAGTTGGGTAGCGGGATGGAGGTGATTGCGCAGATTTATGGGAAGATGGATGCAGTATTCTTGTCAGATTTGGAGAATAGTCTGCCAGAGTTGTGGGAGCGGATAGATGCGGCACGACGGAAAAAGGAGGAGGTTTTGCGTCATTTGTTGTGTGAGGAGCAGAAGCGGGGTGTAGTTCGTGGCGATTTGGATGCATCGCTGATGGCGTCGATGATTTTGACGTTAGTTCGAGGGATGTATCAACCCGCGTATTTTTTGGAGCATGGAGTTACGGGCACAGCGGTAGGCGAGGTGATAATGGAGATTTTGCGTGCGGGGATTTTTAACGTTCGGGCTGATAGGTCACTAGGAGGTGATGATGTGTAGTGTGAGAGTGGAAGCGGCGGTGAGGCTGTCAGATGTCGTTAAAATTCTTGGTGGTGTTAAGCGAACGGATCAGCTTTCGCTTAGCGCATATCCTGGGCGTATTTATGGTTTGATTGGCCCAAACGGCGCAGGTAAGACGACGCTTTTGAACCTAATAACGGGTTTGTACAAGCCAGACAGGGGAACGGTCAGGGTTTCGGGTTTGGATCCTGTGAGGGATTATCGGCGCGTTCGGCGCAGCATCGGTTTATTGCCGCAGGATACGGCGTTGTATCCAGAGCTTTCGGCGCGCGAGAATCTGAGGTTTCATGCGAGTTTGTATTTGGCGTCGCAGCGTGGCGCGAAGGCAAGGATTGATGAGATTTTGAATTTAGTTGATTTGAGTGACAGGGCCAATGAGCTCGTGCGCAACTTTTCGGGAGGTATGAGTCGGCGGCTAGGTATCGGTCGCGCACTACTTAATGATCCCGAGATTTTACTTTTGGATGAGCCGACGCTCGGTGTTGATGTACAAAGCACGCATAAGATATGGGAGTATATCCGCAGTCAACGTGAGTATCATAAGACGATTTTTGTGACGACAAATATCATGGGCGAGGCGGAGGCGTTGTGCGATGAGGTCATCATTTTGGATCGTGGTCAGAAGATAGCTTCGGGTAGCCCTGAGGAGTTGAAGGCAAGTCTGGGGGCTGCGACAATTTCAGTGCTTCCGAAGGGCGGAGAGTTTCCAGATTCGGCATTGTTGCGTGAGCGATTGGGTGCATATGTTTTGGAGCATGGGGCGATAAAGATTCCCGCTCCTCGGGGTGATGTGGATTTGGTGGAGGTATTGGGGAAGTTATCGGGAATTTTGGAGATAGAGAGTATTTCGTTACAGAAGCCAACGCTCGATGATGTTTTCTTGACGTTGACCGGCAAAAGTCTACGGGACTAGGGGGTGTTTATGCGTTTGAGAGGCATTTTTGTTAAAGAGCTTTTGTGTATAAAGGAAAACGTTGCATTTAATGTGGTAACCATTATTTCTCCTTTGTTATTTTTATTTGCATTCTCTCTGATGCTATCGGGGGGCATAAGTCTACCAGTGCAGGTTTTTTCGGACGACGGAACGAGTGTTTTTTTAGAGGATCTGCTTACGTACAATGCGCCAGATGGCAGTCCTTATCTGCTTTTGACGGAAGCTTCATCGGCGGTTCCGCCGAGCAATGCCGATAGCGATTTAATCGTTGTTAAGGAGGAGCCGAGGCTACGCGAAGGAGTGTTTTCGGGAAAGATTCAGCATTACTTAAATGATGCGAATGAGAATATGACGAAGAATTTTCGTAATCGTCTTTCGGGAGCAATGTTGCAGTTTTCTGCTAAGCACTTCGAAGGTTCCAATATTCAAGTCTCAGAGCATACCGTTTATGACGGCGATATTGCATGGGATACAGGATTTGGCGTGAGTGTTTTTGTTTTTGCCTTGGTATTATCGGGCTTATTGTTTGGATTGTTTTCGATAACGGGTGAGTGGGAAAATCGAACCATGAAGTTATTGAGACTCGCGCCATGTAGGCCAGGGACGGTTGTTGTGGGTAAGTTATGTGCGGGTCTTTTTAAGTGCTTTGTGTCGATGGCTATATATTTATGTATCTTTTTCTTGATATCGGGTCATTTCCCTGTTCAAATGTTTGCGTTTTTTTCGTTGTTTTTGATATTGAGCGCAATATTTGTGTGTTTAGGGATGATAATCGGGATATATGTTCAGTCTACGTTGACCGGATTTTTACTATCGTTGGCGCTATCATTGATGTTTTGGGTAGGCGGCGGCGGTTTTGGGCCTTTGTCGTATTTTGGCGAGGTGGCCAATTTTTTGGGTTCATTGAATCCCGCGACGTATGGTATCGACATTGTGCGTTGGTGCTATTTTGAAGGCGCGGGTAAACTCGTGTTTGGTTTTACATTTCTATTCGCGAGTTTTCTCGCCTTGTTTTTCGCCATTAACGCGTCGTATACACGTTTGGTACGCAGTGAGGAGGGCAGATAATGGGGTTGTTTTTTGCAGAGTTGAGGAAGTTATTCATTCTTTTTCGCAGTGATCCCAAGTCTTTAGCCGCTGGTATCATAGCGCCAACGGTTATATTAATTGTCTTTGCGCTTACATTTGGCGATTTTGTTTCATTGAAGCTGGCTTTTGTAGACAGTGATCAGGGGGAATATTCGAAAACTTTTGAGGAGTCAGTTTTTTCTCAAATCAGTCCCCTTGGACAAAAGCCGTATTTTGTAGAAGTTCAAAGTGATTATGACACGGCATTTGCACTTTATGAAGCGGGTAAGGTCAACGGAGTGCTTGTTGTGGAGCCCGGCTTTAGTCGGGCTGTATCCAGTGGCAATCATGGGCAGATACGCTATTATTTTAATAATTATAACAGCGATATGGCTAAGAATCTTCGCTTGTATCTCGACGAGGGGATATGGGATTTTGTGCGGAAAATCAATAGCGACTTGCGGATTGAGGTGGAAGAGATTGTCAATGTTGACGCTCAATACGGGTGGTTTGATATTATTGCGGTTGCCGTATTTCTCCTGTCATTTCTTTTGGGTTCCATGTTTAATGTTCTGTATCTGTTTTATAAAGAGAAGAATTATGCAACGATATATGCCTACCGCCTATCCCCTCATCGGATTTGGCCCTCACTGTGCGCGCGTGTTCTCATGGCATTTTTTGCGGGTATAATTAGCGCTGCGATTAATGCACTGTTTATATATTGGAGCACGGGAATTAATTTGGGATTATTTGCCTTGGGGATGATTGCGCCACTCGTTGTTTTGGGTTTGTGTTATGTGTTTTTTGCCGTTGTAACAGCGTTGCTAACGGATAATTTCAGTGGCGCGGCTGTCTTTACGATGGCGACAACGATTATTCTGTGGTTTTTATCTGGTGCGACGGCTTCGATTAAGTATGCCACAGGTGCATTGCGAGCCATCGCACTCGGCATCCCGAATACCTACGGTTTGAGTCAAATGCGTGGAGTGGTATTCGGCATGGATCCCTCTGTTGGCGGGATATTGGGGTTTTCGCAGGGCTGGATGATTATGCTCGGGTTTATGGTGGTTTTGATGTTGGCAGCGTTTGTAGCGCACCGCATGAAGCTTGCTCGGTCTGTGGGCTGATTTGGGCTCAGTCTGCTCAGTTCATTGAAAACGGTGACGCATGCCCCGATATCTTAGGGCGACCGCAAAGCTCTTTTTCGCCAAAAATGGACGGGGCGTCGCGGGGTGTCCCCGCGGAGGGGGTAGGCGCAAACCCGCGCACAGCGAGGGGTTGCGGCGTAGGGGGAAACTTCCCCCACAAAAGTAAAAAACATAAACATCGAATAAATCAGACCTTCTCTAGAGGTCAACATGCTCTACATCATCGAAGCGAGCTTTCATAAGACTCTGTCCAAGCCGCACAAAGTTATGTGGATCATCGGTAACTAGATATTTGTACTCACCTTCTCCGTGTTGTCGCATTAAATTCGCCTTTGCAAGGGTTTTACGTACATAATCGGCGGTTGAACTGGCGCAATCACAAAGTTGGGCATGGTGTCCGAGTTCGTCTAGGCATTTTACGATACTATGGCGAAGCAGCGGGTAGTGGGTGCAAGCCAAAATGATGGTGTCGGCTGTGGTTCTCGCGATATCACCGAGGTACTCGCGGCAGACCATGTCGGTTACGGGGTGCGAGCACCAGCCTTCTTCGACCAAGGGAACAAAGAGGGGGCAAGCGGTTTGGCTAATCTGCAACTCTGGTCTATAGCGTTTTAGCGCCCGTACGTATGCACCGCTAGTCACCGTAGCGCGCGTGCCGATAACGGCAATATGTCCAGATTTGCTTAAGGCTTGGGCAAACTGTGCAACGGGTTGTATGACGCCGAAAACGGGTATGTCGTAGCGCTCTCGTAGTTCTTCGACAGCGTGCGCGGACGCGGTATTACAGGCTATAACCAGCGCTTTTATCCCGCGTGAAACGAGTAGTGAGGCACAGGCGTTGGAGTAACGTATAATGGTTTGTGGCGTTTTGTTTCCATAGGGTACACGCGCCGTGTCGCCCAAGTAGAGCAAATTCTCGTGTGGTAGAACTCTGCGAATTGCGTCCATGACGGTTAGGCCACCAAAGCCGCTGTCAAAGATGCCGATGGCTGCGTCGTTACTAGGGGCTAAATTCATGCTAGCTCTTGGATGTAGCGCAAAACTTCCTTTTTTGTACTTAGGTTTGCGCTCGATGGTGATGGTAGACTGTCGAGGTACTGCGCACTGAGACTCAACTTGCGAATCAGCGTTTTACGAAGCTGTGCGGGGATATTGAATTTTATGCGACTTAGTTTTTGGAACGCTTCATGAATTTGGTTGCTGTTGGCATTCAGTGCGGCAACTTCTAGTAAGCTCGCGTATGCGAGTAGTTCGATGATGCTGGAACCAAGCTTCTCGGCGATGGCACATTGATCCTTACAGGCAAGTAGGGCGTCGGGGTAGTTCTTTTTGAGTACGCAGATCTGAGCCCAAATGTCGGCGGCGATGGCGATCCCCACAGCGTCGCTGGAGAGAGTAAAATATTCGTGCGCCGTGTTAAAGTACTGCTCCGCCTGCGCGATGTGGCCATGCTCAATTGCTATGCGCGCGAGAACGGCGTGTGTCCATGCTAGCCCGCGCCGATCTCCGCTGTCGTCGAGTTTAGTTAAGGCGATTTTGCAGCATTCGATAGCTTGTGCGAGATTCCCTTCAAAAAACTCCGCTAAAGCCTCAAAAAGTTTAAGATACCCCAAGTGGTATTCATCTTTCAGCACTTCAACGCGCTCGCCCAAACGCGTGATAAGTTGTCGAGCACTGTCTAACTTGTCAGAGAAAATATCGGTGAAAAGCTTAGCTAAATTCGCAAATATTGAGATGTTCTCATCGCCGATCTTGAGGAATTCATCGCCTATTCTCGTGAAGTTTTGCCCAATGGTATCAAAACCACCGTGGTGGAGTTGAGTGAGGTTTTCGAGCAAACGGATGAGCTCGTGTTCATAGTGCATGTGAGCGCTAACAAAAACCGCTGAAGCGCGTTCCGAATAAAACAAAGCCTCCGATAAAAGACCACCAAAAAAGTTGATGTAGGCAGATAATGCCTCGCTTCTTGCGACCCCGAGGTAGTCACCCGATTCTTCGAAGATCCCAGCCGCTTCTTGCGCCCACTGGCGCGCCTCGATGAGCATGCCCGACTTTAGGCTTTGCATCGCGCAGCCCAAAAGCGCTTGTGCTTCCCCACTTTCATCGTGTACGGCCAAAAAGATGTTGCGCGCAGTCGTGTACGAAAGCATGGCTGCGGGGATTTTACCTTGACGCGACAACATCAATGCACGCAATCGGTGCATCTCTCCAGTAAGACGAACGACTTGAAAGCGCTGTGAGCAATAGGCGAGTTGATCTAAATAAAATTCGGCTTCTTCATCGTTACCCATAATAATCTCTAGTCTTGTTAAGGAAACTAGAGCTTTTGTCCAATCAATGGGGCTGTATAGCGTTGTTTCTACATCGACGCTTGCATCATCTCCAGATGGAAAGCGCTTGCGAAAAATGGCGTAAAGTTCGGCGTAGCGCTGTGCAGCTAAATTAAAGCGCGCGTTGTTCTCGGCGAGTTGTGCGCCGAAAAACTTAAACTCATAGGATAGATCTTTTTCGGATGCAGCTTCAAAGTGATCGGCGATCTGTAGCGCTACGTCTTCGCTTAGGGAGTCGTGGTATAGCTCGCGCAAAGCAAGGGCGGCGCTAAGGTGTATGCGCCGAATCTTGCGTAAGCTTGCGCCCATACAAATGACACCTCGCATGGCGCGATCCGAAAATGACAAAATTTCTTCGTTATTCTTTGTAGAGCGAAATAAGATTTTATACTCTAACCAGCTCTCAATGGCTTGTGGCCATAGCTGTTTAAGAGCGTCATCCGTCTCAAAAGCGCGGAATGCCTGTAGCTCCTTCTGCGTCATGCTAGAGCCAAAGACGGCGAGTCGCATGAGGATCTCGAAGTAAAACTCCGAGCGCGTGCCAAGCTGGAGTGCTATTTCATCCAAGCGCGTTCTAAACACCTGCGCTATCGCCGCGGGTTCACCAACGTCCTTGCTCCCATCTTGTACGAAGTAAAAGAGCGACTGCGTATCGGCTTGGGTTCCGCGTGTAATCCGACCGCTTTTTCGCAAATGCTGCGCTAGAGCAATAGCATAAGCTGGGTTGCCGCCACTCTTATTGAGGATAAACTCACAAACATCGCTTCCCAAACTTAGCCCTATACTCAGCAGGTTGCGCATCGCATCGTTTGCCAAGGGTTGTAGGGTAAAGCCTTGCGCCATCAGCGCGTGGAAGCGCCTCATATTACTAAGGTTGTAGAGCTCGCGATTGAGGGGGCTAAGCTCCGAGTCGTCAAAACACGCAAGCACCAAAATACGTGAGCGAGATTTTGCGGCATTTTGGCTGATAAGCTCCAACAAATAAAGCGAATCCGTTGCACCCCAGTGGATATCGTCAATGGCGAGCAGCAGCGGCGTCTCTTCACTAAATGCCTGTAAAATCTTGTTTAAATATTCAGTTTCTACGCTTAAATCAGCAGCTTGTAAGCCCGTTATACGCTGATCTTGCGCAAGCTCCATCTGCGGGCTGGGACGTAGGTAGCGTATCATCGCGAGAATATTCTTCTCGTCATACAAACCCACGGGTCGCAACAAATCCCTAAGGTGTGCGAACAAGTCCTCGTCTTCGATTTTTTCACAAGCCAAAATTTGGGTAAATATTCCCCGCATCCCGTCCCGCGCTGTTGGACGCTCCCGCGTGTAGGAAGCCGAAAAAATCTTTATAGGCAGCGACGAGAAAGCCTGCAGCGTGTTCCGAAGTAAGCGCGACTTACCCATGCCAAAGGGAGCGCGAATAAAGTAAACGCCGCCACTTCCTTTACTCAGCGCATCGTAATAGCCACGCAAAATTGCTTCCTCCGCAGCGCGCCCCACCATGCCAACGCGAATTTTCAGCTCATCTGTAAGCCCTGAACCCCGCGTACTTATGGAACTTCCGTACGTTTCGTTCGAGCGCTCAACGCTAATCTCACTACTCTCTGGCAATGAGGACGGGTATCGATAACTACCAGAATCAAAGGCGCGCGTCCCTTGGCGTAAAACGCTAAAATCCTCGGTCGGCGCTATGCTATCGACATCTTCGTTCGTGTTCAACGACATGTAGGCAAGCTGTTTTAGCTCAGGAATATCGGGTAATGGCTCCTCAACGACGTTTAGCGCAAGTAGAGCACTTCTAAACTCTGCCGCGTTCACGAAACGATCCCAAGGTTTTTTGGCCAAAGCCTTGCGAATCAGCTCTTCCAAGCCCTCCACAGGTCTTAAGTGGGGTAGCAGTGTCAGCGGGGGAATTGCTTGGTTAATGTGTGCCAAGATCGTCTCAATTCCCGTACGCCCCGAGAACGGCAGCTCCCCGCTCAAGATCTCGAACAAAATGATGCCAATCGAGTAGACATCCGTCGCTGGCCCCACGGTTCCACGGTTTCCGCGCACCTGTTCTGGCGCCATGTAGCCCGGCGTCCCCAAAATCGCACCCGATCCTGTTTCGTGACCAGCCGCAAACTGTGGTAAAGCCGCCAAGCCAAAATCCACCAACTTCACCATTAACTTTGCGTCGCGCATCTTAACCAAGACGTTCTCCGACTTTAAGTCACGGTGTACAATCCCGCGCGCGTGCGCATGCGCCAACGCATCCAGCAGCTGGCAAACCAAATCGATCACCACCGAAGTCGGCAACGCCAACTTTCGCAAATCCCGCAGCGACTCCCCCTTCACATACTCCATTGACAAATACAATCGCCCGTCATTGCTCTGCCCGAAGTCAAAGATCTCGACGATATTCTCATGCTTTAAGTACGAAAACGCCCGCGCTTCCTTATAGAAGCGTCTCCGCATCTTTGGCTCCATGCTCAGCTCAGGCCGAATCAACTTCAACGCCACCTCGCGCCGCACATGCTGGTCAAACGCCAAATACACCTCACCCATACCACCGCGCCCGATCAAAGACTGGATCACGTAACGCTCTGTTAACTGGTAGCCTGGCTCCAACTCCCGCATCATCGCCTCGCGCACCCCCTCCGCGCCCCGCTCCTACATCGCATTTTTTTGCCAACGCTTCAAGACTTACATGATGATCATTCTATACGAACTCTCTCGTTTTGCGCACAGTACAAGGTGATTGCACAATTTCATGCCTTTGTTCTTGAGGGGGAAGTTTCCCCCCTCGCCAAAGCCTCCTCGCAAATTGCGACAGCGACCATAATATACACCGTGAAGTCTCGGCCTTGCCGAGCCTTCACGGTGTATATGTTCGCAGCGCCCTTTGCTCGGGGGTCTTTGGCTCCCCCCTCTGCAGTAGGGAAAGCCCAAAACTTTATTTTGGCCAAAAACCAGACGGGGCGTCGCGGGGTGTCCCCGCGGAGGGGGTAGTGTCAAACCCGCGCACCGCGCGGGGTTGACACGTAGGGGGATACTTCCCCCACAAAAAAAACTTAAAATCAGCCAAATATACGACTTTGCGCTTGCCTGCCCCCCGAACACGTATGCATAGGACATTCGCAAACTTGCATAAGGACAAACAAGATTCTATATTGCAGAAGATAACGGCGGTTTCTGCTGAAAAAAGAAATACCGTATAATACACCCACGTAGTAGACGCTGCTTCCGAAACACAGCCTAGACCCGTAAATCCGAATTATCCTCGACTCGAGAATGCAGCTGGCTCATTATTACAGCAACACTCCACAACTCTGCGTACATAAGCTTAATAGAGAATATAATGTTAAATCGCCTTATCTTTGTCAGCTTGATTCTTCCCCTGACAATACTTGCCATCTTCAGCATAAGCATACCGCAACGGGCAGCAGCCGAGGAACAAGAACCCTTTCGCCCCCTACATTTTGAACTTGGCGACTGGGACTTGGAACTCAACGGTTTTTTACGTGTCGGCTATGAGCAGCACTTCCCCGCCACAAGGAATACAAAAAAGCTCTCCACGCCTGTCAGCGGGTTCAAACTATACAATGCGCGACTCCAAATGGAAATCGCCTATAACGACTTTGTTTTTACAAGCACAGCACTCGATATGAACGCTGGCATTAACCACAAAGGCGACAAACAATTCTCCATCAATCCCGCCGACATCACCATTGAACTCGCCTTTTTTGAGGCATTACAATTACGTATCGGACACTACAAACCTCCGTTCGACTTCGAATCCATGCAATCCGAAAACATTCAGCACTTTATCTCGGACTCCATTGCCTCGGCGGGTTACTACTCACCGGATTCCCAAAAACCCGAACGCATTGATGCTTTTTCACCCGGACGAAGACTGGGGCTCTCCCTCCTCTCCGATCTCATTGATTTCAATAACGTGGGATTGAACTACCACGTCGCATTAACTCAGGCCAACTCCATTAAATTAGACCAAAAAATCAAAACCGCCCTCGCACTCTTTGCACGCTTCGAGTTCCACCTCCTCAACAAGCTCATAGGAGTAGAAAACAACGACCCGTTTTTGACCTTTGGCGCCGCTGCTGGATTCTGGCGAGAAACGGTTCAGGAACTCAGCGCGCAGAACAGCTACATCCCCAAAGATGTCCCCACCTGGGCCATTGAATTTGCCATCGACCTCAAGATCAAATCATTCTACGCCCATACCGCCGCCAAATATAAACATTTTGAACACAAAGATTACGACGAAGGACTTTTCTCGTTCTTCCTCGCACTCGCCTATAGAATCCCCATAAGACATTACCGCTTTGAATTCGCTTATCGATTTGCCACAAACCCGACCGCGAACAGCGGCTACCTCGCCTTCGAAAATACTGCAAGCATCGCCTACTATCTCGAAGACGCCCCGCTCAACT
>JBBAEA010000035.1:0-26440 GCA_041656175.1 Bradymonadales bacterium | reverse complement strand
TGGCGCCTAAGATTTGCCCCGCGCTTTGCGCGCCTTCGCCAGCATCGCTGACAAACTCAATGATTTGCTGCTCGCATTTTGTAATCATAATTGGCAGATATTTTGCGTGTTGTTACAGGTTTGCAGCGCTATGCTGCGTGTAGCAGTTTCGTGCTTTTGCGCTGACTTGTCTAGAGTTTGCTTCGCATGCATTTATACAAAGGGATACTCTGATTTATTGGGGGGCTTGAGCTGAACCCAAAAAGCTGTAAAAACTATTAAAAGGGGGAGAGTTAATCGTTGATTGCGCTAAGCTTAACGATTCAAGCCTGTAGATGACAGGTGTTTTCCAAGCAAGTTGTTTTTTTTATTCTAGAATGATTGTAGTAATCAAGATAATCAGCAAGTTTGTTTTCGAATTCTTCAACAGTCTTAAATTTTTTGTTAATAAAAGACTTTGTTTTTACAACTGCAAAAAAAGCTCTTCATCACTGCATTATTATAACAATTACTCCTACGACTCATACTTTGCATGATCCCTTGCTCACTTTATAATCATAGCTGGCATATATATTGCATGCGCTAATAAGTTGCAGTTCTGTGCTGCGTGTAGCAGTTTCGAGCTTTTGTGCTAATTTGTTTAGGGTTTGCTTTGCTTGCTTTTGTAGGCGCTTGTTCGGTGCAGCGACTAAGATTCGGGTTTCTGGCGTGCTTAATGGAAGCTTGCGCTTGTAACTTAGCGCGAAAATGGCTAAAGTTCGCGGCTGGGGGAGGGTGAACGGAGAAATAGATGAAAAAGTACCTCATATTTTTGGTTTTTTCGGCGTGTTGCCTTGTGGCGAGTAGTGTTTGGGCGCAAGACTCTGGTGAGGCAGAGGTGGGTGAGAGTACGGCGCAAGCAACGGAAAGCGAAGCTGATGCTGTGCCTCAAGTAGATGTGGAAGCAGCACATGATCTCGCGAGTGCAGAAAGTGTGACGCCAGAGCAACTCAATCGGCAGCTTCGCGAGGTAGGAACGCGAGTGGACACGCTCAAAGAAGATACATTTTCGACAAAAAGCCGCTTGCTGCTTTTACGCGAAGAGGTTTTGCGTCGCTCCGTATCAGGTTCTCGCCTTATTTTGGTACACAAAAACACGATGAAGTGGCCCTACAAGATGGTGCAGATGAGCTATGCAGTGGACAGGGAGTCAAAGTTTTCACGCGTAGACCCCAGCGGCGCATTGGATGACATAAAAAATGAGGTGATTTACGACGCGATGATGGCGCCTGGAAGTCACTTTTTGACGGTGCAGTATGTCTATCGCGGTAATATGCTTGGGGTTTTTAGGTACATGAATGAGTACAGTTTTAAAGTCGAGGCTGGCTATGCCTTTGTTTTAGAGGAGGGCAAGGCCACGGAGCTTACGGTTGCGGCGAAAGAGGCTGGGAATTTCTTTACCGCTTATGAAGATCGTCCAAGTATAAGTTTTACGACACAAAGCTACGATATTGGCTTGGAGGATAGTGATTCAAAGTCAAAAAGCGATGGGAAGCGCAAGAAAGCGAAAAAGAAGTAGCGGAGAGTGTAGATGCGCGAAATATGGCTAATATCTATTATAATGGTGCTGTTTTGTGCGGGCTCTGCGTTTGCTCAGGATGGATCCGAATTTAACAAGCGCCTAGATAGCTTAGCGGAGCTTTTGACAAAAGAGCGGATGGAGTTTGCACTCACTCGTGACAAGGATGGCTCTGCCAGTCTCGATCGACGTCTACAGGAAGGTTTAGTTCTGTTCTCTGGCGGACAATACGAGCGGGCGAGTTACGTGTTTACGGATATTGTCGCGCGCGATGAGTGGCGCGGGAGCCCAGGTTATGAGACAGCTCTGCTCATGCTTGGCAAGTCGTTGCATGAAGATGGCTATTACCGTATGGCGCAGAATTACTTGATGCAGGCCTTTGTGCAGTGCAAGGGGCTTGAGCGCCAAGAGGCGGTTGCGATCTTGCTCAATGTGGTGCAAATCACTGGCGATTGGGGCGAGGTGAACGAGCTGATGGAGTCGCTTGGTGATATGGGTGGGGACGTTATCGATTATATGCGCGGACGCGCATATTTTTTGCAAAACAACTGGAGCGACGCGCGTTATCACCTAGCGCGTTTGGGCGATAGCGGCGAGTTTGCGATGAAGGGGGGCTATTTGCTGGGGGTTATTCTCATAGAAGAAGGTAAGCTTGATGAGGCTATAGCGATGTTTTCGCGTGTCTCGCAACAAAAGGAGAGGTTTCGCGATATAGAAGTGGTGCGTGATCTCAGTATTTTAGCACTTGCGCGAATTTATTTCGAGCGCCAGCAATGGAGTGAAGCGATGGACATGTATCAGCAAATCGGCGAAAAAAGTCCGTTTTTTGCTGATGTTTTGTACGAGATGGCTTGGACCAATTTACGACGTGGAGAACTACAGGCTGGGCAGCAAAATCTTGAAATTCTCCTGATTTCTTATCCCAAAAGCATTTATGCCGCCGAAAGCAAGCAGCTTTTGGCCGATATTGAGCGAGAGCACGGGCGCTATGACGCTGCATTGGCTGGATATCAAGAAATTATCAACAAATACGAACCTGTTATGAACGAAATGCGTTCAAAGACTGAAAATGCCGAATTAACACCAGCTCGTGTGCGCGAGGGAATTACTAGTGGAAAATTAGATCAATTTATTTTTGTGCCTGCTGAGGCGAATGAGTTAGTTCCTTTGGAAGGCGAAGTGCGCGATGTCGAGTACATGCTGGGCGCTCTAAACCGCAGCGAGGACAATACGCAGGCTTCACGCGAAATTATTGCGGAAATTGAGGAGATACTTTCGGGCAGCATGCGCTACAGCATTTTTCCAGAATATCAGCGTTTCTGGGAGAGCGCACGGGGGATAAAAATCAATAGCTTGAGCGTTGGTGCGCAAATTAACGAAGCTGCATACAAAAAAAATACGCAATCATCTCTACGCGATCAGCGCCTCTCGCTAGTTGCCAGCCTCGCCCAGATGCCAAAAGATAGCCATGAGCGTAGCGTCGCACGAACGAAGCGCGAAGCTGCAATATCGCAGCGTAGAGCCGAATTATATCGCTTAAAACTTCAGTACGACGCTATTAAAAACGGTACTCAGGTGATCCGCAATTGGCAAGAATCGGGCAGCACTAAAGCATTTTTGGACGAAGAGCGAGAGGATATAGCGATTCGACTAGCAAAGTTAGAGCCACAGCTTGAGCGTATCAGCCAAAAACAAAAGGAAATTGAGCGCAGCATTAATAAATTAGAGTCCTATCGCGGAATCAGCGAGCATGCACTTAAGACCGAAGATGAAATAATCAGCAGCTTAGAGTCCGTGATCGCACGCGAGTGGCAAGAATTGAACCACGACTCCTACGCAAAACCTCACGAAAAATACCTCGCCCAAATCCAAGCTACCGACGACTATATCGCCGAAATAGACGCAGCGATTACGTCACGACTCGCTGGGATTCGGGAGCGACTTGCCCGCGAAGCCGGCGTGGTTGCCGACGAAGAACAGCGCTACGGCAGCTCCTTTGAAGAAGTTAGCGAAACCATCGCCGACGTCGCCGCGCGCTATTGGAACACCGTCTTTAGCTTCGTCCAAGACATGGTTTTGGGCGCCGACCTAGGCATTGTCGATGTGGCATGGCTGCGAAAGGACGAACGCAGCAAAGCCCTCTCCACCCTCATGGACGAACGAAAAAAGGAGCGCGAAATCCTTGAGCAAGATTTCAAGCAATTCCTTAAGGAATCTGGCAAAAACGCCTCGCCCAGCGCCACTAAAGACGCAAAGGAGGAGCCTTAAGATGCTCCAAATACTTCCCTATTCTTTGGTTTTTCTGCCCCTTGGGGGGGAAGTCTCCCCCTACGCGCATGCTTCCCTCAAAAAGCAAAAAGATTCGCCGAATTTTATGCGGCGTTTCAGCTGTTCGCTGAACCACCGCATAAAATGCGAATCTAATTGCTTTTTTCGGGCGATCATGCGCTACCCCCTCTTACGCTTGCTTAAAAGCAAAACGATGACCATTCAGAACGGTTTTAAACGCCATTTTTTCAGCGCGCGCTTTGCTCAAATTGACTTATCCGCAGGTGCTTTGCTTGGGCTCGACTCTTGTGGGGTTCCATTATGATAGGACGTTTTGTAGCATCGTTGCTTTTGCTCTCTGTGCTTTCTTTCTGCCTTACTGCGTTCGCGCAGCTGCCCGATATTAGCGTGGATCCGAGCGCCATGACAGAGAAAGAGCAGCGTGAGTACGAGCAGTTTAAGCGCGCAGTTGAACGCTACACGGCGGAGGCCAAGTTTTACAAAGAAGGTGTCGGACGCATTGTGATGTCGGAATACCAGCGCAAGCTTTCGTCTGTTGATGGGGTTTATGAGTCTAAAATCAAAGCGCTTCGCAGCGAGGAGGCGGCTTTACGACTTAACGTTATTCAGCGCATGGAGGCGTTTCTAGAACGTTACGGCGATGAGCACGAAAGAGCGGCTGAGGTACTTTATCGCTTGGCGAAGTTGCACTACGAGGAATCGGAAGAAAGTTTTTTGATGGCGGACGATGCGGAGAATCCCGATTTTAGTAAAACATTGTACTATATTGCTTCGCTAAAAAAGAACTTTCCACAATTCGATCAGATGGACGGCGCATATTATCTAGAAGGCTTTTGCCGTTTACAAATGGGGCAAGAAGAAGAGTCTAAAGATGTATTTTTAGCCTTAGCCGAATCTTACCCCAAGAGTAGCAAGCGCGCTGAAGCGTTCACGCGTGTAGGTGAGTACTATTTTGCACGCTCTCAAGAGGCGATCCAAGGCTTTGGCTCGCAAGTACAGTGGGATAAGGCACTGTACTATTATAATGAGGCGATCAAACTTGGGAAGGATAGTTCGGTTTATGATAGGGCGCTGTATCGAAAAGCATGGACGGAGTACTACACCGAAGACTACGATGGGATGATCAAAGACTTTATTGCTCTTGTGGATTATGCAGACGAATCACCGCAAGGAAGTGCGTTGCGCGGCGAAGCCATTGAGTTTATGGCGGTGGCTTTGGCCGAGGAGGACTGGGATCTTAGCGATACCGTTTCGGTGGATCCCGATTTTGGTATGCGCCGTTTTGATAAGTACTTGCATACGGGCAAAGATTTTGAAACCGAGGTTCTGCGCGCCTATGCCGACACCTTGGTGGAGCAGTCCAGGTTTGACCACGCCTCAGAAGCATACGAAGCCTACCTCGCACGCAACACCTGTTCGCCCGACAATCCCAAAATTGCTCGTGTCTATATTGCGTCCCTCAACATGTCGGGTCAGCGCGATAAGGCGGCATATCAGCAAGCGAATTTAGAGCAGCGTTTTGGCAGGAACTCGGAGTGGTACAAGTGCCAAGAGCGCGAAGGGAACCTAGAGGCGTTGGCTTTTGCGGACTCAACAGTTTTGCTCGCATTTAAGGATTCTATCGCGACTTACTACGAAAAGATGGTGGAGGCAGAATCCATCTACAAAACGGCAGCTATCGATTCTGAGGATGAGCAGTTAAGTGTAGAAGAGCGACGTGAAGCGCGTAAAGATATGGAGTTTGCCCATCGTAGTTTCATAGAAACTAACCTTGAAATATCGCGTTTGACGGCGGATTTATTGCGCCGCTTCCCCGAAGATGAAGAAGCGTATATATATCGCTACATGATGGCAGAGGCCTATTTTAATTCGATGCAATACGAAAAAGCTGCGCTTACTTTTGCTGAAATTCGTGATTTTGGCGCTGGTCGATACCGACGAAGTGCGGCTAACGGCGCCATTGAGGCGAGGTCGCTTTATATTGCAGAACTAACGCATAGCGATAAGGACAATGTTTACGGCTTAGAGCCAGCGAAGCTGCAAGAAGCCTTTGCCAGTGGCGTCGTTGGAACGGAGTTTGCGCCCAGCTACATTGTTCGCTCCATGGCAAAAGATGGGAAGATCAGCGAGGATAAAGCAAATGCCATCTTGTCGAGTCGAGCTACTTTAGCGGAAAAGCGCGCACTCACCCCAGCTGCTCGCCTGCTCGTTGAAGACCGCGATAAGTACGTCCAATTGGAGCTTGATAAGGAAAAGGCTGAGAGTGATGAAGCGCTGAACCCAATATATCGTTACTTTAACGCTTTGGTTTTCTACAACTACGGGCAGTACGACGAAGCGGAGAAGCGCTTTAATGAACTTATTGAGACGGATCCCTCGACGGAGCACGCGATGGTGGGGGCGCAGATGGTTATTGCCATCTACGAGGAGCGGGGAGAGCTTGATAAGGTTGCCGAGTTAAGCGACACCTACGCAGCGAAGAAACTTGGAGGCGCCAAGGGGGGAGAGGAGCTTAGCTTAAGGTTCAAAGATCTGAAGTACGGCGCCCTGTTCGAGAAGGCGCGACAGCTCTTTGATGAGGGGAAATATCTTGACTCGGCAAAAGAGTATGAACGTATTGTCGATGAGAATCCCAAGTTCGAGAAAATTCACCTCGCATTGTATAATGCTGGAATCGCCTATGAGCGCTTAAAATACTACGACTCGGCGATGCGCCTTTATAAGCGGCTGTACACTGAATACAATAAAACGGATGAGGCTGTTGACGCGTTATTTAGGGTAGGACTTAATGCGGAGAAATTCTTCGATTTCGATGCGGCGTATTCGAGTTATATGGAGATTTACTCTAGTAAAGAAGCGCAGTACCAACGCTATGAAAACAGGGTTGAGGCTTTGCGTCGCTCTGCAATCATTAAAAAGATAAGCAATGCCACCCTAGAAGCCGCTAGACTCTTTGAGCGCTATGATAAAGAGCACGGCAGCATGGCGGACGCACCAGATCTACTGTTTGAAGCTGGAATGGCCTATGAGAGGCTGGATAACTACGCAGAGATGGAGCGGGTATTTACGCTGTTTCGTAGAAAATACGGCGGAGACTTAAAATACAGAGCAAAAGTCATAGAATCCTATGTTTTACAAGCAGATAAACAGGTGTCAAGGAAGAGAGGTGAGCGTAATGCGGAGAAATTGTATAGAGAAGCCTTGGGGCTTTATCAACGCTCTCCCTCTGCTGCTGGCGCTGATGGGCGTTATTTTGCTGCCAAAGCACAGTTTATGCTCGCAGAACTTGCGTATAACGAGTGGTTGCTTAAAACCTTGGAGGGCAAGTTAAAAGTCTTCCAAGCAAACCTAAAATCTCGCATTGATGGGATGAAGGAATTAGTGGAGCAATACCGTTTGGTCTGGTCCTACAATAGCCCAGAATGGACGATGGCATCTAAGTACGCAGTGGGTCGCATGTTCCATCGCATGGCCGATGAACTCGATACGGCAAAGTGCCCAAGCGGTTTAGATCTCGACACCTGTGATGGCGTTTTGGGTGCTCTGATCGAGGTGGCTTTGTCGATGAAGGAGCAGGGCGTTAAGCAGTACCAAGAGGTTCTCGACTTTAGTCGCCAGGAGCAGCTCAATAATAAGTGGTCTAGACTTAGCACTAGGGGCATGAGTTACTTGGTGCCTCAGGAGTATTCCTTAGAGGAAATGTCGGAGTGGAAGGCGGTGTATTCGGCTGGACCGCTCTACGATCCTGTGGAAGAAAAGCGCTTAGAAGAGGCAGCTAAGAATGCGGTTCAGCGCGTCGATCAAGCAACGAGCGAGGGTCGAAAGGAGGGGCGTGTGCGATGAGTAGAAGGTTAATAAAATATATATTGTTTTTCATGGTCGCTGCAGTGTTTATGGCTTGTTCTGCCACTAAAGAGAAAGAGAAGCCAAAGACTACCGCGGCTATTCCTAGGGTAGATGTACTACCACAGAAGAAAGAGAAGCTTGAGTATACGACGAAGTTGGACGATAGGACGGAGACGCGCATAGCCCAAGCTGTAGCGCTAGGGAGAGAGGGGAGGAGCGTTGAGGCTAGACAAAGCCTGGAAGCGATTATAAAGACTGAGCCTAAAGCGTATGCGGCGTACTACAATATAGGTATTTTGGATGAACGCGCGGGAAAATTTGAAACAGCGGCTGCATCTTATCGGCGAGCGCTAGACATAGAGAAGGACTTTACCCCCGCGCTGATAAATCTTGTGCGCGTGGAACTGCGGGAGGGCAAAAATGCGCTTGCGACTGCGGAATCCTATATTAAAAAAAGCCCAAACAACTTTGAGCACCAGTATGCGAAGTTAGAGGCTATGCTCGGAACGGGAAGGGACAGCGAAGCGATTGCCATTATACGTAATTTGCTTAAAAAAGATGAAGCCAGTACGCGTTTGCGCTATTACATGGGAGTCGCGGAGTTTCACCAAGGGCGTTATTTGCTATGCCAATTCGTCATTGATCAAGCGTTGTCTATTTCGACGCAAGATCCGGAGATTTATTTTTTGAAGGCTCTGGTCGATCAGAAACTTGACATGCCTATTGAGGCTCAAAAATCGGTAGACCGAGCGTTAGAGCTCAACCCCAATTACCTTGAAGCGCTATGGCTCAAGGGTATTATTAGTTACGAGACACGAAATATTGTGCAAGCGAGAGAATTGTTTACGCGTGCTATGGCGGAGAATCCTAGTATTCCTGCTCTGTATCTCAACCTTGGTAACGTATTAAAGACCCAAGGTATGGGCGACGCAGCGGAGGCCAAACTCAAGGAAGCGGAAAAACTTGCGCCTCGGGACGGCGATGTGATGTTTTCTTTGGGTGCTCTATATTTAAGCCTTGATGGGCTTAAACTAAAAAGCATTTCAGGGATGCCACGACTCAAGCTAGCGGAACAATATTTCCTAAAAGCCAAGGAACAATGGCGTGATGGTGAGCAAAAGAAGCTTGCCGACGAATTTCTCATGAAAACGAAGCGTGCTGAAGAGATTTTACAAGCCGAAATGGATGCAGCGGAACTGGGAGCCGATCCCTTTGGCGCAGATCCATTTGGAGATAGTGCAGATCCTTTTGGCGACAACGCTGGGACTAGTCCAAGTCGTGTGGATTGACGCGTTTTCTAGTGAATGTGGACTTTTGTAAGTTATGTGAGGACGGGTGGTCGCAATGAGTAGAACGATACAAATTATCTTATCGGTTTTGGCATTAATGCTTTTGTTGTCGGCTAGCGCTCTTGCTCAAGAGCAAGAAACGGAGGCGGCTTCGCCAGAGACTGGTGAGACAAGACCGCAGAGTATCAGCGCGTCGGAAAGAAATAAGCGTGATAGGGCTACCGTCGATATATTTCTTGACGATGAGCGGCTTAGCGTTGAAGCAGATATCCCTTCGGTTGATTTGGTGATGTCGTATAAGGGAACGAATTATGAGTCGGCGTCTTTTAAGAAAAGTTTTTTACAAAAAGTAGTAGATAGCTCTAAAAAAGCCCCATTCTAGCCAAAATAGGCTAGAGGGAGTTGTCGCTTTAAAGTAGCTGTAGCGCCGTTGCTGTACAAATTCATTGACTTTGCTTCGGCTGTGTAATATGCAGCTCTAGGCTAATCTTAAGGAGCGGGGGGGCTTGCTACGCTTTGTGAGGATCTTTGCCGCTTTATATTGTTGAATACTTAGAGTGAAACATTTGGCTTGACATAGTCAGCATGTTATAAAGTTTTGGCTTTTTAGGGGAGGGGGGGATGTTGAGGTTTTTTGGCACTATTTGCCTTATTTGATATTCGCGTTTGACGGAGGAAGAATCGAGATGGATGGTATTAAGAATGCATTTGCATGGGATCAAGGTGGTATATGGATGTACTTCATTTTGGCAATATCCATTGCCTGTTTGGGCTTGATCATTGAGCGCTTTACGTTTATTTTCTTCAAATACAACATCAGTGCCTCAGCATTCATGGAGCAAATTCAGCGCAGCGTGATGAGTGATAATATTGAGCGCGCAGTGAAGCTATGCAACTCACAGCAAAATGCTGCTCTCGCCCGAGTTATCAAAGCTGGTTTGACCAAAGCCAACCGCAGCGAACTCGAAATACAGAATGCTGTTGAAGAAGCCAGCCTTGAGGTAATCCCGCTCGTTCTTCGCAGACTCCCCATGCTCGCAGCCCTCGCTAACATTGCTACACTCTGCGGTCTCTTGGGAACGATTATTGGTCTGATTAACGCTTTCGCCGCTTTGGAAACGGCGAGCCCCGAAAACCGACAGGCTATGTTGTCGCGTGGTATTGCTATCGCTATGAACACGACTGCCTTTGGTTTGATGGTTGCCATCCCCACCCTTTTACTGCACATGGTTATTTCGTCGGTTGCACGAAAAATCATTGAGGATATTGAGCTTTATTCGACGAAATTGAACAACATGTTATCTTCGCGCTCGAAGTAGGCTGACTTTTTGGGTTTTGCTTATTACTGTATGGCGTCGGGAGAATTACAATGGCTAAGGTTTATAGAGTAGATGATGCGGAAGAGTTGAACTTGACACCGATCTTGAACATCGTGTTAGTTCTCATTCCCTTGATGTTGTTAAGCGTCGTATTTTTGAAGATTGCTATCATAGATGTCACGATGCCGCAGCGTTCCGCTGGCGCAGCGAATCAAGATGGAGAGCCGCCAAAACGTTTGCAGCTCTTCATTTCGAGGCAGGGCTTTACGGTTCTTGATGGCATGATGGCTATGCCGCCAGTTGCTGGTTGTCCCGAGAGTGGTGTTACCGTTTGTGTTAGCAACCCTGATGCCCAAATTGAGGTCGATAGACACGATTGGGTGGCACTCTACAATTTGCTCATCGACTTGAAGAACAATCCAAGTTGGACTACGCACGAGACTATTGAAATCGTCGCAGATCCTGGCATTCCTTATGGCATGATTGTTAAAGCCATGGACGTGTCGCGATACCAGCTTGTGGATAGGGCAGATGTAGACTCTGGCGCACAAAAAGGGGCTAGGTTGGCTGATAAGGCGGCGCTTAACGATGCAGCCGTTGTCCAGACTGATGTTGCCAGAGAAGATGGCACTATCGCACGCGCTGGATTGACGATGTTTCCTCTCGTGGTCCTCGGACTTCCCATGTCGCAGTAGTTTGCGAGCACTGGGTACGAAGGCTAAGACTTAAGCGGGGCGTTACGGGGCTGGCGATTGAGGCCCCGTTGAGGGGGTAGGCGCAAACCCGAGCAAAGCGAGGGGTTGCGACGTAGGGGGAAACTTCCCCCACCAAAAAAAGATATTGAAAAAGCGAAGTTCGTGTGTAAACGAATAGTTCTTGGGTGTTGAATATGGTAGATCATAATAATCCGGCCGCTGATATGCGGAGTGAACAAGATGAGATGCGCCGACGGCTGATTGCGGTACGTAAGGCGAAACGTGCGGCGCGGCGCGACGATGATAAACAGGCGCTTAACCTCAACTCCATGATGGATATGATGACTATTATCCTCGTTTTCCTGCTCAAGAGCTATGGGGAGGAGCCGGTGACGATTCCGCCAAATACTGATGTGCCTATTAGTATTGCGGATGCGGCGCCGGAGGATATGACGGTTATTTCGATTACCAAAGAGGGTTTGTTTTTGAAGAGCCAGAAGGTGGTCGATATTGAGGAAGGGAAGGTGCGCGGCAACTTTAAGAAGGGTGGGGATGCTGGTCTCATTATTGAACCGCTTGAAGTACAGCTGCGACAAGTAGTGGAAGAGCAAAAGAATATGGCGCGACAGATGAACAAGGAGTTCAAGGGTGATATGACCATTGTGGCCGACCAAGGGACAACTTATCGGCTACTTGTTGAGGTTATGCAGACTGCGATTTCGACGGAATTTAAGCGCTTTAGGTTTGCTGTTGTTAGCGGGAAGATGGATCAGAGTGGCCGCTACTCCAAAGCCCCCCCAGCGGAATAATCTTCTATTGCTAAGACTCTAGCGCTTTTGTGGTAATTTAGGGTGCGGTGAAGCGGAGGATATTCTGATGCCTGTGGCACAGCCCAAAAAATTGCTTCGTATTGGAGTGTTCCAAGGCAAGCAATGCATAGAAGAGCGCCTCATCCGCAGGCGCGAGACGGTAAGTTTTGGACAAAATGAGCAGAATAGCTTTGTCATTTTGTCCAGCTCAATGCCTGTAACACATCAGTTATTTGTTTACGAAAGCAAGAATGACAGCTACTACCTCTGTGTAGAAAAAAGCATGGGCGGTAGGGTGGCTTTGCCGGATGGTAAAATCATTGAGCTGCGAAAAATTGATGAAGCAAAACAAGCTAAGAAAGTCGGCGACTTATACCGGATCCAGCTCAATGATCGCTCACGCGGACGTGTAGTTATTGGTAAAATAGTTGTACTCTTTCAGTTCGTGAACCCCCCCGATGAGGCGGTTGGGGCGATGATGCTCCAATCTAAGGGAGGCGGGCTTTTCGGGCGTTTGTCGGAGTTTATTGGTCTTGGCTTTGCGATTTGCTTGCTGCTTAGCTTACTTATCCATATTGTGCCGCTGCTCTATGTTGTGCTTCAGGATTGGCCACGAAACGACGAAGAACTCATCATGATACCGAGTTGGTTCTTGGAACACGAGGCTGTGGTGCAGGTCGAGGAGGAAGAGCCCGATGAGCTTGTGCAAGAGGGCGAGGGCGACGAGGGGATGGGAGAAGATGCGGTTGAGGATGTAGCGCCGACAAAGACGCCTGCGCCACCTTCGGATGCAAAAGCACTGAGAGCGGCGCGCCAGGAGTCGGGCAAGAAGATCGTAGCAGGGATACTTGGGGTTGATGGTGGTGATGGCTTATCGAATATTGGCGCCGATATTTTGGGAAGCGCAGGTACTGTTAGCGCTTTTGAAGGATTATCGCGCGATGACATAGGTGGGCCTGGCTCTGGTGGTACTGGCATGGGGCTCAACCTTGGTAGCGGTGGTTCATCGACAGGCGAAGCGGGGCTCAAGAGTTTGGGGACGGGTGGAGCGTCGGACGCTGTTGTTGGTAGTACGACACAAGGCGTGAAGGTTGCGCGCGAGAGAGTACAAATCAAGATGTCGGATGATACGAGTATTCCGACCTCGGTAGAGGCTTCCGATAAATCTGCGCTAGAAGCCGCGATGGCTAAGAAAAAGATAGATATTGAGCGTTGTTACCAACGTGTTATTCAGGAGCATGGGCAAAAGCCGGGTAGGCTAGTTGCGCGCATCACTATTGGTAAGGATGGCTCTGTCATGAAGGTAGAGATTACGGAAGACCAAATCGGTAGTGGTCTAACGGCGTGTGTCCAAGCTAAGATCAAGCGCTGGAAGTTCCCAACACTGGATAGGCCAGTGACATTAATGAAGCGTTGGATCTTTGGATAGTTTGTGTGCGTTTCGAGAAACTAAAAAGCGCTTGCAAAGTACGAGAAAATGTTTACCTTTGCAGCGCGCGCGTCTGCTTGCTTTTGGGGCGCGTGTGCGGGCAAATGAGGTAGATGATGACGGATGCGTACAGCATCGCTTTGTTGGGAATTATCGTGCAAAGCGGCGCAACGACTAAGCAACTCAACAGTATCCTAAGCGATTACGGCGAGTACGTTATAGGTCGCATGGGAATACCGCATCGGGAGCGTCAGCTTAATATTTTGAGTGTCGCTTTGGATGCACCGCAAAACGTTTTAAACGCTATAGCAGGAAAGATCGGTGTGCTTGAGGGCATTAGCGTGAAACTTGTTTATGCCCCTACGAAGTAGAGGGCGAGCTTGATTACACTGACGAGGAAGCTTGCAGCCATATTTTGATGAGCTGCTACTCACTCAGAAGGAAGAGAGAAAATGACATATAATCCCAAGTCGATGAAGGCCGAGGAGTTTATTGATGAAGCAGAAATCCTCGCAAGCCTTGAGTTTGCGGATAGGTATAAAAATAATACTGCTGCAATCCGCGAAGTCATAGAGAAAGCCAAGCAGCGAGAAGGGTTAAACCATCGCGAAGCATCCCTGCTTTTAGCTTGCGAAGATCTAGAGCTGAACCACGAAATTGAAGACTTAGCCGCACAAATCAAACGCGACTTTTACGGCAATCGTATCGTTTTGTTTGCGCCCTTATATTTGTCCAACTACTGCGTAAACGGCTGCATATATTGTCCTTACCACCTAAAAAATACGAGTATTGCGCGCCGAAAACTAACTCAAGAAGAGATACGACGCGAAGTTATCGCGTTACAAGACATGGGGCACAAGCGCTTAGCTATTGAAGCTGGGGAACACCCGACGATGAACCCCATCGAGTATATTTTAGAGTCGATAGAGACGATTTACTCGATTAAGCACAAAAACGGCGCCATTCGCCGCGCTAACGTCAACATTGCCGCTACCACGGTGGAGAATTATAGAAAACTCAAGGACGCTGGCATTGGAACCTATATCCTGTTTCAGGAAACCTACCACAAAAAGAGCTACGAGAAACTGCACCCCACAGGCCCAAAACACGATTACGCCTACCACACCGAGGCGATGGATCGCGCTATCCAAGGTGGCATTGATGACGTTGGCTTAGGGGTACTATATGGTCTGGAGCGTTACCGTTACGAGTTCGCGGCGCTACTCATGCATGCGGAGCATCTCGAGGCCAGCTACGGCATTGGCCCCCACACCATTAGTATGCCACGAATCAAGAAAGCCGAGGGAATAGATCCGACGCAGTTTGACAACGGCATTGATGACGATACCTTTGCCAAAATTTGTGCTTGCATTCGCATCGCTGTTCCGTACACAGGCATGATCGTGTCTACACGCGAAAGTCCCGAGGTACGCGAGCGACTACTGCACCTTGGCGTTTCGCAGATTAGCGGCGCTTCGCGCACCAGTGTTGGTGGTTACCATGATCCCAAAATCGAAGATGCACAATCGGAGCAGTTTGATGTTAGCGATAAGCGAAGCCTCGACGAAGTTGTGCGCTGGCTCATGCAACTTGGCTATCTACCCAGCTTTTGCACCGCATGCTATCGCGAAGGACGCACGGGGGATCGTTTCTTAGAGCTTTGCAAGAAGCAGCAAATTCTCAATTGTTGCCAACCCAACGCGATTATTACGCTTAAAGAATTTTTGCAAGACTATGCTTCCCCCGAAACAAAGGAGCTAGGCGAGCGCATTATAGAGGAAGAGAAGAAGTATATTCTGAGTACCAAAGTACGCAGTATGGTCGAAAATCATCTGCTTTCTATCACTCAAGGGCAGCGAGACTTTAGGTTCTAAGGAAACTCTGATGCATTGTAGCTAGCACTTCAACTTCCGTTTAAGGGCTAGCGCCCTTAGAAGCCACTTTTGTATGTAAGCTATTGATTTTATTGACTTTATTTTGAAAGCTCGCCTGACTTTCGTTGTTTTAATCAAGGGGCAGCTTTGAAACCTGCCCCTACTGTTGACTTTCGTTGTTTTAATCAAGGGGCAGCTTTGAAACCTGCCCCTACTGTTTTTGCATTAATCAGTACATCCCTAAGGGAAGTTCAGCTAAAAGCGCCACACTCATAAAAGCGCCCCCAAAGCTGCTCTGCTCAACGCAAAAGCGCTACGCGGCTAGACCTGGACGACTTAGACTTAGTAGCATCCCGCTTTGCTCGCAATCGTCATCCCCATAATTAACGCTCTGTACACGGGCGGGAACGCTATGGAGGCTGTCCTGAGGGTTGCCTATGACGAGGTAGAGCTCTTTGCCCGCGGCGTAGAGGAATTCGCTCTCAATAAATATCCGACGATTGGGCAAAAACCTTGCGTCAAAGCGCATGCAAGGACCACCTAGATGCAGGGAAATTAATATCGATGAAGTGCGCGATACCACGGATTCGCCAGGTCGGTAGCTAGGATATGTAACAGTCGTTGGCTTCATAAAAATCTCCAGTCTAAAAAAAACCTCAACCGCAAGTGAGCTTAACACCTCACACAGCCAAGGCAAAAATTGGGGTTTTTATGCAAAGATGCCAAAGACTACAGAGCTCAGGGCTGCTCTATAAGCCGGGTTCTGTCACGAGCGCACTCGTGCGCAGTCATTCATCTAGGACGACAATCGCTCGCCGTCTCAAGCGATCTAACCCAAGGGTAACAGTGCGAGGTACACTGGCGACATGTCGCACCCTTTGCTTGATCTTGCTCCAGATGGGGCTTGCCATGCGAGTCGTGTCACCACGACCCCGGTGAGCTCTTACCTCACCCTTTCACCCTTACCTTATGCTAAGCGATAAGGCGGTATACTTTCTGTGGCGCTATCCCGGAGCTTACGCTCGGTTGCCGTTAACAACCATCCTCCTCTGTGGAGCCCGGACTTTCCTCTCCGCGTCGCTAGCGACGCGCAGCGACTGCGCGAGCACCCCTGAGCAAAGCCTGCTTAACACGTACGCAGCCAAAAGCAAGCAAATTCAGTTGGGAGGAGGATCGCAGTTGTCGGCACGTTGCGAACAGTGAATTTGATTTCATAAAATTGCAATTTTTGGGTGAAATAGGAGACTTTTTAGAGAAGCAAAATCTCATAATGCAAATAGACTTAGGCAGAGCATATGTTAGCAAATATGATGCGCTTTCCAGTTTCAAAGAAAAAAGATGCTATTGTTAGCGAGCTTGATGCGCTTTTCAGTTTCAAAGAAAAAAGATGCTAATGTTAGCAAGATTGATGCTGATTCTAGGAAACGTAGAGAACTAACGGTCGCTGTGCAATAAAAATAGGATACATTGGGCTTTACGCTGGCCGATAAAGTATTAAAGCAAAATATTACTTTACACGTACGCAATGTAGGTGTATTGTGCTGACATGTCTCCATGTGCAGCATGAGTAGCTCTGTGGCTCCATAACTCATTTCTGTTGTTTTTTTTGGAGCATGAAAGGGATGGAATTTATGATTTCAGCAATGATCCAAGATATTTGTAAAGAGACTGGACGCGTTACGGCGCAGAGCATCGAAGAGATTAAACAAAGACATCGCCTTATGGGGGGTGGGCTAGATACAGCGATATTTGAGCTGTCTTTGATGGGGGAGCAGGATATGATCCAGAAACTCTCGCAACGCTTAGCGATTAAAGCGTGGAGTGAGTATCAGGAGGTTTTTTTAGACCTTGATGTGTCAAAAAAACTCAATCCCGAGTTGGCGCGAAGTCTTCGCGTTGTTTGCCCTTATGAGAGCGATGATTGCGTAATGGTTGTCACCAAAGATCTTATAAGCCCCGAAACCAAGACTCAGATAGAGCGACTATACCATAAAGATGCTAGGCTATTTTTGTGCAGCGAAATGCGTTTTGAAGTGATGTATGCGCGCATTTATGATCAAGCTCTTTCGCCGCGCTTTTTGCAGCTCGCCAAGAAATACGCACTGAACATCAATGCTTGCACTCTTAGCGCAGAGGAACTTGGCGGCGAGTTCAATGCGATGAGAGATGAGCTCGCCCTACCGCCAAAGTGGGACGAGATTTTAGCCATGAACTTTGAGGATAGTTCACGGGGAAAAAAGGCAGACTACGATTCTAAACGTTCACGCGAGCTCGACAGGGCTTTTTCGGCTTTTTCCCAAGTTAGCACTTTACCGGACATGCTTGCCATCGCGGGGAGCTACGCACAGAATCATGCCAGTGCGCAGTGGTGGGGGGAGTGTAAAAACGGCGCTCTAAAGCTAGCGCGCATCATGTTTAACGGAGGGATTCTGAAGCTGGGTCGTAGTTATGAGCATGTCATTGAGCCTTGCGGCGAAATAGTCTGCGTTTGCTCTGGCCATTCGTACTATTCTGGTGCACCTAATACCGAGGAGTTTGCAGAACTATACGATACGCTTGAAATGCGGCCGCCCCAAAGCATTCTCTTACTTCCCATACGAAGGAATGCAGAGAGCCCCTTTTTGTGGCTTTGGGAGAATCCTAAACGCTGTGATGAGACGTACCTCAAGGAGCTATTCGCCTTAATAGAGAGCTTTAGCCAAAGACTCGACGCGCTAAAAAATTCTAGGGATAGCGGCAAATTCACCTCTAGCTTAAATTATAAGTCATCCCTTTTCGCGAACACTAAAGCGCCTAGTGCTAAACTGAATTCGATAAATTTTGCAGCGAAAGTACAGTCCGAACTCACGCTGCAAGATACCATTGTGCCAGGGCTCAATAAGGATAATGTTTATTCGATGGAACTGACCAAAATAAATACCAAACGCCCATAAAGCCACGCCGCGCGAATGACGGGCTTCAACTTGAGGCAAGCGCGGATTCATCCGATGTTTATGCTTTTTACTTTTGTGGGGGAAGTGTCCCCCTGCGTGTCAACCCCGCGCTTTGCGCGGGTTTGCCACATTCCACAATTCCGACTACGATTTGCGCTGCACTCACGCAGGCTTGCGTTCGATTGCGCAAATCTAGTCTCATTGAGCCATCAACTCGCAAAACATTTAGTTTTGCTCGTTTCGGCTCCCCCTCAGCGGGGGCTCTAGCCCCCGCAACGCCCCCACTGCGATTATTTGGCTCATCCTTAAAGGATTTCCGCAACAGCGAGTGTAAATTAGGAAAAGTTAGGTGAAGTGCAAAAATAAAGTCAATAAAATCAATGTACTACGTCAAAAATAACTACAAAGCGCGATAGCCTTTAGAGATGTTCTGATGAATGTGAAAATTGCCAAAAACGCAGCTAGACTCAAGTGTGGAAAGCTATTTTGGCTTGTTTGAACTTAGTCAAAAAATCGAATAAGGCTTTCCTTTGCCATTTTGCTGCGGATTCTAGGAAACAAGGAAGAAAAGAAGAAAGCAAAAATATCTTTTCTTAGCCATTTTGATGCGATGTTAGGAAAAAAGAAAGTACAAATATCTCTTCTTTGCAATTTTAAGGCGGATTTAAGTAATAAATCTATTTAGTAAGGGTATTGCAAAATCGACATATATCACTACTCAAAGAAGGGGGATGATCGTGTCCTTAATTTTCTGTGTTTTGCCTATTAACGCGTCTGTATAGCTTTTCTATGATTTGTTTACATAGGGCTTTGAAACGTGTATTAACAAGTACGGTCTGTATTTTTGTGTTCTGTAAAAACACAAGGGTCGAACTTATTGAGGAACACGGAAGCAGTGAAAGTAAGTACGAAAACGTTCAGGAGGCTACAAACCTATGTCCTTGTCACTTGGCTTTGAGGATTTACCCAAAGCTCTGAAATCGCAGCTCGAGCTACACTTGAGTAAAAGTGAGTATGATAAAGCTGTCGAATTATTGGCAAATAATGAACGGATAGATCTGGCGCTAGATTTGTGTTCCAAAGAGGGATTGTTGCTCAACGCTGCGACCATACTCGAAAGACATGGGAGAATTGAAGAAGCAAGAGAGTGGTATGAGCGCCATGGCAACGATGCGCGGCTCGCAGAGTTTTATACGACGCACGAATTGTACGTTGAGGCTGCCGCCATACGGATGAAGCAGAAACTCTTTGAGCAAGCAGCACAACTCTACCAAAAAGCAGGCCGTTTCGAGGAAAGTGCTCGCATTTACGAGTCTTTGAACCGCTATATGAATGCCATCGTATGCTATCAAAAGGCTGGTCTCATTGATAAGCAGATGCAAATGCAAGTCGCTGCCTTTGATTACGATTACGACTTAACGGAAGGTGATTTGGCGGCTATACCCATGAGCTTGGCTATGGCGGTTATTGCTGCAAAATACTACCTCACCAAGCCCGAAAAACGCGAGAAAGCTTACGAAATTCTCGAAAAAACCCAAGCCTTGCGCGAAACTGCAAAAGGCTATTGGGATGAAGAAAATTACGAATTAGCGGCACTACTTTTCTTGCGACAAAATTCGCTTCCTGAAGCAGCAAAAGCTTTCGAGAAAATCGGAAACTACGAAAAAGCCGCGGACATTTATCGTGCCCTCGGTGACTCGCAAGCTGAGTTTAGGATGCTAGCCAAAAAGAATAACTACCTTAAAATTGGTAAAAGCCTTATTCTTAAGCGCAGACTCAACGATGCTTTAACCATTTTAGGAAAAATCCAAAAGAACTCACCCGATTTCGCAGAGGCAAGCGAACTACAAGCCGATATCCTTTGCAAGCAAAAACGTTTTGACAGTGCACTACAACACTATACTGTCATCGAAAACGACAGCCTCACCCAAGAACAAAGTATCAAAATCAATTATAAAGCAGCCTACTGCTTCGAAGCCATAGGGGAATATGCTGACGCGCTAAAGTACTATCTCTACGTCTACGAAAAAGATCCCAACTTTCGCGACATCGGTGAACGGGTTGCGATGCTAACCGCAAAACAAGTCAAGCGCGCCAGAACACTTACAGGCGAGGCTGACAATGAGATAAAACCTTTGCAAGATATCGGGTCGCGTAGGCGTCCTTCGACTTATGAACGCCAGCGAGTTCGCACCATCGGTTCGGGCATGTTTGTATCACTCGATGATATCCCGACCGCAGAGAGCGAGCGATACGATATTATCGAAGAAGTAGCCCACGGCGGCATGGGCGTAGTCTACCGCGCAACCGACCTTATACTCAACCGCACCGTTGCCCTTAAAGTTCTAAGCCAAAAACTCAAAGACAATGACGTCGCACGCGATTACTTTATCCGTGAAGCTCGTGCCTCTGCACAACTCCAACATATCAACATCGTTACCATCTTCGACATCGGTAAACTCACCAACGGCGACGTTTTCCTCGCCATGGAGTTTATCGACGGAAAAACTCTTAAGCAACTCGTTACTCAGACCGGCCCCTTCCCAACTAAATTCCTAACCCAGCTCGCCATCCACGCTTGCCGCGGACTACAATATGCGCACGACAACGGTATCATTCACCGTGACGTTAAGTCTGGCAACATAATGCTTGCCAAAAAAGACAAAACCCTCAAGATCCTCGACCTTGGCCTCGCCAAAGTGCTTGATGAAAACATTAACGAGCATACACAAGCCATCGGAACGCCCTACTACATGTCACCCGAACAGGTCACAGGCACCGAAGTTGACGCTCGCTCCGACATCTACTCACTCGGCGTAACCCTCTTTGAACTCGCCACAGGCACGCTGCCCTTCCTCAAAGGTGACCTGCCCTACAAACACGTTCACGAAGCACCGCCACTCCCCAGCTCCGTTAACCCCTCCGTTAACCCCAAATTAGAAGAAATCATTCTAGCTTGCATGAATAAAAAACCTGCCGATCGCTACGACTCATGCAACACACTTATTGAAGCGCTTAAAACCGTCTCTTATTAAGGTTTTTTGGGGGGAGTGCCCCCTACGCGCGGGCTTCCTCGTAAAATATTGCAATTCGCGCCCAATTTTGTGCGTTGTATTCGCTAAACGCTCATCCAACGCACAAAATGCGCTCATTGCGTATTTTACGAGGCGATCCCGCGCTACCCCCCCGTTGCTGGCTAGCTACCTCATGTTTGGCTGTATATTATGCTTCGCTTGTTTAAGGAATTTCTGATGTATGGGGACTAGCGTCCGAATAGTGCATAGCTGTCAGTAACAAAATAAAATTCAAGCTCTTGAAATGTAGCGTTTATTTTTCTACACTTAAAAATGGCATTGCTACGCCGATTTTTTAGCCAAGGGGAGATCATGAAAAAAACTCTATTGTTCTTGCTTTGTATAACAACATTTTATGCTTGTGAAGACGATATCAGCGGGAAAATAATTGACTGCGCTGAAATGTGCAGAGCGCCGAATGTTTGCATTCAAAATAAATGTGTAACACCTGACCCTAAATGCAAAGAGACTTGCCAAGCACCTAATGTATGTATTAACGGTGTTTGTGTAGATCCTAGCACTATATGTGTACCCGAGTGCACTGCACCAGCCACGTGTGTAAATAGCGTTTGCGTTGACCCCAGCGAGGAATGCAAACCCGCATGTAAAGCCAATGAATTATGTGTAAAGGGTGAGTGCCAGGTATGCGCTACGGAGATTTGCAATGGTGTATGCTGTAGTGAAGATATGCTTTGCGACCAATACATTGATGTATGCGCGCCAATCTGCGACGATGGACAGCCACAATGCTATGAAGAATGCTGTAATCAAGATCAACTTTGCCACTCAAGCCTTGGTTGTGTAGATAGCTGCATGGAGGATCAACATCGCTGTGATGGTGAGTTTTGGACATCATGCTGCAAGAGTAACGAAGTATGCAATGAAGGTGTTTGTACGCTCCATTGCGGGGATAAAATAAAGTGTGGCAACGTTTGCTGCGAAGATAATTATGTTTGCGAAGCAGGGGAGTGTTTACCCGTGTGCCATGGACAGCGTTGTGGCGAAAGTAAAGAGCTTTGCTGCGCTGGCGGTGAGCTTTGTATTTACCAAAAATGTCTGCCAAAGGGTACCGATTGTGAGACTATCAACGATTGTGAGCTAGATGAATTCTGTGAACTAACCACCAACACCTGTGTTGCTGTAGAGGAAAATCCTAACGCCTGCATTGTTAAACCAAAACCAGGCGCGTTTAATCCAAAACTAAAGTGGCACTGGCCCACCGAAAGCATGCCTGGTGGAGCGCCAGAGTTTAAGCCAGAGTTTAATCAAGTCATGCGCATACCTATTGTTATCAATCTTACCGATGATAATGGCGATGGCAAAATCGACGAAAACGATGTTCCCGAAGTGGTCTTTACCGCTTTTAGTAGAACTGCTGGAAATGGCTCTTATACTGGGAAGACAGCATTGCGCGTTATCAGCGGAGATGATGGCAGAGACTTGGCTGTGGCGGATACTGTAGACTATCCGTATGACAACGTAGCTGCCGCTAAAGTTAACAACGATGAGTACCCCGAAATCGTATCAGGTACAAGCATCGGTAAAACGCGTATCCTTAACTTGCTCCCCACAGGAGATGGTGGCTACGAATTAAAAATTATCGCAGAACTCCAAGAGAACAGTGCGAAGCACAAATTCGTAAACCTCGATGGTGGTAAATATCCGCATATTGTTTCGACTGCTGGAATTATACAATACAACGAAGCGGAAGATACCTACGAGTGGCGCTGTCAAGCAAGCTTGGGTAATAGCGCTGTAGCCGACATTGACGGTGACGGCGAGCCCGAAATCATTGGCACACGAATTTGGAACAAAGATTGCGAAATCATTAGCAGCGATACTGTCACTGGTACTAGCGTTCTTGCCGATATTGATTTGAGCAGCGATACGAGTAACGGTAAACTTGTACCTGAACAAATTACTATGGTTGCTGGTGGCCTCGAACCTCGATCGCAGCCCACCCCAGAGCCAGGACGCGTTGAAGTTTACGAATTATTTAAAGACTCAGAGACGGGAATGTTTAGTAGAAATCAGCTATGGTCATCCAAAATGCCAATGGACTACAATCGTATTAATGCGAGATTTGGCGATAAATATTGTGAGACTGAGCTTGATAATGAAACTCAAGAAACTAATCGAAGAAGACACTGCGCTACAGGTGGCGGTCCTCTTGTAGTGGCTGACTTTGATGGTGATAATAAACCTGACATCGGCTTGGCTACAAGGTGGTCATACGTAGTTTATAAGAATGATGGCGACATACTTTGGGCCGATTTTAACACCCAAGACGACTCCAGCGCTGTAACGGGATCTAGCGTATTTGACTTTGAGGGCGACGGAGTTTCTGAAGTCCTCTACGCTGACGAAATTCATTTACATATCTACAAAGGGCTAGGTAGCGATGAAATTGATGCCTCATCAGGTTTGCGAAAACCGCTACACCTCATTGATCCACCGCCCAAAAACTCAAGTGGCACTGCCGATGAATACCCGCTAGTCGTCGATGTCGATAATGACGGACACAGTGAAATAGTCGTTGTTTCCAATGACTATCATTACTCAGGTTATACAGGCATTCGCGTCTTCGAAGATCCAGAGCACTGGGTTAGAACTCGACGTATTTGGAATCAATTCGACTACCACGTTACCAATATCAATGAAGACGGCACGGTGCCCAAAGTGGCAAAAAGCAATTGGCTCGTAAAATCGCTCAACAACTACAGGCAAAACGTTCAACCCGATGGTATGTTTAATGCGCCTAACCTCGTGGCACTCGATCTGGAATTCGATATTAACCATTGCCCAGCTCACGTTAAGCTTATCGCAAACATCGAAAATAAAGGTTCCCTAGGCATACGCGCAGGCTTAAGCGTAAAGTTTTATGCAAAGAATGCTAACAACTCGGGTAAGGATGGCTACCTTGGTGAGGCCATACTTAACGAGCCTCTGCTCCCAGGTGCAAAGGCTAAAGTCAACTTTGAATGGGACGCCAAAAGCGTTGTCATTGATAATGCTACAGTGACGCTTTCGCCCCCAGCAGAATTTTACTTTGTAGTAGATGAACAAACGAGCGAGCGTCCTATGGGCTATTTCCACGAGTGTATAGAAGACGATAACGAATCCATAAGCCAGAACGCGCAGTTCTGTCCTGCTAATTAAGTTCACTTCAACAAGCTAAAGTAGAGGTCCGCGTTAGCAGCGGACCTTTGCTTTTTGGAGGTATTGCGACCTATGAAAAGTCGCAGTGGCGTTGTTTTAACACAGATTACTTTCTGTACTCTGCTTTTTGCAGTGATGACGATTTTTTCTAAGCACGCGTTGGCTCAGCCTGCCGATTGGCGCGGATTAGAGGGCATGCTGCAGGCTTGCGCGCAACTTGGCGCAAGCTGCGAGTATAAAGACGCCCTCTTTGGTGACGACGAAAAATGGCATGGCATCATATTCGTGGGGCCAACAACGACGCTACCACGCGAAGAACTCAAAGAATTTAGTCAAAACGGTGTGAATATCCTCATCTTTGACGATTTTGGCAGCTCATACCGCTTTTTACGGGAAATAGGCTGGAACATTGAACCCGCCCATCATTGGAAACAGTACAAAGACTACAATTGTATTAATGCAAACCCCAATTTGCCTGTACTCGACATCGATAGTAAACGCCTTAATACTTCAGCAAAAACCATCGCCTTTAATCATCCGCTTCCAGCGCGTAGCCATGATTTAGTGCCGCTCATCGGCGCGCAGAACGCGGGCTTTTATTACGAACAGTCGTGGATTAAGGGTAAAATATTTTTTGTAGCTGACGCGAGCTTAGCCATAAACCTGATGTTGGAAAGCTTCGACAATAAACTATTTCTTAGAACCCTATTGCAAAAAACATGTAACGGTGAATTGCCCTGCAATTTACGCATCGTACGCGGTGAGTTTAGCACGCAAAAAGAGCTGGCTTTTATAGAATTTATACAGGCGAAATATGAAGAGTACCGCGATCAAGGCATTCATTGGTGGGATCAAAGAAAAGATCGGCTCCTAGCTTTGCCTTGGTTCGCACTAGCGATGGGGATGGTGATTGTTTTGCTCTTTACCATGATTTTACTCTTCATTCCGTTTGGGCATGCGAAGTTCTTGCGAAAACATTAAAGCGCATAAAATGCGATATGCACTAACTTTATCGGCATAGTTTAGCGATACGATTTAAAAACGTAGTGAATTCTTCGGGTTTGGGCGCAATAATCTCTATGGCTTCTCCACTAATAGGGTGGGGGAAGCTTAGAGATTGTGCGTGTAAACACATACGTCGTGGCGCGATACCGCGTACGTGCATCGGCAGTCGTCCACTACCGTAAACCTTGTCACCGATAATACGCAGCGAAAATGATTCTAGGTGCACTCGTATTTGGTGTGTACGACCTGTTATAGGAAGTGCCTCTAAATCGTAGACCGAAGTGTCGCCAAACACGTACTCATTCTTAACAAAATACTCTGTTCTTGCGTTCTTGCCGCCGCTGGAATTGCAGCTAAAGCGTTGTGGTGAAGAGTTGCGAACTGCAGCAATAGGGCTCTTGGCCACAAATTGCTCTGGCATGCTCGGGGCACCAAAGGCTATGGCTTCATAGCGCTTGTGTATGAGCGAATCTCGAAATAAAGCAGCCACTTTGGCATTGACGCTGCGCGACTTTGTGAAAAGTACGACCCCTGATGTTTGTAAATCAAGACGGTGGTGAAGCCCCAAGTACGCGCCCTTAGTTAAATAGCGCTGCAAAGCCGCGTAGAGATGATCGCAATCGGAATCGCGCAAGGCTTGGCTCGGTAAACCGCTAGCTTTGTTCACCGCGATGAGGACATCATCCTCGAATAATATGTCTTGGGCTTGTATTTGATATTGGAGCATAAAAAAAAGCGGCGATTAACCGCTTTGTTGACACGTTTGAGCATTTTCGCCGTCTGCTGCGACCTTGGCGCGGTCAGAGCTAAATCTTGCCAACGACGCCTTCTTTTCCCCAAAAAAAGCGCTTATCTCGAAGCTCTATGCTAAGGGCTATCTTTTTTATTATTTTAATCACGATTTAAGCTTAAGCTTTGGGAGAAAGGCATTATTTTGCTTAAAAATGTCGATCTTTTGTGAAATGAGGCCTTTGCACGACTAGAAATTGTGAATATAATTTTACAGATTCGATACAGTTTTAAACAAAATGAGACATTTTGTAGAGAAATATAAGCAAAAATGCTAATAAAATAAGGCAGGGTGAAGATAAAATGACATTTTATTCGAAAAGTGCTTAAAAGAGTGCTTTCTTAGTGCCACAGCCGTCCAGGCTGTGGCCGCTTCGCGCGCGGCCTCAGCCG
>JBBAEA010000034.1:0-27292 GCA_041656175.1 Bradymonadales bacterium | reverse complement strand
CGACCCCAATTTCCGTAGGAAGCGGAAATTGAACGCCGATAGGCGGCCCGTAGGGCAGCGCGCCATGGACGGCGCGCTGTAATCGCTGACATCCATGTCGCGATTGAAGGGGAGGGGGGGTACGGGGGGAAACATCTTTTCTTTGCCACAAAGAAAAGGGTTTCCCCCCGTGCAAAGCTCTCTCGAAGCTTAATTTTCACACTGGTTTTGCTTGTCATGGCGAGAATTGCGCATTAGAATGTTTGAGTCGATACTTTATCGATATTTTTTACTGTGTTTTACGCTATATCAGGAAGAACACATGACAAAATCAGAGCTCATTAAGCAACTAAGTGAAAAATTCGCCATCCCCCAGAGGCGTTCGCGCGCTATCATCGATGTTATCTGCCAAAGTATGACGGAGAGGCTCTGTGAAGGTGAAAAAATAGAAATACGCGGTTTTGGGAGTTTTGGCGTCAAAGACTACGAACAGCGAAGCAGTCGTAATCCCAAAACAGGTGAATGTATCATGGTTGAAGCAAAACGCGCTGTTACATTTAAAGCGGGCAAGGGTTTACGAGAATTGATTAATGCCGATAATGCATAGTTTGAAGCACTTTGAAAGCCATTTTATACGTTTCATAGTGCTTATTATTTTTTGTCCGTGCTACTTTTTTTTTGCCTGCAACGCGGACACCGAGCCCAACGTTTATGAGGAGAAGCTGCAACGCGATAAACAAGCGATACAGAATCAGTGTGCGAGTGATGCGGACTGCCACGTATCGGGCTGTCATAGAACGTTGTGCCGAGCCACGTTTGAGGATGATTTTTGCGAACACCGCTTCGTAGTGCGTCTTGACGAGGAGAGCGATCTTCTGGCCTTGCTAGCCTATGTGCGTGGGCTCCTCACAGAGCGAGAAGCCGAAACTTTACAAAGCGGTGGCTATGCCACGAATTTATGGACCATCTCTTTTCACGCGAGCTTAAGCCAGCGCGCACGCGTGATGGATGCTTTGCGCGCACTCGCCTATTCTGGATTCGCCAAACTCGATAAAGACGCCCGCAGTCTTAGTGTGAGTCTTTCGCAAGAACTGGGTATCAATGATCGCGACATCAGTCTTAAAACGATGCAAGGCGCAGGCCCGCTAGTCGAAAAGCTCATCCGTAGCGGTGATGTGCTAAGTCGCAATGATATTAGCAAAACTTGGGAAGCTCTGAGCCCTCAACTCGCGGACAGCTCGGAGAGCCGTTTTCAATGGGATTACGACGTTGTTATTGACACGAAATCAAGTATTCGACTTTGGCCAGTGTATAAAAACGAACGCATATCGGTCTTTCATTGGAAGGAGTTTAGCTATTTTGTCGATGCTGAAGACATCGTAGTCAGCGGTGAGCTTTCTCAAAAACAAGCGGAGATATTGCAACGCTGGAGTAAAAGTGAAGAGCTCATTTTGCTAACTTTGGGGCGAGAAGTCCTGACCGCTGCAAGTGTAAAACAGGCTATCGAAGACGGTGAATTTGAGCTTCGGCTACATCGCGGCGCGAAGAAGCGGGAGCTTCTCAAGCAGTTAACGACCTTGCAGCGTCTTTTCGATATGAGTGGCGGTGTGCAGTTCGACGAGCATGCCACTGCCCAAGTAGAGCGAGACATCAGTTGTAGCAAAAAACTCAAACGCGACTGCGCCTGTGTGCAGGGGCATTGCCAATGGCGAGTAAATAAAGAGTTCAATGAGTGTATGACGTTGCCCTCGCAGGATTAGGGCTAGCGCTGCTGGTGTTACTTTGGTCGTTTCGCTTAGCCAAAACTGACATTCTTGTCATATCTGTGAAAATTGCCGTATTTGGCTGGTAAAAGCATATTTAATCGCGATGCAGCAAAAAAGTACGGTCATTTTTGGTATTGTCGTTTAATATTAGCTAAGATTCTATAGTTTTTGAATTTTATTTCTCTCCATAGAATTTGCAATATTCGGATTCATGTTGTAGGTATGAGACTAGTTTGGGGCGGATGCATTATTTTGCTTGATAATGCATGCTTTGGTGATTAGCTTCAAATTGAGCCAAGGATTGGCACGGGTTTTGAATGAATATTACATTGGAGAGTAGGTGTAGCGGTCAAGTTCCGTCGTTGGAACTTGGCGTCAGCTTTAGCCAAAGAGGAGGTGCAACATGATTCCAGACTATCTCATCATTGATGAAATACGTCGTCGACGCGAGCGCGCGTGGGAACCAGAGCCCTTGCATTTGCCTTTGTATGTGCCCGATGCATATCCAGAGCCACATCGCGAGGACAGGCCTGAACCCACCCCCTCCAACGGCGTGATCATTATCGATATGAATAATTACGAGAGGATCTATTAGTTTAGCCCAAGGTGTGCTCTTTGAGCGCTCAATAATTGCGTAGCTTCGAGGTTTTTGCATGCACAAGGTAAAGCTATTTTTAGGGAGCTCCCACCCAGCTCTCGGGCAAGCGATTATAGAGCGTTTAGGTATAGATGCTGCGGCTCAAACTCGGTTGCGCTTCTCAAACGAGAACATTTTGTACAAAGTCGATGAGAATGTACGCGGTTGCGATGCTTTTGTGCTGCAAACTGCTGCATCGCCTTTAGATAAGCATATCGTAGAGCTACTCATCATGCTTGACACTTTGCGCTACTCGGGTGCAGAGCATGTTTGTGCTATTTTGCCATACTTTCCGTATGTGCGTTCAGACAAAATGGATCGCCCTGGTGTTTGTATCACTGCGCGTTTAATGGCGCAGCTCATTCAAAGTGCGGGCGCTACGCATGCGATATTGTTGGATTTGCATGCGGCGCAGGAGCAAGCGTTTTTTAATATACCCACTGACGCGTTGACAGCGACGGGTATTTTTGTTCGATATTTGTTGGAAGAAAAGCCGATTAATCCTGTGCTTGTTGCACCAGATGCTGGAGAGGTCAAGGATTTACTGCGTTTTGCAGAGCGACTTAAGTATCCGATGGCGGTGATAGACAAGCGCCGTTTTGACGACAGCGAAAACCCGAAAGCTTTCGGTATTATCGGCGATGTACGAGGAAAAACGGCTATACTGGTAGATGATGAAATTGCCTCGGCTTCCACCATTGCAAGTTCTGCGCAGTTTTTACATCAACAAGGTGCTGCGCGGGTATGGGCCTTAGCGACGCATGCGGTGTTTTCTGGTAACGCCGTCGAAAAGTTAGAGAAAGCGCCTATTGAGCGCGTCGTTGTTACGGATTCTCTGCCTATTTTGCCCGAAAAGCATATGGAAAAACTGCGTATTTTGTCGATTGCAGAGCTCTTATCACGAGCTATTACGCAGTTCCACCGTCGCGAAGATATTTCGCTTAGCCTCGATTATTGAGCTACTAGCCCTAATTTTGTGGGGCTAGCCCTAATTTTGTGGGGCTAGCGCTCGCTTCTCACAAAGAACGCGCTTGACGCGAGCAATACGCCGTCTTCGTTAAAGACTTCGCAAGTCCAGTTTCCGCGCATGGACTGCGTAAGGTTTAGCTTAGACCACGTTCGCCACGCGGGGGATTGTCCGATGGCCAGATCGTAGGACTGGGATATGCCACTTGTGTGGGTCCAGCGCAGAGTTAGCATGCGTTCATCATCATAAACGCTAGCGACTTCAAGATAGCAAAATATGGCACCGTCGCTGATTTTAAAAACTTTTCGCTCGTCTATGGGTTGGCGACGCTCAACCCCTAGAGCCATCGTAATTCTTAGTATTTTTAAGCCGCGATCATCTTTTTCGATGTTTCCAGAGGGTGCAAGCAGCTGCATATTGACAAGAAATTCTTGTTCATCCTGAACTTTTTCGAAATTCTCACCTTCTTCACTAACATGCTGTTTTTCTATGGGAAGCGAAGTATCGGCGACATTTAGCTCGCTTTCGTCTTTATTTAGAGTATCGCGCTCTTGAAGTATTTCTGCCTCAATTTGTGGGCGCAGTTCAGCGATCAGCTGCTCTCTAAGTTCTTCACGCAATTGTACACGAAGTTTTTCGCTAAGCTCAGCGCGAATGGATTGCTCTGTAGCTTGATTGAGGCTTGCACATTCTTCGCAACACTGTTCTCTGGTTTGACTTTTCGCATATTCGCAAGCGCAAGTCATAGAAAATAGCAGCATAGCCATGGGTGCAAGGCGCATCACCAAGGCCAATTCTCGTTGCTTTTTACTGTACCATTCCCCTATTCTTCTCACACTACACACCATCATCCCAACAGCATCTCATTTAAGTTAATAGTAACCCCCAAATTTTGCAAGAATTATTTATTGATGCAAAGTACTAAGTAGTGGTGAGCTCTTAGAAGGCACTCCCCACCAATTTGATGCCATATAACCACGATTTCCAGGGATGGTACGATGAAATGCCCAAATTGTACTCAAGAAGTTAATCTTCAGCGCTTCTGTATATACTGCGGTTTTCGCCTAAAAGACGCTAAGAACCCTAGCCATGTTTTCGTAGCGCCAAAGCATATTTCGCAGCACATAAAAATGAGGCAAAGACGTAGTTTAAGCCAAAGCGACTTGCCCGTACCAAAGGCGAGAGTTGGTATGCCAGCATTGAAGCTACTGAGTCTTGAGAGTTTAAGGGAAAAATCGGGGAGCGGTGCTCAAATAGATACAAGCAGTGAAGAGATGCACGATGGAGAATGGATGATGTCGAGACAACGGAATGATAAAAGACAGAGTAAAGAGCTAGAAGAGTTATTACAAAAGCTCAATGGTGGACTATCGCTGCCAGAATCGGTGGACTACGTCGATGACGATGATTCGCTAGAAATTCACATTGATGAATCCATAGAATTGCAAAGAGACGCCAGTATCGGCGCTAGTCTAGAGGCGGACTTCTTTTTACACGATAATGAGCCATCCTTTGATTTAGATATGGCATCGGAATCGTTGCCTATGGCGTCTGGCGCTTTTACCCGCACAGCTAGTGGGGGGTTCAAATTAGTATGGGAATCCGTAAAAGATGTCGCTGCAACGGGAATGGAGCGCATCAAAAGTTTGTGGAAACCAAAACAGAATCAGCGCCAAACAGCTGCAAAACGCGACTTACGCCCCTACGCGATTGCCGCCATCGTTCTTTGTTCGACCATTCTGCTTATCGTCGCGCTTCTCAGTTTAGACTCTGAAGGAGAGCAAAGCGGTGAAGAAATGCTCGTGGCTGCCGCGGCTGGCGTTCAAACGGAGCAAAACAGTGCCATAGAACAAGAGAATACGGAATTCCAGCTCATACGACTAGACGACAGTGCGGCATTGGGCGCGCCCGATCTTGCCAATGCGGATATGATGGATTTTGGCGAAGAAGCTAATGTAGAAGCGAACGAAGCTGTCGCCGTCGTTGAAAAAAACTCGGCACATGAGCGGAGAGTTTTTGGTACTAAAGACAATGTCCTCGCTAGCGCCGAGACTCCAAAGACGGTGAAATTAAAACGTAACTGCGTCATGCGCGAAGGTCCCGCAAGCAGATTCAAGTTAGTGAAAGAAGTGAAGGCGAAAGAGCAAATTAAAGTACTGAGCACTAGCCAAGAAGACTGGGTACTTCAAGAGCATAAGGGCAGTTTGGTGTGGACTAAGGATTGTTTGGCATGTAAAGCCAAACTCGGGCCTGGTATGCAGTTTGCCGATGCTTTGGAAGGCCAAAAAGTTCCCGCGCCGCTGAAGGGACGCGTTATTTCAAGCAATAATTGGGCGTACGTATTGGCGGGAAAAGACTACGGTTATATTGGGCCCGCGTGTTTTAAATAAACCTGCTTCTACCTCCTTGATACAGCGATCGTGTTGTACCCGAATGTTATATAGGGCAAGCGCAAAGTCATTAAATGCATAATTATTAAGGCTCGTATTTGTGGGGGGGAAGTGTCCCCCTACGTGTCAACCCCACGCTTTGCGCGGGTTTTCCACTACCCCCTCCGCGGGGACACCCCGCGACGCCCCGTTTGGTTTTTGGCGAAACAGGAATTTACGGCTCCCCCGAATGTTATGGGGGGGGGGGTAACGCAAGATCGCCTGAAAAAGAAGCCTAAAGCCGCACGTTGTGCGATGGTTGAGCGTATAGCGAAAACATCGCACAACGTTTTGCGGCTTTTGGCTTATTTTGAAGGAAGCTTGCGCGAGGGGGGAACACCCCCCACAAAAACAATGAAGAAAAAACTAGCATTGAAAGTAGCTGAGCTATAATTTGACAGAATCGCGCAAGGTGTTTATTACTTTTGACGTCGCAATGCTGTAAAGGCAAAGGCGGATTGCGCCACAGACAACACATTGCTTTGCCAAAAAACGGTATGAACCGCGTGTTTGAAGGGAGTTGTAAATGTCGATGCAAACATTGGCGATTATTTTAGCCATCGTCTTAGTTGGGGCGATTATTTGGATTTTTAGCCTCCGAAAGGAGCGAAATAAATATTTGGAAGTCTACCAGCCGACTAAGAGGGAGAGAGACCGCTTGCAGGAGGAGGTCGAGAGCTTAAATAAAAAGTTAGAAGCGCGGGACAAGCCGTCGCAGCGAGATAGCAAAGAAGACGTGAAGGCGAAATCGGAGACTAAAGATAAGAAGGATAGCAAGAAACAGTCGGAGGATAGCGCCAAACTCAAAGAAGTGAAAGAAGAGAATTATCGCCTGAAACAAGACAATAAGGATTTGCGCCGCAGTTTGAAAGAACGAGATTCGGCGGATTCGGACGTGCAAAAAGACTTGATTGCAGCGCGTGAGACGGCTTCGGATTTGCAGCGAGAGTTGGATGCGGCGCAGACGCGTTTGCGTTTGCTGGAGAGAGAGGCGGCGCAACGAAGCGCGGATGACGTGCGACCAAAGGATGCCCAGGCAGAGGCTGAGCAGAACGGCGAGTTGGAGAACAAACTGCGCAGCGACATCGACCATATCCACGAAAAGTGGAGAGCGACGCGTGAAGAGTTGGATAGCTTGAAAAAGAGCTTTAGAGACGATGTACAAAGCGCCAAACAAGAGTTTATTGAGGCTAATAAGGCTGTTCGCAGAGAGCTTGGGCAGGCTAAACGCCTACTCGCCCAAAGCAAAAAACGCGCCGACAACAACCACCGCATCTTCTTAATCGCGCGCTCCCAGCTCTTGCTCGCCGAGCAGCAGCTCATGGCGATTGACCCTAGCTACAAACCCATCTTGCCGCTAGCTACCAGCGATAGTGGTATCGAAGATAAACTTAATAAATTTGTTACACAGACAGCTCGACATGATAAAGCCGTTGAGGAAGCTGCAAAGAGCGAAGCGCGTGTTAGGGAATTAGAAGCGCTTTTGCGTGAACGCGGCATAGAGCCTACTACGGCAGGGGCCGTGGCTTCTGATGAAATACAAGAAAAAGTGCTCGCTTCCATTGACCTGGATGATGAGCTCAGTGGTTTAGACGATGGTTGGGATTTGGATGATCTGTAGTGCGTGATGCGCTGTTTTAGTTAGTACTTTAAATAAAATGCAGGACGGATTTAATTCGTCCTCATTTTGTATTAGGAGGTGGCAAAAACTATGTTTTTTATATAAACGGTTTTTGCCTTATTATGGACGGAAAATAACAGTTTTATAGGGAGGCTATGAGCATGAAAAAGTATTTAGTCTATATGATGCGCGGCGAGAGTATGTGTGCGCTGCACGCTTTAATGAATGCACTTGATTTGGTCGAAGCAGGGCACGAAGTTAAGATTATCCTTGAGGGAGAGGCGGTTAAACTTCCAAAGATTTTCGATGAGAATAAGAATCCGCTTTACGCTAAGTGTAAAGAGAAAAACTTGATTGTCGGCGTTTGTAAAGCATGTTCGCAGGTTTTGGGGACACTGGAGTACAATCGCGATGCTGGCATGGTTCTTCTCGATGATATGCTCGGGCATGCTGGTTTTGCGTCCTACGCCAACGAAGGCTATGACATCGTTGTCATGTAGCATTAAGAAAAGGCTTCGCTTGGAATTTTACTTTTAGGGCTGTAGATGTACTTTACACACTCTCGAACCCCTGCGATTGAGGAATTGCAAGACAACGCATGGACTCGTGCGTGGGAGGACAGCGTTTCGCGGCGTAGCGTTGTTTTTGACCTAACGGCGAGCAATCCTACGACGCTGGGCTTGCCTAGCATTGCGTTAAATGATGAAATTCTGCGCGAAGCTGCACAATTGCCCTATCGCCCAGATTCCTTGGGACAAATGCGAGCTAGGGAGGCGGTTTCGGCGTATTATAACGACGCGATAGCCGCCAAAAGAATTTGCCTCTTTGCATCTACAAGCGAAGCCTTTGCTGCTATTTTTAAGTTGTTATGCGCCCCTGGCGATGAACTTATGACGTTTTTTCCTGGCTACCCACTGCTAGATTGTATTTGTCGGCTAGAAGCTTTAAACTTGAGAAAACTTCCCTTAGAAGATAGCGCTGGCCGCTGGGAAATTGATTTTTATTCGCTAAAACGAGCCATTACACCCAAAACACGCGCAATTATCGTTGTTTCGCCGAATAACCCGACAGGGCAATGCATCAGCTTTTCTGAATTTGAGAACCTTATTCGTTTTTGTGCTGAGCAGAAGCTCGCCTTAGTGGTTGACGAGGTCTACGCCGATTATATGCTTGAAGCTGGGCTTGGGCTGCTTGGGCGCGGTGCAGCGGCTTTGGCGCAAGAGGGGCTTGTTTTTTCGTTGAGCGGATTATCGAAGGTTTGCGGGCTCCCGCAGCACAAGCTGGCATGGTGCGCTGTGGGCGGCTCCCCTGCTCTTTGCGATGAAGCCATGGAGCGCATCAGTTATATTGCCGATACCAATCTCTCGGCGAGTACTTGGGTGCAGGAACTTACGCCGTATTTTTTGTCTAAGCGCAGTGTTTTTCGCGATGCTTGTATGCGACGAATAAGGGCTAATTACGAATATTTGCGTAGCCGCTGTGATGGTTTGCGATGGCGTCCAGACCCTATCGATGGCGCTTGGTTTGCGCCGATACGCATCTTTGGCAGCGACGATGACGTATCGCTCAGTATATATCTCGCGAAGAAGGGAATACGCGTCTTTGCTGGCAGTTTTTTTTCTTACCACGCTTATAGACCAAGCTTGGTTTTGAGTTTGTTGTGTAGGCAAGACACGTTTGTGCGCGGGGTTGAGGCACTCCGCGCTGAATTAGCATAATTTTTTCGCTGCGAAAACTCTTTAAGGTCCCCAAACGCTAGCGATAGCTGTGCGCATCGTCGGGGAACTGCCCAGATTTTACTTCGGCGATGTATTGCGAAACGGCGTCGATGGTGCTTTGTCCAAGTTTTGCATATGGTTTAACGAACTTTGCCATCTTGCCCATGTTAAGCCCGAGTAAATCCTGTAAAACGAGGACTTGCCCGTCGCAGTCTGAGCCAGCGCCAATCCCGATAGTGGGTATGGCCAAAGATGCCGTGATCTCTGCGGCTAATCCGCGCGGTATGCCTTCCAAAACGAGGGATGAAGCGCCAGCATCTTGGAGCGCTAAAGCGTCTGCCTTGATGGCGGCGGCGAGTTTTTCGTCGCGACCCTGCACCTTGAAACCACCCATTTGGTGAACGCTTTGCGGCGTCAAACCGAGATGGCCCATCACTGGAATGCCCGCGTCCGTGATGGCTTGAGTAAGCTCCAGTACACGCGCGCCGCCCTCAAGTTTTACACAGTGAACTTGGGATTCTTTCATAATTCGGATAGCTGAGCGTAAGCCGTCCTCCGTAGAGCATTGATAGCTGCCAAAGTTGAGATCACAAACCAAAAATGAGTGCTTCGATACGCGCGACACACACGACGCGTGATATATCATTTCATCAAGCGTCACTGGAAGCGTTGTAGAGCGCCCTTGTATGACGTTACCAAGGCTGTCACCGATGAGTATAATATCAATGCCCGCCGCCTCTACGAGAAGCGTAAAAGTCGCATCATAAGCGGTTATCATCGTTATTTTTTCGCCGTTTGCCTTTTTTTTCTGTAGATCTGCAATGCTTAAACTCATGCTTTGTATCCTTTTTTTTCATCCCCTTGTATTTGCATAATTTGATTTGCTCTTTTTACGACAGTTTTTGCATTCATCAGAGCATCCCTAACGACATTACGCATATAACACCAAAATCCTGTCTCAACAACGACTTTTTTAACCACGAAAATCACGAAAGACTCGAAAGCTTTTTTTACCACGAAAAACACGAAAGCCTCGAAAGCTTTTTTTTACCACGAAAGACACGAAAGACTATTACTAATCAAGTCGGGGTTGTAAGACTAAAAAAACTTTTCGTGTGTTTTCGTGTTTTTCGTGGTTCAAAATTCAATGCACGAAGGGCAAGTAAGATTATGATAAATTAAAAAAACTTTTCGTGTATTTTCGTGTTTTTCGTGGTTAAAATTTAAAGACACGAAAGGCACGAAAGTCTATTAGCAATTATAATGATGGCGAGTATATGACGCACTATTTTTTGATTCATGGCGCTCTATGTGCTAGAGCTTTACAAGCTGAACTTGCGCGAGCGCGTTTACAGCGTTTTATGGAGCCAAACTTTATGTCATGGAAATATTCACGGATTGCGGTGCTTTGTTCGGGTAACATCTGCCGCTCCCCCTTAGCAGAGCATTTGCTTCGCAAAAAACTTGCCGAACAAGAGCTCAACGCACAAGTCATATCGATGGGAACACTCGGTTTGCAAGGACGAAGTGCGGATCCACAGATCGTGCGCATTGCCAAAGAATACGGCTGTGATGTCTCGCGACATCGATCGCAGGGTGTGAGCCGTGCTATTTTGGAGGCAACGGACGTTATTTTAATCATGGACGGGGTACAAGAGCGAATGTTGCGACAGTACGCGCCGCAGATCATGAATAAAGTTCAGCGCTTGGGCGTCTTCTTAGAACCGCCACAGGATGAAATCGATGATCCTGTAGGTTTAGATGCGGCAACATTTAGACGCGTCGCAAGCGAAATAGACGCGGCGTTGGATGCTTGGATATCGAGCTCTAAGCTCCCCCAATAGTCTCCACATTATTTAACTCCTCGTTTTCTTTAAATACAGATGACAGTATTTTGGAGCAAAGCATGAAACTACGATTGATAAAAAACACAGCGTTTTGTATGGCCATCGCCTTAGCACCTATAGCTATCGCGAGCAACGCAACGGCACAGGAGAGCATCGGCAGCGAAGCCGCGCAGCTCGCCCAAACCAACGACATCACAAAGCGCCTCCCCGAGAAAATCGAAGCTAAGTTTAAGGCTATACGCAGCGATCCCGATCCCGCTAACCTCGTTCGCAACGCCCATTACTGGATTTCCAACGAAAACGCGCACTATGTTTGGTACCCCCACATTAAAAATAAGGGTGGCGTACTCTCTGGTGTTGGGACCGACCAAGTTTATTTGCTGGCAGCATGGAGCAAACCCATCATCATCGTTCCCCTCGACTTTGACCGGGAAATCACTCGCCTGCACTTCGCTTACGGGGCGGCATTCATGAGCGCCGAAACACCTGAAGCCTTCATCGCGCTGTGGAACAAAAAGAATGATAAAGACATGATCGCCGCTATCCAAGCGCATTTCCCCGATGAGGCTAAAGCTATTGAAAAAGCCTATAAAGGTGGTCGCTCCAACGTTTACAGTCGATTAAATAGAGTCGCGAAAAAGTATAATAAGCTCGAAATCCCGACATTCTTAACCACGCAAGAATCCTACGACTATATTCGTAAACTTTGGCTAAACGGGCGCGTCTTCCCCGTTTGCGGCGACCTGACCGCCGACAGCGCTATGCTAGACATGGGAAAAGCCATCAAGGATTCGTCGCTCAATCTTGAAGTTTTCTACCCCTCTAACGCTGAGCACTACTTCCCCTATGATGCAAAATACCGACGCAATATTTTAGCTCTACCTTTCGGCGAAACAGGACTCATCTTGCGCACGCGACAGATGAACTTCTTGGGCTTGGCCGAGGAAGGCGACTACCATTACAACATGCAGACGGGTGAGAACTTTAAGTACTGGTTAGAAAAAACAAACATAGCAGACCAGTACAAAATGCTCAGACAGCGCACTAAAACAGATAACCCAGGCCTATCTATCATGGATAAAGTTCCCGAAGCTGCGAGCAAAGCACCCCAAATAGCGGAAATGCCGTAATCGTTGACGATCTAACGCAAGAGCGAGTAGGGCAAGCGCAAAGCTTTGTTAAAACCAAAAATCGGACGGGGCGTCGCGGGGTGTCCCCGCGGAGGGGGTAGACGCAAACCCGCGCACAGCGCGGGGTTGCGGCGAAGGGGGACACTTCCCCCTCAAAAAAAACAAGCCTCCATATCGCATAAAGGCGAGACTGGGCAAGCGCCACGTAGGCTTATCGCTTTTTCTTAGGGTGTTTTTCTGCAATACGCAGCGCTAGGCGCGTAAAGCGCGTCGCGGGGGTGTTATTATGGATAGCCCGCATCAGTGTGTGAGAGTCCGTAATGAATATGGCAATACGGCGAGCACGCGTAAGAGCCGTGTATACAAGGTTTCGCTGCAGCATAAAGCTGTGGCCGCGCAAAAACACGCAAATAACCGCGGGATACTCGCTACCTTGCGACTTGTGCACCGTGCAGGCGTAGGCGAGGCTGAGCTGATCGAGCATATTCGTGGGGTAGTCAACGATTTTGTCGTCAAATTGTATGGCAATGCACTTATTGACGGAATCGTGGCTCAAGATAATTCCAACATCGCCGTTGTAGACGTCGCGTTCGTAATCATTTTTAAGCTGCATCACGCGATCACCAACGCGGAAGCGCATGAAACTGTGCTCTATGGCTTTGCCTTTGGGATTGAGCAAATCTTGGAGCACTTGGTTAAGGTGTTCAACGCCGCCAAGATTTTTTCGCATGGGGCTAAGTATTTGGCAGTCGTGCAACGCATTGATACCAAAACGCGCGGGCAAGCGCTCTGCAACGAGCTGTTTGACGACAAGCTCAGCGCGTTCGGGGCTATGGGTATTGATAAGATAAAATTCGCTTAATGCATTAGAATCAGGATTAACTTCTGGTAAAACTGGATATTGCCCATTGTTAATTCGGTGCGCATTCTTAACGATTAAACTTTGTTCGGCTTGCCTAAAAACCTCGTTGAGTCGCACAACGGGTACATGTCGCGAATCGATGAGATCCTTCAAAACCGAACCAGCGCCAACGCTTGGTAGCTGATCGACGTCGCCCACAAAGAGAATTTGCGCCTCATCGGGCATGGCGCAAAGAAGCGCATGCACCAAAGCGAGGTCAAGCATGGACGCTTCGTCAATGATGTAGCTACCGACTTCCAAGGGGTTTTCGGCATTTCGTGTAAAAGCGCCTCGCGGCCCTTCATTATACGAAAACTCCAAAAGCCGATGTATCGTCTTTGCCTCCATCGCGGTTGTCTCGGCCAAGCGCTTAGCGGCTCGCCCTGTCGGCGCGGCTAGAAAAATTTTGCGCTCACTTTGCAATGCCGCTTTGACAAACACTTTTACCAAGGTCGTTTTACCCGTGCCCGGCCCCCCCGTTATAACCATAACTTTATTTTGCAGGCCAAGTTGTACGGCTTCGCGCTGTTTTGGCGCCAAATCAATACCAAGCGCGCTTTCTATGGCTTTGATTTTACTCAGTTTGGCGTCCTCAGGGCTCGTGTCATAGTCTGTAGCAAGCATTCGGCAAATATGCTCAGCAACCGCAGATTCCAATAGCCACATATACGATCTATAAAATAACATTTCACCATTATCGTCGATTTCCGAATATATGACTTGTCGTTCGCACATCGATTTTAGCCTTTTCTCGATGTGCTCGCGGGCAACTTGCAAAAGCTCGGAAGCCGCGCTCACTAAATGCGTATATGGCAAATAGCAGTGTCCCTCGTTTTGCTCTGCTAAGTAAAGCGCGTAGTCGATGCCCGCCTCTATGCGTTGCGCCGAATCGAGCGCGAAACCTATGCGTTGAGCGATTTCATCAGCTCTACTAAAGCCAATCCCATCGACTTCTTTGGCCAGAAGGTAGGGCTGGTGTTGCACGGTGGGGACGACTTTCGCGCCATATTGTGCGAACAGCTTGGATGCCATGTTGTAGCTTAGCCCTAGCCCCTGCAAAAACACAAAAGTCTGCCTCGATTCTTGCGTTTCCGCCCACTGTTCAATGACGCTTTCTACTTTTTTTTCACTAAATCCAGACACCTCGCGCAAGCGTCTGGGCGTTTTATCAAGCACTTCCAGGGTTTGCTCCCCAAAATGCTTCACGATCCGCGCCGCCAAGCGTTTGCCAACGCCCTTGATTTGCGAGGATAAAAATCGCTCAATCCCCTCGGTTGTCGAAGGAAGTACGGCTTCTACGTGTTTTACCCGAATTTGTGTTCCGTATTTCGACTCTTCCCAAACGCCACTCACTTTTATATCGTCGTCTACCCTAAAGGCCGCGAGCGCTCCGACGCAAACAAAGTCAACGCCTCTGCGCGTTTGCAGCGTGATGATAGCGAAGTCTCCACTTGGCGCGGTGTAGCGTACGCGTGTGATGCTTCCCTGCTTTTGTACTTCTTCACCAATTTTGGGTTTTGAAATCATCGTGTTCAGAGCTGGTTCTGGAGCGCGCGCGTCGAGGCACGCATCGTTGAATAATCGTCTTTTAGCAATCTAGCGTCGGTTTTTTGGTGGGGGGCTTTTGCCCCCCTACGCCCGAGCCTCACGCGCCAATTTGCTAAAAGCTGCATAATAATTTGCGCTGTCTCGGCTATTCGCCAAGCCAGCGCAAATTATGCATCTTTTGCAAATTAACGCGCGGGGTCTCGGGCTACCCCCCAAAGGATTCGCCCATAAAGATTGTTTGCGCTTTCAATCGCTCTTTATCGCAAGCACAGTACGAAATGGCATGAACTCTTTGTGTTGCTATATTTTAACAAAATAAGCACGCACAACGCAATTCATGCAGCCAGCAAGCACTCTAGCCCAGCGCGGCGATCTTGTCTATTTCATTAAACTAAATACACAATACCTGCGCCCAAATGCATTTTTTGAAAACAAAAGTGAAAAATTGCGAGATATACCTTTGAGCACTCATACGGTTCTTGGAGGTCGAGATGATGAAAGCAAAAATGGTTCGTGATTATTCGAATAATCTAGGCACCCAGCCTAAAGCAAACATCGATAAAAAGCACCCACAGCGACGACCTCGCCCCAACACAATGCCCTGGGAACATACGCCGGGAGTGCATAAAAACGCCCCTCATGCTGAACAACGGGAGCGCGCTACGACGCAATCCGCAGTGCAGGAAAAACGCCCTAGCCCAAGACTTAGAGAGCAGCGCGAAATCACAAATAATGCCACTGCTGGGAGCCCAAGCGCCAACAAAAACAAGGCAAAACTGCTTAAAAGAGGCACTCGCGCTGAAGCCTTAGAAGCTGAAAACGCCACCGCCAGCAAACAAAGCAAAATGCTAAAGACAAAAACTGAACGAAAGGGGCGCTCATCGCGTATGGCGCAAGGCAAAAACAAAAGCGAACAAACTCGTTTAGGCAAAACGGTAAAACAAAATGCAAAGCCTAAAACCACCATACAAAACTATGCAAAATCGGGCTTAAGTGAGCAAATACTCAATTTTGAGCATTTAGCGAAGGAGCTAAAAAGCGAAACTGCACAAGCAACGCGTAACGCCCACAAAACGGTAGCTGAACTCGAGGTGTTCCATGCCTCCCCTAGCCAAAACGTACAGCGCTCCGCCTCCTATACAAATGATGCGGAAAGCCAAAAAGCAAAAGCCAGCGCTGAATTATCGGCAATAAAGGCCAAGAACGATGGAATAAAATTCGATGAAAATCGATTGGATGCCACGAAATCACGGCAAAAACGGCAGTATTTAGAGAACATAGATGCAGAAAACGTGGAGATAGCAGACATCGAAGCCCCCGAACTTGCCTTAGACCACGATGCCCTCGACGCGGCGCTAGAGCATAGTGAATCACTGTATCATAACGCGCGCGTGCGCAGCGACAGCAGCATAAGCAGCTTAAACCTTGGCATAGAAGCGCGAGGTTATGACGATCTGGCCTTAAACAAACGCGAACTCAATCTTGAAAACGCTCGCTTTGGCGCCCCACATTTAGCCATAAAAGCCGATGTTTTAGGGATGAGCCAAGAAGGACGCGGTCTGCTCGATCAAAGCGAGGACGCAACAGTTCTGCAAAACCGTGTGCGCAGTGTGAGCGAGCGCTTAATAGCGGCGGAGCAAACTCGCGACAGCGACGTAGAAAACGCGCTTAAGAAGCAAGAGACAGAGTTTGCGAATTTGCGATGCGGCGCGGGAACGCATGAGCTTTCTATTTTGTCCTCGCAATCCGAAAAACTAGTGTCGCTAAAAAACGGAGAGCAGCAAAAATTCATTGAGCAAGCCAATCATATACGATTAGAGGACATCAGCTGCACAGATTGGGAGCGGCGCCGTCTCGTAGAAGAGCACGAAAACGGCATGTGTTTAATACAATCTCTGCATGCAAGCGCTCTTAACGAAGAGCGCAAATTGCGCAAAAAAGCCAAGGAAGAAGAGGAGAAAACGCTTATAGATCGCGTGGGTGATGCCTTGGAGGGGGCTATTGATACGATAGCTTCTTGGCTTAAAACGGCAATAAGGTACATCGTTAAGGACTTAGTCCGTGACCTCAATAAAGTGGTACACGATTACCTTGAGACTACCTTGGAGCTCTCCGCAAAAAGATGCGAACGCTCAAAGCTGCGAATCGCGGCTTGGGATAAACTCATAAACGCTTGGGAAGACAAATTTTGCGATGCTTTTGACGAATTAATCGACGATACGGCAAAAGAGCTAAAAAAACTCAACGAGAAAACTCTAGCGCATCTCAACCATGTAGTCTCTGGCTTTCTCGATATATATAAGGCTTGCTACGAAATATATCAGCAAATCGCAGAAGCTGAGATACACAATCTATGGGATGGGCTCGAAGCCATTGGAAATGTCTTTTTATCGGTCATCAAGCTCGCCCTCCGCGCTTTAGGCATTGACAGCACAGATTTTGTAGAAAAAATTACCGCCATTGCTCAAGCCGTCGTCGATGATCCCAAAGCGTATTTTTCGACGTTGGGGGGAGGCGTCGTAGACGGTGTAGTGAACTTTGGCGAAAACATCGAAGAAAATGCCAAGGCTATGTTTTACAACTTGTGGTCTTTGTGGCTAGGAGCGGCAAAGGTACGCTGTCCCGAAGATCTGAGCATCGCGAGCTTTATTCAACTCGGACTTGAGCTTTTAGGCATTGACCCCGGCGACGTTTTGGAGAATGTCAACGATAAGCGCAAAGAGCGCGTCCTAGAACGCGAATTACTCCAAAATGAAAAACAGCGCAGAGCCGCAGAAGCAGGCCGTGAGCCCGAAGAACTCGAAGAGCAAGGCTTTTTCGGGATGATTGGCGAATTCTTGGGAGATTTGAGTACTGAAATCACTGAATTTGCCATCGTTGAAGTGGCAAAAAAAGCCGCAACCGCTGGAATCGAAAAACTCGCCATGCTCTGTAACCCGATATCGGGCATCGTCGCTGTGGTCAAAGCGGCTTGGGATCTCTTCCAGTTTGTACGCACAAACCTTAGCGCTCTCGGCGATTTTGTTACTAGCCTTACCGACGCTTTAGCCGAAGCCGCAAAGGGAAGCGCAACGGTCGTGGCGAGCATCATCGAAAACAGCATCTGCCAACTGATACCCTTGGTGGTGGATCTCTTTTTAAGGCTTATCGGCATTAACGTCGGGAAAGCCGTAAAAAACGTCTTGGATAAACTACGAGAAAAAGTGCAGGCTGCCTTCGAAAAAGTCATGCAAAAAATGAAAGACTGGCTAAGCCCGAAGCCTGATACCGATAAAAAAGACGAATCAGATGAAAAATCGGTGGAAGAAAAGAAGAAAGAGGAAGAAAAGAAGAAAGAGGAAGAAAAAAAGAAAGAGGAAGAAAAGAAGAAAAAGCCAATGAGCCCCACCAGAGCAAAATTGCTCCAGTTTGGAAATCGTGCGCTAGAAAAGGCTGGCCGAATGAACGCTACATTAGAAGAAAAGAAAGAAGCGCAGAAAAATCGCGTCTTTCAATTCAAAGCCTTGAGCAAGAACTTTAAAAACACCACCAAAGCACATGCCGAAGAAGAAAAAATCGAAACGGATCTTTGTACAGGGAAAATCACCCTTAGGGAGGCCGAAAAACGACGCGCTGAGCTAAAAGACAAATTCCGCGAGCTCAAACGTGGTAGCTTAGCCATCAAGGTCAAAAACTCCAAATCACTCGAAAAACTCGACGCACATCACGAAAATCGACGCTCTTCAGAAAAACAAAAACAGAATGAGAATGACTTGAGCACAAATGCCCTAGAGCACTCTCACGAGAAAACAGTATCCTTGCTGTAGTGTCTTGATTTGATTGGCTTTTACGAACGATCATCCTGACTTTTCTCTGGGAAAGATGAAAGCCTAAAGCTTATAAAACCCTTTCTCAAAAAAATTTTTCGTGTGTTTTCGTGTTTTTCATGGTTCAAAATTTAAAGCACGAAAGGCACGTAAGTTTATAACAAATCAAGCTGGTTCTGTAAGACTAAAAAAATTTTTTCGTGTGTTTTCGTGTTTTTCATGGTTCAAAATTTAAAGCATGAAAGGCACGTAAGATTATAACAAATCAAGCTGGTTCTGTAAGACTAAAAAAGATTTTTTCGTGTGTTTTCGTGTTTTTCGTGGTAAAAAATTTAAAGCACGAAAGGCACGTAAGATTATAACAAATCAAGCTGGTTCTGTAAGACTAAAAAAAATTTTTTCGTGTGTTTTCGTGTTTTTCATGGTTCAAAATTTAAAGCATGAAAGGCACGTAAGATTATAACAAATCAAGCTGGTTCTGTAAGACTAAAAAAAATTTTTTCGTGTGTTTTCGTGTTTTTCGTGGTAAAAAATATAGCGTTGTGGAACGCTGCCCACAGTATCTACGCGCGCAACTGCGCTCCCAGAGCTTTTTCGAGCGCTACGCGCATTTGCTCATGCGCAGCACTCACCTCTTCATCCGTAAGCGTGTGCCCCTTCTCTGGATCGCTCGCTAAGGGATCGCGATACGCAAAGGAGAGCGAAATACTTTGCATGCCTTCGGCAACTTGTTTACCGCGGTACACATCGAATAATTCCCAATACTCTAGGGTATCTGGCTTATTCGCTTCGATAATCTCGGCAATTTTTGCATAACTCACATCGTCCGCTATGAGCAGCGAAAGATCGCGCGTAGAACGCGGGAAGCGCGGCAACGGCCTACACTGTTCTATGCCAGCGGCCAACAGATTAAGTGAACTAAGATCAAACTCTGCAACAAAAATCTTGTCTTCAACTTTGTAGTGCTTCGCTAAACGCGGATGCAGTTCACCCAAGAAACCAATAGTTTTTCCGTCATACACAATACGTGCTTGAACGCCGTCATGGAGGTAGCTGGCGTACTCCGAATCCTGTCTAAATTCTATGGGCCACTGCATCGCGTTAGCTAAGGCTTCAATGATACCCTTGAGATCGTAGATGTCATAGGGTTTGGCCTTGGCATCCCATTGATCCGCTTCCTTACCCCAAAGCAGAATACAAAGATGCTCGTTCTCCTCTGCTTCAACAAATTTTTCCTGCGATTTGGCAAAAAATACACTGCCTAATTCGAAGAACGCAACGCTTTCTTGTTGTCTAGACATATTGAGTTTTAAGGCACGAAGCATAGCGGGGAGCAAGCTTGTGCGCATACAACTCTGTTCCACTGTCATGGGGTTTGCCAAGTGTAGCAGCTGCGATTGCTTTGCATCGGGCGAAAAGCCCAAGCGTTTAGGATCCTCAGGATCCATAAAACTGTAGTGCATACACTCCATAAGACCGGCGTTCATAAGATTTCGCCGCATCTGCTCTTGGCGTTGTCGCGCGTCGCGAGACCAAATAGTGGGTTTGAGACTAAAGGATCCTTGGTAGGGTGTATTGCTAAGCTCTTGGTGTGAGCATTGCATGGCAACGTGTGGCAAAACCGCTGGGATTTGATCAAAGCCTAAGTCGCGAGCGATCTCTTCGATCACATCGATTTCGCGCTCGACGTCATTGCGGTGCATAGGCACCACAACTCGCGCAACACTTTCATCGCTAATATCCACCATAAAGCCTACGCGTGTCAGTATGCTGCGAACGCTCTGCGGCTTAAGAGAAGTGCCCAAAATTTGGTTCACGCGATGCAGGCGAAGCGAGATTTCCTTAGGTTTAAGCCTGCACTCCTCGCCCTTTTGCGCCAAAACGCTAAGGGGCATATCGTTTGACCAAATCCCCTGCTCCATCGCCAAGGCCGCGTCAAAGCACTTGGCTGCACTATCATCATAAGCAACAACCTTTAGGGGCTGCACTTGGCTTAGCGCCAGTAACTCCAAAGCTCGGCGCGCTACAATAATCAGCGATGCCGCGTCCGTGCCGCGTTCAAAACGGTGCGAACTCTCCGAGTGTAAACCCAGACGCTTAGCCGTTTTGCGCACACTGCTCGCCGAGAACGAAGCTATTTCAAGTAAAATTTTACTTGTACTCTCGCTAACCTCCGTGTGCGCGCCACCCATTACGCCTGCAATGGCTTGGGGACCTGACTGGTCGCAAATAGCGATATCATCCACCGACAGCGAATACTCAACATGGTTAATCGCCACTATCTTCTCGCCGGCCTTTGCACGACGAACCATAATCTTGCTACCACTGAGCTTATCGCGATCAAAGGCGTGCATGGGCTGACCTAGTTCGAAACAAACAAAGTTCGTGACGTCAACCACATTATTGATGCTTCTCGCGCCGGCGGCTTCGACGGCGCGGCGCAACCACGCTGGGGAAGGACCTACAACGATACCATCGATCTCTAGCGCCAAGTATCGAGGGCAATCTTCATCGTTTTGCACTTCAACGATGTCCGCCTTCAATTTGGAATCCCAAGTGGCAAGTTCCACGTTCTTAGGCTTACGGCGTAAGCCCGAAGCAAGTTCACGGGCTAGCCCTTTGTGGCTAAGACAATCACCGCGATCGGGGGTTAAGGAGACGTTGAGGCGCGCCCCTGCACTCCAAAAGCATTGTGCGGGTACATCTATTTTGATCGCCTCAGCGACGGACATTCCAGGAACAGATTTTGGCGAAAACCGACACAGACTCTCGTGATCATCGCTAATACCCAGTTCGCGCTCACTGCACAACATCCCCTGAGAAAGCTCGCCGCGTATGCGCACTTCCTTGATGAGCAGATCCCCCACCTTCGTACCAACAGCGGCAAAAGGAACATGCCAACCTACTTCGATTCCTGGCGCCCCACATACCACGCGCAGCGTTTTGGCATTACCGAGATCTACGTCAACAAGTTTAAGCGCATCGGCTTTGGGATGAGGCAGTATCTGTGTAATACGCGCGACAACAAGATCGTCGAGCAACGCATCTCCACCTTCTACGCCTTCAACCTCTAAACCACGTTGGGTCAAAATCTCGGCAATATCCTTCGGATGATATGAGCTAAGATCAACAAAGTTTTCCAGCCAATTCCAAGCAATAATCATGATAAGACCTTCACAGAGTCAGAGCGTAATCGTTAGGCAAAGTTCGACAAAAACCTGCGATCACTTTCAAAAAACAGCCTAATATCGGAGATACCGTGCAACAACATAGCAACACGTTCGATCCCTATACCAAAGGCCCAGCCAGTCCACTCCTCCGCATCAATATGACACGCTTCAAGGACTTTGGGATCGACCATGCCTGCGCCTAAAATCTCGATCCAGCCGCTTTGTTTGCAAATACGGCAACCCGCTTGTTTACAAAAGATGCAGCCAATGTCGATCTCAACGCTAGGCTCCGTGAAGGGGAAAAAACTCGGTCTGAGACGAATTTGCGTATGACAACCAAAGAGTCGTTGCGCAAAGAGCTGTAAAATACCCTTGAGATGACCAAGATGTAGCCCTTTCTCTATATGCAAACCCTCAATCTGGTGAAAGAGCGGCGAGTGCGTAATGTCATCATCGCGCCGGTACACCGCACCAGGCGCGATAATACGAATAGGCGGCTCATAGCTAAGCATGGTACGAATTTGCACAGGGCTTGTATGCGTACGAAGCAACGCACCGTTCTTTAGGACTAAAGTATCCTGCATATCACGAGCGGGGTGATCGGGGGGGAAGTTGAGCGCTTCAAAGTTGAAGTAATCCCACTCCGCTTGAGGCCCACGCGCGATCTCAAAACCCATTTGCAAGAAAATATTTTCGATTTCTCGCTGTACTTTTCGCAACGGATGCTCGGTCCCTGCACTTTTGCGTCGCCCAGGAAGGGTAAGATCGAGTTTACGCGACAAATCACAACTCAGTGCCATGTCTTGCAGCGCTTGCTCAGCATCAAAAAAAGCTTTCTCTAAGCTAGCCTTGATTTCATTAATCTTTGCCCCAAACTCAGGCTTTTCCGCACTATTAAGCTCCTTCATATAGCGCATTTGTGCTTGCACAGCGCCTTTTTTACCTAAATACTGCTTCTTCACATGGTTGAGTTCATCCATGTTGTTAGCTTTAGTGGCGTCATCTATACCACTATTGAGCATCTCTTGCAGTTTTGCCCATATCGCATCTTTTGACATAATTTTTTGCGCTAAAAGTAGTTAACTCAAAGTATTTTACACCAGTTTTGTGGCGCATAATAGCTATAAAAAAAGCGCTCCCCGCTCGAGGAACGCTTTCAAAATTTAGTATCGCACTATATTCCAGCGGCCTTTGCAATAGCCTTCAATCCCTCAGCATCATGCACAGCAATATCGGCGAGAACCTTGCGATCAATTTCGATATTGGCTTTTTTCAGTGCAGCAATAAGGGTGCTGTAGTTCTTATCCATGTCGCGCATGGCGGCGTTAATACGAGCGATCCACAGTCGGCGGAATTCACGCTTTTTTGTGCGCCTATCGCGATAGGCATACACCAAACCGCGGATAACGGTTGACTTCGCTTGGCGGAAACGCTTGCGTCCACCTCGCAAACCCTTGGCCAGTTTTAGCCAAGCCTTATGCGACCTTCTTCTCTTAACACCAGTTTTTGTCCTTGCCATTTTTTACCTCTTAAACGAACAATACACGGAGGAAAGCCATCGGCTCACGCTTTATCCCGGCACTGCCCTACGTCAATCCCTTAGCTACAAATACGGTAAACACACCTTCAAAGCTTTTACGTTACTCAAGTCAACAATCGATGACTTACGAAGTCTGCGCTTTTGCTTTGTCGTCTTGCATGTAAGCAAGTGGCTGCGATACGCGCTATGACGCACGATTTTTCCCGTGCCCGTCGCTTTAAAACGCTTTGCCGCTCCTCGCTTTGTCTTCATTTTAGGCATACGTCTTCTCCTAGTTCTTACGCAGACACGAATTCTGCGCAAAGTAAAACACCCTGAAATCATTCAGGGTGCCTGTGAGCTTTTTGCTAAAGCTCTGATAGGCCCAAGCAGATTTGAACTGCTGACCCCTACCGTGTCAAGGTAGTGCTCTCCCACTGAGCTATGAGCCTGTACGGTGTTCCACGCAAGCGAAGCAACCGTTGCGCTGCTAATTAACAGGCAATCTGTTTTATGTCAAGCTTTTTTTTAGCTCTTGGATCAAAGTATTCTGCTCTCAACGACCTTTGCCCAAAAAACCACTCCCCATGCTAGCCACGTTTTGGGTATCCCTACAAGCTCCCGTAGTTCAGAGCAGCTTAAGTTCTAAAATGCACATTCGTAACAATATTCACGATTTTAACGCCAAGCTGCGACTCCAGCTCGTGTTTTGCATGCTCCTGCACCCTATTGACGAGCTCTGGTATCAATACACCTTGTTGCACGGTAATTTTATAGTTCAGCTTAATTCCATCGCGTGAAGGCGATGATGAGCAGCGATTCCCTATAACGCCTTCGTAGTCGGCAACAATACTTTGTGCGATAGATTCAACGCTCTTTCGTGTTACAAAAGCATCTTTGGTTTTCTCTCCAAATACTCTGTAATTAAGCTTCGCACTTCGCCATACTCGCCAAAAAAGCACGAACAAAATAATTAGCATCGACATCGACAGAATCACCAACGACGTAATTTGCCAGCGAGGCCCCGTGGTAATAAACTGATCCAATTGTTGCAGGCGATCGTGATCGATCGCTAGAACTTGAAGCAGCGTTGCCGCAAAAGTAGCGATCGCGGCTATGCAAAGCAGTAGTAAACTCGAGTATATTATTTTATGCAGTGCTTTCATGGGATCTTTCTCAGGGATACTCTGATTATTGGTAAAACTGTAGGGGGCAGCTTTCAAAGCTGCCCTTGATTAAAACAACGAAAGTTAGGCGAGCCTTCAAAATAAAGTCAATAAAATCAAGATGTTACACACAAATCGGCTTCCATGGGCGCTAGCCCCACAAATAGATCAGAGTCTCCTTAACCATTAAAATGCTTTTGGATAAATTCGCGATGCTCCTTACAAGCAACAATCTTTTGCCAATCCGACGAAACTTCAGCTTTATAGCGCTTTTTGCACTCAAGCACGCGTTCCGCCGCCACGTGTATGGCGTTTCGCAGTTGCTCATCATCCTCGGCGGCCTTCACGAGCTGGTCGCGCAAATTGTGCCAAAGTCTTTGGCTCTTACTAACGATAAAAGCGTCAACGCCCGCGTGTAAGCCAAGCACTGTGGCTCTGATAATACTGTAGTTGTCGACGATAGCGTCCATTTCTAGATCATCCGATACGATAACGCCCTCAAAACCGAGTTCTTTGCGCAATACATCATCAATAAGACAGGACGATAGCGTCGCTGGATGCCTCGTTCCCATATTTGGCAATAGTATATGCGCAGTCATAATCATCGGAACTCCCTCTTCAATGGCGCTTACAAACGGCACTAACTCGCGCTCTCGCAACGCATCGATATTAAAGTTTAATACCGGTAGCGATGTATGGCTATCGCTGTCCGTGTCGCCGTGCCCAGGGAAGTGTTTTGCACAACTCGCTATGCCTATATCGTTGTGCGCCCGTATAATTTGTCTCGAATAAAGAGAAACTTCCTCTTTTGTACAAGCATAAGCGCGATCCGCTATAATAGGATTTTCGGGGTTTGTGTGTATATCGACAACAGGCGCAAAATTAAGATTAAAGCCCAGTGCCTTCAATTCCTTGGCCATCACGCGTCCGAGTTCATACACAGTCTCGGTTTTTTTGCCCATGCACTGCATGGCGGCAGGAAGCGTAGTCGCAGCTAAGTCTCCCTTAATACGCTGAACCTTTCCTCCTTCTTGGTCGACACACAAAAACAAGGGAAATCCCTCAGGCGCCATCGATGCTAGGACTTCGTTTTGTGCGGCGATCTGCTCAAGCGAAGTAAAATTTCGCCTAAACAATATGACGCCGCCGATTTTTCCCGTCTTTATGGCACCTTCAAGAGGAATGCTCGGACGCTCCCCCTCGTAACCCGCGATAATAATCTGCCCTGCGGCTTCCTTTAATAACATCGTTTAACCTTAGCTATTAACGCATTGACACATAACAAAAACACAAGTTCACAGAGCTTGCAAAAAGAGAAACGCTCTGTTTTTGGCACAAAATCCCCCTTCCCCTAAAAACCAAGCCCCTTAATCGGGCACTATCTGCGTACCAAAGCCTTCTTTGATGGCGTCGTATGCGTGTTCCAGCGACGTAATGATGGCACAACTACCACCCTTTTCGACAAATTCCATACAAGCACTCACCTTTGGACCCATGGATCCAGCCAAAAAGTCGCCTTCTTTGGCCAGTTCGCGCATTTCGGAGAGCGAGACGCGCTCGATCGGACGCTGCTGAGGGGTCGCGTAGTTTAACATCGCGTTGGGAACGTCTGTTAAAATGAGTAGCGTGTGCGCGCCGATGATCTCGGCGAGTTTTGCGCCCGCCAAGTCTTTGTCGATAACCGCGGCACTGCCTTCAAGGAGGCCTTCGGCTGTGCGCACCACAGGTACGCCACCGCCGCCCGAAACTATAACGATTACGCCCGCGTCGATGAGCTTACTAATCACCTCATGTTCAATATTGGCAAGCGGTGCAGGTGAAGCAACTACGCGGCGAAAACGCTTTTCCACCGTTTTGGGCTTCACCTCTTTAATGACCCAATTCGGCTTTTGCTCGCGCAAAACTTCGACCTCTTTTTCGTTAAAAAACGGTCCCACAGGCTTGGAAGGATTCTTGTAATCGGGGTCATCTTCACTCACCAGCACCTGGTTTACCAACGCCGCGACAGGTCGCTCTATGCCTTCACGTTTGAGCAAATTGCCCAGCGCCTGCGAGAACATGTAGCCCAGCTGTCCCTGCGTCATCGCGCCCACCACATCCAGCGGCATATCGGGCACCAGTCTTTTGCCTTCCTCTTGTTGTATCAACAAATTCCCTGCTTGGGGGCCATTTCCATGGGTAATCACTAAGCGGTGACCGTCTTTAATCAGCTTTACCAACTCGACGCATGTGGCGTACACATTCTCAAACTGCTCCTTTGCGGTCCCTTCGTCATCCGCTCGTTTAATAGCATTTCCACCCAGTGCAAGCAAAATCGTTCTCGACATTCTATCCTCACATATTAATGATGCGTCGCTCCTTGCGCGCGCGCGCAGTATGCGCCCAAAACACGCTTTTGTGAAGCGGCTGCGCCTTTAGCATTATTCGCGCCACGTTCTAAGAGCAAAATCTAGGCAAAAAAAAAGCCTGCATCTCTGCAAGCCTTTTTAAATACCGAGGATCGGAATCGAACCGATATGAGGTTGCCCTCGCCAGATTTTGAGTCTGGTGCGTCTACCTATTCCGCCACCCCGGCGCTCTTTGAAGCAATAAGCAAATTCTCCGCTTTCGTCAAGAAAAATCTGAACTATAGTCAAATATTTTCTTTTTTTGTGGGGGAAGTTTCCCCCTACGCGCAAGCTTCCCTCATGAACGGTGGCTTCGCGCAGGATTTTATGCTTTGTATGCGCTCAATCCGCGCATCCAAAGCATAAAATGCGCTCAGGCACCGTTCCTTCGGGTGATCTTGCGCTACCCCCGCGGTTTATGCTACTTAGTCAGGGCTGCGCAAAAAACGCTTAAGGATGCTCTGATTAATGCAAAACCGTAGGGGCCAGCTTTCAAACCTGCCACTGATTAAAACAACGAAAGCCAGGCGGGTTTTCAAAATAAAGTCAATAAAATCAATATGTTACACAGAAGAAGGGTTCTAAGGGCTCAGTTCCTCAATTCCGACTACGATTTGCGCTGCACTCACGCAGGCTTGCGTTCGATTGCGCAAATCTAGTCTCATGAAAAACCTACGGTTTTTCTTTCTTGTTCGCACGTC
>JBBAEA010000033.1:0-27782 GCA_041656175.1 Bradymonadales bacterium | reverse complement strand
CTTTTAAGCCCAAGGGGGTAGAAACGCTCACCGCACTTCGTGCTATGCTAGCTAAACATAGCAATAGATTACTTACAAGGGGGTAGTGGCAAACCCGCGCAAAGCGTGGGGTTGACACGTAGGGGGAAACTTCCCCCACCAAAATAAAAACTTAAGAACTGCCAAATATACGACTTTGCGGTTTCCCTGGCTCAAAGCCCCCCCTACGGGGGAGCTTGTTCGCCCTTCCCAAAAACAATAATTCATAATCACTTCGTTACTTGCAAGCAAAAAGGAAAAAAATGTCTCAAATCGGAATATATGGTATGGGCGTCATGGGAAGCAATTTAGCCGTTAACCTATCCACAAACGGCTATAGCGTTGCCATTTTTAACAGAAGCCCCGAAGCTATCGATAATGCCGTAGCAAAGTTCCCGGGGCAGAACTGGCAACGCGCCCATGATTTAGAACAATTCGTCTCCATGCTCCAAAGACCACGCAAAATTATTTTAATGATTGCCGCGGGTGTTGCAGTGGATCGGGTCATCCAAAGCCTAAGCCCTTTGCTGGAAACAGGCGATATCATCATGGACGGGGGAAATAGCTTCTTCAAAGATACACAACGACGTCACGACGCCTTAAGCGAAAAAGGCATTCACTACATTGGCCTCGGAATTTCGGGTGGCGAAACAGGCGCGAGACTAGGACCTGCACTTATGCCGGGTGGAGATAAACTTGCATACGAACAAGTTCGCGGCATACTTGAACGCATCGCCGCTAAGGCAAATGACCAAAGCCCGTGTTGCTACTACCTTGGCACAGGAGGTGCGGGGCACTTCGTCAAAATGGTACACAATGGAATAGAATACGCCGATATGGCACTCATCGCCGAGCTATATTGGCTGCTCAAATACCAAGGCTACCCAAACCAAGTCATCGCCGAACTCTTTGAAGAGTCCAACAGGGGTCCGCTACAAAGCTATCTCATTGAAATAAGCGCGAAAATATTGCGCGAAAAAGACCCATACAGCGACGCCGACCTCATCGATCTTATACGCGATGTTGCCATGCAAAAAGGCACAGGAAAGTGGACTATGCAAGAATCCATCGATTTAGGCGTGGATTGTTCGGTTTTAGGCGCGGGACTCAATCAAAGATTCATGAGTACCAAAAAAGAAGAGCGCATACGCGCATCCGAAATCTACCCCGACGCCACTCTAAAACTGCCAAAAAACAACAACGAAAACACAAAACTAATCCCCCAGTCTTACAAAAAGCAACTCGAAAACGCCCTCTATGCGGCAAAAATCATAGCCTACGCTCAAGGCTTTAGCCTCTATAGTGAGGCCGATAAAAGCTACAAATGGCAACTTTCTTTAGAAAATATCGCAGCAACGTTTAGAGCAGGCTGCATCATCCGCGCCGCACTCCTAGAGCCGATCCGTGCGAGCTTTAAAGATGACCCAAAACTCGCCAATCTTCTATTATCGAGCCACTTCTCCGATATCTTAAAAGACAGCATCCCTAGTCTTCGCGCCGTCGTAAGCCAGGCTATATCACTCGGACAACCCGTCCCCACCCTAGCCAGTGCACTACACTACTTCGACGCCTACCGCCAAAAAGACAGCGCTGCTAAGCTCATACAGGCACAACGCGACTTTTTCGGTGCGCACCGCTTCGAGCGAATCGACAAAGCAGGCGACTTCCACCACCAATGGGAGGAATAGCAAAATCCATGAACTCCACTAAAATTTCTAACGCTGTTTTTATAATCTTTGGCGCCACAGGCGACCTAAGCCTACGAAAGCTCCTACCCGCTTGGTACAACCTTCAGCTCTCTGGACAACTCGCCGACGATACGAAACTCATCGCCCTAGGTAGGCGACTATGGGATCGCGCCGAGTTTGAGCAAAAAACACGCGACAGCATACGCAGCTTCGCGCGTTTCGCCTACGATGAAGCGAAAGCCACAGAGCTTCTAAAAAAACTGGAATACTACCACATCGAGATCACTCAAAAAGAGGATTATCCACCACTGTGGGAACACATCGCAGCTACGCATCCTGGCTACGAATTACGGCTGTTTTTGGCCATCGCACCCCAACTTTTTGAGCCCATCGTAAGGCACATCGCCGATACGCTCCCCGCAAGTTTAAAAAACCCCAAGATCGTCGTCGAGAAACCTTTTGGCGAAAGCCTTGAGCACGCAAAGTCGCTCTACGATTTTGCTGCAAAGCGCTTTGGCAAAGAGCAGATCTATCACATTGACCACTACTTGGGTAAGGAGATGCTCATTAATCTACTCACCCTGCGATTTAAAAACGCGATATTCCGCAACGCGTGGGGGAAGGATGCCATTGATTTTATTGAAATATCGGCTTTTGAAGCCCTTGGCGTCGAGGGGCGAGCTGCCTACTACGAAGAAGCTGGCGCCATGCGCGATATGGTGCAAAACCACCTCTTCCAAGTACTCGCCCTAGTCGCGATGCCCGAGCCCAACTCATTTCATTGGCAAGACATCACGGCGGCAAAACTCGAAATCCTGCGCTGCTTAAAACCCTACGACGACAAAGAGCTCGATCACTTCCTCTGTATGGGCCAGTACGAAGGATATCGCCAAGAAGCAGGGGTAGACCCCCAATCTAAAACCGAAACTTTCGTAGGTCTTTGTGTTGAATTCGAGCATCCCTATTGGAAGGGGGTTCCCTTCCTCATTCGTACTGGCAAAAAGCTGCGAACGCGCGAAACCATGGTCGTGGTACATTATAAAAAACTAAGTGAAGATGCCCAAGCCAATAAACTCTTTATACATATACAACCCAACGAAGGTATACAACTTAGCTTTAACATCAAAAAACCAGGTCAAAGTAATGACGTTATGCAAGCTGAGATGGACTTTTGCCAAAGTTGCATGAGCGAGTCCGAGCAAGACTCGCCGGAAGCCTATGAACGGCTACTCCGCGCAGTTCACATCGGGGCGCGGGATCTATTCTCCCAATGGGACGAAATATATTACGCTTGGGCTTGGGTTGATAAAGCACGCGAACGATGGTTAAAGGCTGGCGCCCCACTTAAGCAATACCCCGTAAACTCATACGGTCCGCCCGAAGCCTGTGATCTCGTGCCACCACACTGTGAAGGTTGGTATTGTAATATTTAGCAAGATTTTGAACAACATGTATTAACACTAGAGCAGATCAGCCCATCATGATCCTTGGATTAATGACAACAATAGCCCTTTCCCCCCTACTCGTGGCAATGGGTTACGGTATTCTCATTGGCTTAATCTTACTCAAGATTGGCAAAGAATATATAAAACTGCGAAGCAGTACTTTTATGCTTCTCGTTATTCTTGCAACACTGTGTTATACAGAATTATTATTATATTTCGCATTCTCCTCGCATCTTATAAAGTTTGAACTCATCCTTCCTTTATAAAGAGCTTAAAACGCGATCGCGCTGGGGGTAGCGTAAAATCACCCGATAAATACGCTTAAAGCCGCATCTTGTGCGCTGGATGGAATGCATGCCATCCATGGCATGCAGCCCTATGGGCCGCCTACGGCGTTCGATTTCGACATCCATGTCGAAATCCCGGCGGTTAGCCGATACAGTGCACAAGATATTGCGGCTTTTGGCGTATTTTGAGGGAAGCTTGCGCGTAGGGGGCTTTGCCCCCACCAAAGATAATAATTTAACTGATTCTATAGTGTTTTATCATCTACGCAGGCTTCTTGTGTATAAAGCGCAACAAGTATCTGCACTAATTTACAATGATAATGTCGGATGTGTCGCAATTAGCAATTTTGATAATATCGATATTATTGTCTTTGCGGCATTCGACTGTGCTTGGGCGACCATATTCGTCTTCGTTGCTAAACATAATAACTTTTTTGCCAGCCAATGCGCGAAGCATCGCATCATCAATTTCGCAGCCTACATTGGGACACTCGCCTATGCCAACGTTGGTTTTAGTGTAGGAAGTACAGATTTTTTGGCCCTTATTGTCGGGGGCTTCTTCGTCATAGAAATAGAACGATGCGGGTAGGTTTTTTGCCACGGGTTTAGTGCCGCGGTTGCAAAGTTTAGCGCTAATGACGGAGCGTCCATCTTGGGTAGTCCCGCAAATGGAGCCAGGGGTAAATTTCCCCGTGATGTCGGGCGCCGTACCTGCGCCGTATTTACCTTGTTTGTTGAGTCGATAGCTATTGTAAGCAGGACGTTTTTGCTCGCTGCCCACGATGTCGATATCGCTAGTCAAACTCCAGTTATCGAGCCACTCTTGTATGGTGGGCAGGATGCCGCTATCTTCGATATTAATGATGTTGTAGGCATGTTGGTTCCAGAGTTCGCGCGAGCTGACCCAGCGATCGAGTCGATCTTTGTAAATGAGCAAGTCCTCCCCACCGACATCATTGGATTTTCGCCATGCGCGGCAATATTTAGTACTACCGTCCCAATCATCAGGCCTTTCTCCGCGGTTTTTCAGCATTTTACGCCCTGTGCCATCTACGTTAGCAAAGAGCCCAACTTGTGGATGAATGGGAGCGATACACGTGTATTGCAAGGGGAAGTTCGGATCTGCGTTACAGTCTTGATCGGATGCGCAGGAGCATAAGCCGCGCTCTAAATCGCAGTCCTTACCTAAAGGACAGTCTTCATCTTCCGTACAACGAATGCCTTCGTGAATAGCGTCTTCAGCATTTTGATTGGCATTGCTGTCGCCGAAACAGGTAGTGTTCTTATCATTGCTAATAATCAATTCAGCGCTTCCGTCGCCGTCGATATCGGCAATAACGGGGAATTCAATATTTGTGGTCGCAGTGCGTTTTCCACTAAATAGAACACGTCCGTTGCTTCCTTCATACACACGCACAAAGCACTGATCTGCATACACAAGTTCAGCCTGTCCATCACCATCGAAATCAAAGAGCGATGAGCCCAACTCTCCAGAGTCGGCTTGCGACAAGCGCTCCCACATTACATATTTATCGGCGCATTTACCTTCACTATAAGCTTCGCACTTGGGATCATAAACGCCGTAGCGGTTATTAGAGGCCAGTCCTATTTCGGGCAAACCATCATTGTTAAAGTCGCCGATAGTCATTGGGCCACCCTGCGATACCGCAAGCTCCATCACAATTTCGGCTTCATATCCACCGCCACTATTGGAGCTAATCGCGTAAATAAGCAATTGGTTGTTGCCGCTTAAGACTATTTCAGCTTTCCCGTCCAAGGTTTTGAAATCAAAACTCTGCCCAGGTGTTCCAAAATCCGCGTAGCCAGCATGGTACGCAGTTTTGGAAAATTTAAGCAAGCTCTTCCACGTTTTGTTTTCGCTATCCCAGCGGTATAAGCCTTCACCGGTAATAAGCTCAGCAACACCCGAAGCGTCGAGTTCGAGGTTCGCCAGCGCCACCGTTTTAGTGCTAATATTGTTAAAGCCCGCAAAGACCGTGCTGCCATCGCTTCCATTAATAACGGCAGCGTTACTGCCGATAATCTCAGGCACTGTATCCCCGTCAACGTCGAAGGCGAGCAGGGTGGAGTTTGATTGTAGGTTGCTGGCTACCGTTGCTTGTGAGGTCCAAGCAATTTCGTGTTGTTTCGCAGCTTCATTCCATTTATAGGCAACTACATTTTTATTGCTGTTGACAACCATAAACTCAAGTAAACCATCGCCATCAAGATCAAGGGCTAGAGGGTGGCTAAAATTGTCACGCTGCTCTTTAGGATGGAGAATATTCGCACTAATGCTCTCCAAGTTCTCGCAAGTTTCGGGATCAATAAAGCGAATGTAGGTAGGAGAATACGAATAGAAGCCAACAAGCGTCTTTAAGTCTTTGCTGTTACCGAATCTCCCTACTAGGGGAGACATGGTCACCCTAGATGAACCCGAACCGACGGAACCGGGTTGCCAGCGGCACTGCAATTGCGCTTCAAAAATTCCAGCTTTGGTCGTAAATTTACATGCATCATCAAATTCACCTTCACCGTAAGTTAAGCAGCTACCATAGGCATCTCCACAGTCCTCTCTTAAACAACAGTACGAATCTTGCATAAGGCAGTCATTATTACCTTCACAAGCCCCCTCTTTGCTGCGGCAAAAACCGTTGTAACAAGTATAACCGAAATCGCAGTAATTAAAACTTCCCTCACTGCAATCCCCATCTAAAGCCACGTACTCTCCGCAGTAGCCGTCGATGCAAGTCATAGGTTCCTCGCAATATACCGATATTAAATAGCCGCACTCATCCCCCTTACTTAGCTTATCTCCAGTCTCGGGAACTACACATTTTTGCCTAATACATTCTAGCCCCAGCTTTGGGTCACACATTCGAGCCTCGTCTTGCAGAGTACACTCGGCGTCAGCACCCAAAAACTCTATGCATGTAGTATAATAACACTCTGCCCCCGCTACGCACATAGCATCATCGGTACAACTGGAGCCAGCCGCTAATCTTGCTTTACAATAGCCAATAAAACGATCACACCACCTATCCTCTGAGCACTGTTCATTGCTTTGACATTTGGCACTATCAGCAAAGCATTTCCCCTCCACACACATGTGCTCCGCTATACACATATCAACCCCCTCCACACAATCCCCATCCGCAGCCACTCTATCCACACAAGTAGAACTTTGCGTTTCACACCATTGGCTAGCCTCGCAAACATCATTATTATCGCAAGGCTTTGGCGTATTCCCACCATTTCCGTCGTCTATACCATCGTCTTTACAGGACAAAAACACTAAGCTAAGAAATGCAACAAAACAAAGCCTCAAGCACCACCTCATAGTACACCTCACCGCTAAATATATGCACATAACTCCCCTCCCCAAGTTGCAACAAAATAATAATAGCAAATCGAATTAATTATTCAATGGAAACATAATGTTTTTTAGGAAATATCCTTATGCGATTGCCCTCGCAAAAAATCGGCAATTTATGTATAATGACATACAATGTATTAGATGTTTACGCATCTATTGTACTTCATGCGTTCATTGCAAAGCATCTTAGAATGTGTACTACTCCTTCGTCATCGCTTAGGACATTTAATAATGCACCAAATCCTTGGAAAGCTTCTTTGCTGGGGGGATTTCATCCCCCCTACGCGCAAGCTTCCCTCATGATCGGTGGCTTCGCGCATTTTTTTATGCTTCGTATGCGCTCAAACCGCGCATCCAAAGCATAAAAAGCGCTCAGGCACCGATCCTTTGGGTGATCTTGCGCTACCCCCCTAGCCATGAGTTAGGGAAACTCTGATTCATGCAAAAACAGCCAGTAAAATGCAAGAAAGCTAAGTAAGCCTTCAAAATAAAAGTCAATAAAATCAATGCGTTACACAATAGCAGCATCCAAGAGCGATAGCCCTTAGCGGGGCATGGGGCGCTAGCCCCAATGAATCAGAGTCCTCCTAAGTTCGCCTTACAATCAAAGTCTTAAGCTCCGTACCCACTCCAAGTGGACCAAGCGCTGGCTCGCTGACCTCGCAAAGCACAAAGTCCAAAGTTATACCCAAGTTCTTCGCACTGCGCCTCGCGCTGTTACTTAATCGCTTTAGCCGAACTTCGCGTTTGTTTACGCTAAAAAGCAAAAAACCACCTCGTGCCAACAGCGATAAACAACTCTGCATTAAGCCTTCGAGCTCATTTTCGAGTCTAAAGGTCGATTTTTGCGCACGACCAAATGAGGGCGGGTCACAAATAATCCCGTCAAAGTTCTGCCCTGCATTCACCGCTCGTCTTAAATATTTCAGCACATCGTCATCGTAAAAATAATGTTGATTTGGCGAAATATCGTTAGCTTGAAAGTTCATTCGCCCCATTTCAAGCGCGCGCTTGGAAACATCCACGCTAGTACAAACGCAATCGCGCCCTGCACTTGCGGCCATCACTGAAAACGCACAAGTATAAGCAAAAAGGTTAAGAATGCGCCCACGCGCGTTCTCCTTTACCCACAAACGGTTTTCTCGCTGATCGAGGTATAGACCCGTTGCAGGTCCTTGGCTAAAATCAAAATAAAAACGACAGCCATGTTCCGTGGCATAAAATGGCTCAGGCGATATACGCTCAAAGCTGCTAAAGCGTGTGTTTTTTCCTCTACTCTTTGGGTGTGGGTGTACAATATATGTGTAATCAACGCAATTTAGTACATCTTTGCTCATATTCATGAACAATTCTAAACTATCTTTACACCATAAGCTCTCGCCCGCTTGCTCAATATGCCTAAATAATAAATGGCTACCTACACGCTCCAGCACAATTTCCGCTATGCCCGACTGCTGCGGTGTAAAGAGTCGAAGCGCTTCTTCGGGTGTATAAGCTTTTTGTCTAATATTGGTTTGAATGTTTTGTAAAATATCGTTAAAAATTTGAACAATATCTAGTTTTCCCCAAATACGTTCAGCAGGCGCCTCAAATATTAACTCTCTTCCCTTTGCGCTAAAACGCAAAGACTCGCTGTGCAAATACAGGCGAGACGAAAGCTCACCACCGCCGTACAATGCGTCTCCCAGAATAGGAAATCCTGCCAATGCACACTGCACACGAAGTTGATGGGTAAAACCCGTCACAAGTTCAAGCTCTAGCCACGAAAATGGCCCCGCGCTTTGTAACAACTTGTAACGAGATTTTGCGAGCTTCCCGTCGGTGGCTTCAAAACTTACATTGTTCTTGTGTACGAGTTTGTTTTGAAGTGTTCCTTGCTTTTGCGGCGGTATGCCGCAAACGATAGCGACGTAACGCCGAACGCAGTCGCGGGACTCGAAAGCTTTGGCAAGTATTTGCGCGGCAGCCTTATTTTTAGAAAACAGTAAAATGCCGCTCGTTTCCTTGTCTAATCGTTGGTGAAGCCCAAGTTTTACGCCCTGTTCTTCACAAAGCAACTCGTATAAAGCTATATCGCCATCGAATGCGGCATGTGTATTGATGCCGCATGCTTTATCGACAACGAGGTAGTCGTCACCGTCGTGGATTATTCGGTAATACTGCTGGGCATTGGCTGTGGTTCTATGATGTGTTTTATTTGTCATCTGTGCGTGTTTTTGCTTAAGGATACTCTGATTAATGTAAAAATTGACAAAAAAGTCGCTAGAGCAAAGTAAGAAAAGTCAGGCGAGCGTTTAAAATAAAGTCAATAAAATCAATGTGTTACACAGTGAAAGGGTTCTAAGGGCTCAGTTCCACAATTCCGACTACGATTTGCGCTGCACTCACGCAGGCTTGCGTTCGATTGCGCAAATCTAGTCTCATTGAGCCATCAACTCGTAAAACACTTAGTTTTACTCGTTTCGGCTCCTTAGCGGGGCGTGGGGCAGAGCCCCACAAATAGCTCAGAAATTTCTTAAGCGCGTTTTTGTGGCTAGCTTCGAGGGGGTAGCGCAAGATCACCTGAAAAAGAAGTAAATGAACGCATTTTATGCGTTGGTTTAGCGAATAGCTAAAACAACGCATAAAATATTGCGCGAATTTGCTTATTTTGAAGGAAGCTTGCGCGTAGGGGGAAACTTCCCCCACAAAAAAACCTCAAAACTATACGCTATATTAATGATATGGGAAGGTTTTGGAAGCTGGCGTAACTGAAACAACTTGTTAGCAGAGCGGATTCATGTTGAAATGGGGGCGGGGCTGGGAAACTACGGGGCAGAAGGACGGAATAATGAGAGTATTGATGGTCGCATCGGAGGCGGTGCCTTTTGCAAAGACTGGTGGTTTGGCTGACGTAGCGGGGATTTTGCCCAAATTTTTGGCGCAGCTCGGCGACGACGTGCGAATTGTGATGCCCTTGTACGGCGTCATTGACCGGGAGCGCTATGGTTTAAAGCCGATACCGGGTGCAATGGGAGTGCCGATGGGGGTTTTGGGCGAGCACTGGTGCGAGGTTTACGAATCGACGCTACCGAATACCAAAGTTCCCGTGTACTTCATCGCTCATGAGCGCTATTTCGGGCGAAAGAGCTTGTACAATGAAGCGAACGGCGAAGGTTTTATGGACAACGACAACCGCTTCGTTTTCTTGTCGCGGGCGGCCCTGCAGCTGTGTAAAAAGCTCGATTTTTCGCCCGATATTGTGCATGCCAACGACTGGCACACTGCGGCTGTTCCTATATTTTTAAACACTGTGTATCGCCACGACTCGCATTTGGGGGGCGCGGCGAGTTTGTTGACTATTCATAATATGGAGTACCAGGGGCGTTACTATGCGGGTTTGATGGACGTTTTGGGAATTGGCTGGGAGTACTACAACCACCTTGGTTTGGAGTGGAATGATAAGGTCAATCTGCTAAAGGGTGGTATTTATCACTCCACGCTCTTTAACGCCGTAAGCCCGGGCTACGCCGAGGAAATCAAGACGGAACGTTTTGGTCATGGCCTTGAAGGTGTCGTTCGCGACAAATCGTGGGCGCTTCGCGGCGTTCTCAACGGCATGGATTATGAAGAGTGGAACCCAGCCGACGACGAACACATAGCTGCCCCCTACGATGTAGGCGATATGGACGGAAAAGCAGAGTGCAAGCGCGCTCTGCAAGAAGAGCTCGGACTTGTACAGCGCAGCGACGTTCCGCTTTACGGTTTGGTCGCTCGACTCGTCGATCAGAAGGGAATACGCCTTTTAGCGGAAGTCTTTGAAGCACTCATGGGTCTTGATCTACAAATCGCGCTTTTGGGCTCTGGAGAGTCTTGGGCACACGATTTCTTCGATGCGATGGCGCGTCGCTATCCAGGCAAATTCGGATTATACCTAGGCTACAGTAACCCCTTGGCACACCGAATAGAGGCGGGCAGCGACTTCTTCCTTATGCCCTCGGTCTTTGAACCCTGTGGGCTCAACCAGCTCTTTAGCCTACGCTACGGAAGCATACCCATCGTACACGCCGTCGGTGGCCTCAACGACACTGTCGAGAACTTTGACGCCTATCACCGCAAAGGCACTGGCTTTAAATACTACGACCAAACGCCGAGCGCACTCTATAACACCATCGGTTGGTCGCTCTACACCTACTACAACGAAGCCGACCAAATCGATGAACTACGCGAACGCGGTATGAAAAAACGCTTCTCTTGGGAAGATAGCGCCCGCAAATATCGCGAGCTTTACGAAGAAGCAAGGCGCATTCGTTTTTAGAGCTGGTGTTGTAGTGCTCTTAAGGAAGCCTTGAATAAGTCAGATTTTTTCGTGTTTTTTCGTGTTTTTTGTGGTTAATAAGGGTATCTATCATTAACGCGTTATTTTTTACCACGAAAAACACGAAAGGCACGAAAAGCTTTTTTCCGCGCAGGTTTTTTCCACGAAGTTTTTTTTCCACGAATAGCTTTCCACAATTTACTCTAGCTATTTATGGATTGTTTTTGCATTCATCAATGGGGAAGCCGTTTTTGGTCTCTGCGCGCATATTTCTCATATTTGCACCCCAGTTCTTGATGTCTTGGCAAGCCCCAACAGTCAACGCATAAGTCGGAGCGAAGTGAAGCCTACCATTGCGAGCTTGGCTTAGGCGTGTTAGAATGTTGCTGCGATAGATTTGTCGCAGGGATTTGGCTGGTTTTGCAGTTCGTTTGAGAGGTACTAGCTATGGCGTTTTTAGATTTGGATTTACGCGAAATAGAAGTGGAGTATATTGCACCACAGGTTTCTAGCGGTCCTGAGAAGATCACCTTAATGCTCACGATGGTACGCGGAGCAAGGGGTAAGCGTAAATTATTGGGTGAAGCTTTTACCCGAACGATGTTCCACCCCATTATCCACTTTAAGGTCTTTGACGACAAAAGTGTCGAATCCCTTTTTAAGCGCTTTTTACTCCAGCTCGTTCACCGCGGATATCGTCCTGTGCAGTACCGCGAAATGGATCTCGAAAAACACTTCTCTCCTTGGAAGCCTTGCGATCTCTCTATCTTCGACCCCGACGCGTTGGCGGAACGACAAGAAGCAGGTATGGGAATCGGGGAGCAGTTTGAGGATTTTTAAAACGTTTATGGAACCACTCAACAAACGATGGCAAGTGAAGCTATTGGGTGAAAAATCCACGAAAGTTAACAACTCATGGCATAAAGCGCGCGTTATTGCGAACAAAAACGAAGTTTTTGCAGCCGCCGTGTTCGCAGCTACAGCTTTCGAGGTAATCTCCTCTTTTTAGAGTGTTTTTGAGAGCTAGTTCAGATTTTTCTGTATCATCGACGAGGTAGCTGTAGGCATCCTTCACTAAAATTATGCCGTTTTCTTGCAGGAACTTCGCACAATCCGTGTCAACTGCATCTTTTAGTCGAATATTATGCTGTTCTTCGAGTTTTTGTGCGTCCACGCGAATTTCACCGCTACCATAAAGCCAGTGAGCGGCACGAAGCTGTAGCGCAGTTTTCGCTTTAAATGGGCAGCTATATTGCCCTCTCTCGTCGCTTAGAGTAACGGTGTCGCCGCAAAGGACGCGAGCGTTAGCAACGGGCGATGAGGCATCATCTAGAACATAGCCTGTGAAGCGTTTTTTGGGGCTTAAGACGAGTTGTAGTTCTTTCTTTTCGCCTTCGGCTAGGTTTAGGCTAAGTTCAACGTCTTCTGAATCGGCGCTAACACAGCGAAGCGTGTAGTCTTGAGGCGCCAAGGCTTCTTTCCATGGCCTTGCTTTATCGATACTAAAGTTTTCGACGACTTCTTTGTCACTATTGGCTGCGGCATCGTATTTTGTTCGCAGTTCACATTGTATTTCCAAAGAACTATCTTCACTAGACTCGTTTGGCAAAACAAAGTGCAAGGATGCGGGTCGCGGAACGTCGATGATGAGCAGCTCTGAAGCGTTGTGAACGTATACCCATGTAGGGGCTAGCCCTTCGGCACGGAGCTCGAGCCAGAGAGGGGGCGTTGGGCAGAATTCGAGCTTGAAGCTTCCGTCGTTAGCGCTGCTAGCGCGGCATTGTGGGAACGCCGCCAAGTTCGCGCTTATCTGTGCCTTTGGCACTGCGTCTCGCAAGTGTTGTACGCGTCCTTTAATGGGTGTCGATAAGCTGTGTACGACGGCTTCGTATTCACTGATTTGAGCAAGATCGAGGCTAAAGCGCATGGTCTGTAAATTTGGGCCAAAAAGCTCAATGTCGCAGAGTTTTGGCAAGTTTTTGAGTTGCACAAAGCCTTGTTGATTGCTTTGGACGGGTTGGGACCAAGTTGCGGTGTTTTGCGCTTTGTAGCGAATATTTGCCTGTATGGCGCCCCCCTGTTCGTTAATAGTGCGCAATAACAAGGGATAAGCGCGCTGAAGTTCGAGAACAAGATCCCCGTAGCTATCGTCGTTAACGGCTTGCAAGTTAAGTACGGCGGACGGCGCAAACTCTGTGTGGCTCGCAAAAATACTGATCTTTCCGTGGGCAATGTTAGAGGCTTGGAAACTTCCGTCCGACAAAGATTCGAGGCTTCTTCGCTGTGGGAACCAGATTTTGCGCAGTTCCAAGTTTTGGTAGCTCAGTGGCTTGGGTAAGTCGACGTCGGAGTTCCAGAGCCCCCCATCGCTCGTGTGTACCAGAACATGTATTTTCGCGCCCTGCACAGCAACACCCCGTGGGCTCAAGACGCGTCCGCTTAGCTCTACGCCGTGATCGAGGCGAAACTCAAAGGGCTTGAGCAACAAATCATCGTCGTAAGGAACCGTGATCATCGCGGCGTGAATCGGTAAATAATTCGATGCGCGCACAGATACGCTATATTTTTGACCATAAGCCACGGGAAACACCGCATAACCGTCTTCATCGCTCCAACGCGTCATCGACAGCAAATGCAGAGAGTCTTCAGAAAGCGAAATGAGTGCATTGGCTAGAGGCTCCCCTGTTTTGGCATCAAGCACTAAAAAATCTACTGCCACCCCCTGCTCAATGCTAAAGCGCTTTTCCCCTTTCTTTGCTATGTCGAAATCCATAATACCAGAGCTGACACTTTGGCCAAAAGCCCAAAATTGGTAGCTCCCCGGCGTTAGCGAAAAACAACAGCGCATCTCCTCGTCTAACGCCGCCACCTGCGGTGGGAACGCACCAGCTCCCGCTAGCATACACGTCAGATCCTGCCCATACATTAAATGCGCATAATCTTCGTGCAAAACGAAGCAATGCGTAGCTTCACCGCGAAATACACGCGTAATGTTCGTTAAAAGTGCGTTCGCGCGGTTTATTACGTCGCCAGCAAGGTGCTCTACCGCGTTAAGCAGCTCACTCGCCTTTAGCAAAGTTCGTTCTACAAGTTCAGCAGCCAGCTCGCTGTTTTTGCTTAGCTCAGGCGCTACGCTCTCTTGCACCACATCGCTGGACTGTGCAGGATCGTCGCCAAAGATAGCACTGCACCCGCATAACTGCATGCATAAAAGCAATATGACGAAGTAGCGAACATGAAGTAGAGGCATATCTCTTTATCGTAAAATTATGCGAAAGATCAGGCTATCATAATAGGGATGCCACGATCTATTTGTGGGGCTCTGCCCCATGGCAAGCACAAAGTCGTATATTTGGCTGTTTTTAAGTTTTTATTTTTGTGGGGGAAGTCTCCCCCTACGTGTCAACCCCTTGCTTTGCGCGGGTTTGCCACTACCCCCTCCGCGGGGACACCCCGCGACGCCCCGTCCAGTTTTTGGCGAAACATGACTTTGCGGCTGCCATGGGCTCTGCCCCACGCCCCGCTTAGGGCTTGCGCCCCAGCCCCTCGCCCGAGTGCCGCTCTACTCCTTTGTTTTAAGGAAGGCGAGTAGTAGCCCTACGCCGTAGCCTGTGGCGCGCTCCTCGCTCCAGGCAGGACCTGCGATATCAATATGCATCCACTCCCCAGCGAAATCTCCCAAATGCGATTCTACAAAGTGTCCTGCTGCTGAAGATTGAGCGTTCATGCGATCTTTGCCAGAGTTCTTCATGTCGGCGACTTCGCTTTTAAACTCTGTCATTAGTATTTCGCGCGCGTAGAGCAGCGGGAAGACGGGCTCTCCTACTTTTAGGCCAGCGGCGCGTATGCGTTTTTCAAGGGCTTCGCTTGGCGTTAGTACGCCAGCGTGTTGTTTACCCGTAGCGATGAGCTGCGCGCCTGTTAAGGTAGCTATATCGATAATGACATCAGCATTGAGGTGTTTAGCGGCATACGCCACACCGTCGGCCAGCAGCAGTCGCCCCTCGGCGTCGGTATTATTAATTTCGACGGTTTTGCCCGAGTAGAGGGTAATGATGTCATCGGGGCGATAGGCTTCGTGGCCGATCGCGTTTTCGGCGATACCAATGACGGCGGTAAGGTTGACATCGAGCTTCAAACGCGCTGCTAGGCACGCGATTTCGAGACTTATGGCGGCGCCGGCCATGTCGCCTTTCATGGTGGTGATGTGCTCTCGCGGTTTGAGGCACAAACCACCAGTATCGAAGGTGACGCCTTTTCCAACGATGGCTACGTGTTCCTTAGCCTCTTTAGCGCGGTAGCGCAGGATGCAGAGCTGCGGCGGCATTGCGGCAGATTTGCCAACATTATATATGCCGCCAAACCCGCGTTCCGCTAATTCAGTGCCGCTGATTATTTCGCAGTCGATGCCAACTTCGCTTGCGCTGTGGCGAATGATATCGGCAAAAGATGTGGGTCCCAACTGGTTTGGCGGCATGTCGACCCATTTTGCACAATTTTGCACGGCCAAAGCGGTGGCATTACAAATCTCGAGTTTCTTCGCCGTGGGTTCGTGTTCACCGACAAAAATACAGCTAAGCCTTTGAATTTTCGCATCATCGTCGGATTTTTGAGTATATTTAGAACTTAGCTTCGCAAGCAAAAGCGCAAATCCTAAGTGATCTTCAGCTCTACGTGCGGCGATATAAGCGCTGCACTCGTCTTCATCGAGTAGCGGGGCGATGGCTTTTTGCAGCGTCATAAAGTTCGCGTCAGATAAGTTACGCGAGGCGGTGTGTGGCAGTATTATAATGGATAGCGTCTTTTCGCTCTCACCTTCGACTTCGGTAATGAGCGTTTTGACGATAGCTTTTTCTTTGAGATCGGATTGGGCTTTTTTTAATATTTTTTTTGCCAAGCTCAGAGTTTTGGGATCATCGCAGAGCGGATCGAGTAAGACATCGCTGCTATCGTGGTATGCTACCAAGATCTTGTGTTTATCGGCTAATTTAGAGGAGGAGAGCGGAATAAATTGTAATTGTGTGTTCATGAAAAACTCTGTGATTGGGGTTAAAAAGACGCGTTGAGCGACGGGGGGTAGCGCAAGATCGCCCGAAGCAGGGGCCGCAAAGCGCATTTTGTGCGGTGGTTCGCCGTTTAGGCGAAACAATGCACAAAATTTTGCGCTTGCAGGCCGATGCTGAGGGAAGCTTGCGCGTAGGGGGGCGTTGCCCCCCACCCAAAAAACTCCCCCCTTGCACAGAAGAAACTAGAGCTAGGCGAGTCTTGGGTCAAGGGTGAAAGTGAAAAGCGAGTTTTTGATGTTATAGACAAGTCGCTAAAAGCGTATTAGACTTATTGGACTTAGGCGGGCGCGGCGTATGTGCCCACGTTTTTGACGACCGATGGGTCAAAATAAAGGAAGCAAGAGATGGCCTTTCAAACAGAGTTTGCGTTTACACTTCCCAAGGGTTACGTGGATAAGGACGGAAATTTGCATCGCGAAGGGGTGATGCGCTTGGCGACGGCGAAGGATGAGATTGCGCCGCTGCAGGACTACCGCGTGCAGGCCAACAGGGCGTATTTGGTGATCATTTTGCTCAGCCGAGTGATTGTGAAGTTGGGGACGTTGCGGACGGTTGCGCCCAATATTGTAGAGGACTTTTTCAGTTCGGACTTGGCGTATTTGCAAGAGTTTTATCGCAAGATTAACGAGGAAGGGGCTGCAACGATCAAGGTAAGTTGCCCGGCGTGTAAGCATGAGTTTGATGTGGACATGGGTACTGGCTTGGGGGGGTACTAAGCTACCCCCTCGACAAGCTGTATCAGGAGGTAGCGTATATCGCCTACCACTTTCACTGGTCGATTGATGATATCCTGCAGATGGAGCACAAGGAGCGCCAGATATGGATCAGGGAGATTTCGGAGATCAACCGTGAGATCAATGAGAGCCGTGGAGGGTAGGACAGCGCTAGGCGCACAATGCTAGGTCTCAGTCTTGTGCGCGCTGAGTGGCGCGGCTGCTTATGGCGTGGCTGCGCTTTGCAAAAACTGGGGCCAAGCTTTCGTTAGCAATAGAGGAACAGATGGCGAAAATTAGAGTTCCAGGGATATACTTTGAGGACAACCCCAAGATTTCGCGTGACATTACGGTCGGCGAAACTGGGGTGCCGGCGTTTTTGGGCGTGTCGGAGCGGGGGCCGCTCAATGAGCCGGTTTCCATACAAAGTGTGCAGCAATTTCGGCGTATTTTTGGCGACCCCGTCGAGGACAGCTATTTGTACCCAAGCGTTTGGGGTTTTTTCGCAAACGGTGGTACGCGCTGTTTCGTCGTTCGCATAGCACATGTGTTTCGACATGGGGACGGCGAGCTGGCGAGGGCGGCGCGCTATGAGCTGTTGGACTCGCAGGGCTACCCCACGTTGGAGGTTTTGGCCTCCAGCGAAGGAACTTGGGGCAACGACGTAAGCGTCGAAGTCGAAGAGATGCAAGAGGCGCGTGTGCACAGCTTCTTGAGCTTTGACCTAACACCTGGGGTTCGCATGGCGACGCTGCAAAGTGCGCGCGGCATAGACCGCGGCATGGTGCTTAAATTCGACGATGGGGATGTCACTAGCTATGTCACGGTTGAACGCGTGCGCGGTAACGAAATTTATTGGCGCGAGGATCTTGAGCACCACTACAAATCCGCCTCCCCCACCTACGTTCAAAGCGTCGAGTTCACACTCGCCATCAAAGACAAAAAACGCAGCGAGCGTTTCGCGAACCTCTCGATGTCAAAGTTCGCCGTACGCAACGTTTGCCGCGTCATACAGCAGGAATCTGGGCTCATCCGCATCAACATGCTCTCAAGCGGCGAGCACTCTAGCTTCCCCATGGTCGGGCAAAACATCACGTTGCGCGGCGGTCGCGACGGAATTGCGGGCATCACCCCCGATGACGTCATCGGCTACAACAACGGTCCAGGTGCTCGCTACGGGCTTGGCGCACTTGAAGCGAACGAAGAAATCGACCTCGTCGCTATACCTGACCTACAATACCTGCACGAGCATATCCCCGTCTTTGACTCCACACGCGACCTCCTAGGCATACAACTCGCCCTCATCAACCACTGCGAGCGCATGGGCGACCGTTTCGCCATACTCGACACCCCGCGTGGCATTCGAGCCGACCAAGTCCAAGACTACCGTAGTAAATTCAACAGCAGCTTCGGCGCTCTCTACTACCCTTGGATTCAAGCTCGCATCGAGGCATCAAGCGTACTCATCCCCCCCAGCGGCTACATCGCTGGCCTCATGGCGCGCTGTGACCGCACCGACGGCGTCTTTCGCGCCCCCGCCAATGTCGAACTCAAAAACTGCACCGACGTCGAAGTCAAACTGAGCGAAGGGCACCTTGCCGAACTCAACGACAAGGGCATTAACTGCATTCGCAGCATCCCCCAGCGCGGCATCCGTCCCTGGGGCGCACGCTCCTTGTCCACCGACCCCGACTGGCGCTACCTCACCTCGCGACGCGTCTTTAACGCCGTCAAACGCGCCATCTACGAAAACACACAGTGGGTCGTTTTCGAGGTCAACGGCAGCGAACTTCGCGACCAAGTCCGCATCATGCTCGACGACTTCCTCGCGCGCCTCTGGGCCGCTGGCTACTTCGCTGGACAAGAGCAAGCACACGCCTTCTTTGTGCAGTGCGACGAAGAAAATAACGACATCGAAGTCGTCGAATCTGGCAACTTTGTCGTCGACGTCGGCATCTGCATCGGCAAACCCATGGAATTTATTACCATGAGTTTTGAGCACAAAATGGAAGAACAAGTTATTGGCGTGTAATTTTTTGGGTGGGGGGCTTTTGCCCCCCTACGCGCAAGCTTCCCTTAAAATGCGCTAAATTCCGCTTTACGACGTGCAAAGTTTGCGCTATTCGCGCAACCTTCGCACGTCGTGCGTCATTAAGCGCCTTTTAAGGGTGATCTTGCGCTACCCCCCGTACTGCGTTTTCTGCGCCAACACACGGTGTTTTGCCAAAAGCCAGCTCGCAACACATACGTTCCAGCAAAGCGAACTCAACTTTCAAGTCATCGCATATCGTGTTAGAAGATAAGCTTTGGTGTTGGCTCCTAGCAGTTGCCGCGCCGTGGAATAGTTTTCTACTTTTTGGGGTAACACGATGGATGAAGCAAGAATTTCGAGGATCAAGCAGAAGGCCTGGTCGATGTTGGATGCGAATCATGGGACAGAAGCCTTGCAAGCGTTTGAGGAATGCATTGCCTTGGATCCCAAGAATCTTACGCACTATTTAGAACTCGGCGTAGCGCAGTACCGCTTGGGAAAAAACGCCGATAGCATCAAGAGCTTTGACTATATTTTGGAGCGCGAGCCAAAACATATCTTGGCTTTAAACAATAAAGCGCGGGTGCTCATAGATTTGAAGCAAAGCAACGAGGCGATGGAGCTGTACAAGCGCATTTTGGCTATCGATCCCAAACACACGCGAACTTGGCTAAAGGCGGCACAACTCATGACTAGCCTTGAGCGCTACGACAAAGCAGATGTCTGTTTACACGAAGCGCTCAGCATCAGCCCTGAAGACGCTTCACTCTGGATGGAGCGCGCGCTCAACATGCGTAAAGCGGCTAATCTCGAGCGCGCCTTAGAGTATATCCAAAAATCTTTGCAGCTAAAGGCTACGGATTTTGAGGCACTTCGCGAGAAGGGACATATATTGTCTGCTTTAAAGCGCTACGAAGAAGCAATCAACACCTATAAAGTCGCCCTCCAGCAACAGCGCGAAGACGTCGATGTAGAACTCGCCTTGGGCTATGCATACCTCGCTTATGGGCTTGCGCAGCTTGCCCTTGACACATTTGATCCCATCATTAAACGCGAAAAAGACTGCGTAAAAGCATGGGATGGCAAGGGACATGCTTTTATTGCGCTGGGACAAAAAACGCGGGGTTTATTAAACCGCGGTACAGCAGCGATGATCGATAATCGCTTGGAGGACAGTTTAGTGCTTATAGACGAGGCTTTAGCGGAGAATAAGGAGTATCCAGAGGCGTGGTCAAACCGCGGCGTTGTGCTAGAAAAGCTAGAGCGTTACGAGGAAGCTGGAGCTGCGTATCGCAACGCATTAGTGCTCGACCCGAACGCTGTTGTAAGCATGCATAATTTGGGCATGCTTTATATACATCGCCTAGATCGTCGCGAAGAGGGCTTGCACCTTATTAAGGATACTTTGAAATATGATCCACAGCGTTGGTTTAAGCTCTCATCGGAGCTGCGCAATGCGGTGGATGCGCTTAAATTTGATCGCTAGCAACGGCAAAGTTAAAGCGGCCTTAGACCTTTTAGTTATTGTTCAGTTGCCCCTAGTTCAGAGCCAGCACAAAGTTTAAGAAGCACCGATGCATACGATGAACACGGATTAGCTCTTCTACTTAATCTGTGAGAGCTTTGCACGGGGAGAAACATCTTTTCTTTGTGCCAAAGAAAAGATGTTTCCCCCCGTACCCCCCTTCCCCAAAGAAAGCACTCTTTTAAGCACTTTTCGAATAAAATGTCATTCTATCTTCACCCTGCCTTATTTTATTAGTATTTTTAGCTTATATTTCTCTACAAAATATCTCATTTTGTTTAAAACTGTATCGGATTTGTAAAAATAAATTCACAATTTTTAGCCGTGCAAAGGTCTCTCTGTGTATATTCTTGGTACTCTGTGCTTAAGGAAACTCTGATTCATTGGGGCTACCGCCCCAAACCCCGTCCAAGTGCTTTCTTCCTTGGAATCCGTTTTTGTGTGTAGGGCATTGATTTTATTGACTTATATTTTGAAAACCTGCCTGACTTTCTTGCTTTAATCAAGGGCTGCTTTGAAAGCTGCCCCCGACTGTTTTTGAAATTTTCACATTGTGCAAAGCTTGCCTAGGGAAAAGACGATGAGATATCGAGAGCTGAACTTGCGCAACGAAAGCCAATCGTATTGGGGTAAATGTAAGAGCTAGGAGAGGTGGCGCGATACACGGTACGCAAGTAAGATTTATCTCGGGCGCCCCACGCACCACCGCGCACAACACGTTTCTCGGCATCATCAGCAGACCCCGTGGGGTTTGTTACGGAATCTTCTGTATATTTTCTCATCGACCAATCGCTAGTCCACTCCCAAAGATTGCCCGCCATATCGTATAGCCCATCGGGCGACATCCCCGATGGGAATTGGTTCACTGGCGATGTGTATTCAAAACCATCATGGCAGCGTTCTTCATAACAATTTGCCTTCGCAGTCTCCTCTGTCCATTCTGCCCCACTACAAATTTCTGTATTCCACGACCTTGGGCATTCATCCCCCCATGGAAAGCGGCGATGCGATTCTCCCTTCGCAGCTCGCTCCCACTCTGCCTCGGTCGGTAAGCGCCCCCGCGCCCACTCGCAATAACTCGTTGCTTGCTCCCAAGTCACGCAATTAATCGGGTGTTTCTCTTTGCCTTCAACATTATAGGTACAGTTTTCTCGATACTGACTGCCATTATCAATCAGATGTTCATCATTGCATTTTCCCGCTTCTACACAGAGCTTATACGAGGCTGCCGTCACTAAATAGCGATCTATCATATACGCCGATAAAGTCACTTCATGGCTCGGTTTCTCATTATCCTCACCCCAAGGATCGCTTCCGGGACGACCCATCAGGAATTTGAGCGAAGGATTCGTTTTGGGGATCCTTACGCGGTCTGGAGTTTTGCAGCCTGCTCCCGTCCAATTTAATGGGCAGCATATATTCGGATCAACGCAAACCTTCCCATCTTGGCAAGGCGAGCTACAGACAGGCGTTTCACAGGTATTGCCAATCCACCCCGTGGCGCAAGTACATGTATTGGGGGCAGTGCATGTGCCACCGTTTTAGCAAGCTTCGGCGCAAAATGGCTTACACACACCTTCAACACAATGGTGGCCTTGCTCGCACTCTTTGCCACCCCCTTTGTTTAAAGAACAGCCACCGCAGTGCTTCGGATCATTCTTGGGGTTAATACAAGTATCGCCGCAAGGCTCAAGACCTGCATCACAAACTTTGCTACACTTACCATTACTACAACGCAAACCCGACGCGCATATTTCGCCACGTTCCTCGTCTGTGCAACCGCCACAGTTGTTGTTGTCGTTCTCTGGATTTACGCACACTCCCTCGCATTTTATTGTCGGCAAGGGGCACACTAACTGGCAATTGCCATCGTCACACTTCGAGCCTCTAGAACAGGTTTCTCCCGTTTTATCGTAAGAACAACCACCGCAGTTGTATGCGTCTGTGCTGACATCAACACAAGTCGCTCCGTTGTTAGCGTCTAAACAAGCTGTTAGGGACTCATTGCAACGAGTCTGGCAAGCAAACTTAATCACCTCATCGTCCAAGCCTAGAGGGCGGCAGACTGTTTCATGAGCACAACGCCTATTCATTGTTTCATAATCTAGCTTGTTGCCCATCTTGCATTTGCCAGCTTTTTGCATTTCATCAAAACTGCACCTAAGCATCTCTTCGGGGCAACAACGCGCATCACGCGGTGGGCATTCATCTCCTTGCTCAGGGGTAGCATCCAAAGTATAACTCGTCTCGCAAGACAAAATAAGGAATAAACCCATGAACAGCATCTAAAACACAGTTGGCATGCGTTTTTTTGCACAAAATAGATTCGCTCAAACATCTCAGCAGCACTCCAGCAGAACAAGACTTCGCTTAAGCTATCATAAATGCGCGAGTTTAGCAAATACTTCTTTGCTCTTAGCACCCCCAATTCGCATGGCATTCCTTGCATTCATTTTGCCATTATTCGATCGTTTTTGCATGAAGCAGAGCAACTCTAGCGTGAAGAAAGGCGAGATGTGAATATGGGGGGTAGCGCGGGATCACCGAGAAAAAGGCGCAACGTACGCATATTGTGCGGTGGATGCGCGATTAGCAAATACACCGCACAATATTTTGCGTTCGTTGTCGCATTTTGCGAGGAAGCCCGCGCGTAGGGGGGCAAAGAGCCCCCCAACAAGAAAACACGCTGGCTTAAGTCATTAATAACGGAAAGTGGCCGTTACACCGAATTTTGTATAGTTTTTAGAGTAGCTGATGGTGTCAAACCAAGGGAAGCGGAGTTCTTTGTTGTCTTTTTGCTTCCAGGGTTGCTCGCTTTTTAGGAAGAAGGTGATGGTAGTATAGCGCCACGGGGTGTAAGCAAGGGCGACGGAGCCAGCCGACATTTGGCCGTGACCGCGGCCGGGTTTGGCGTTGGGATTGGTGTAATCATCGTCGTTGAGACTTTCGCTGTCGTAGGTCCAGAAGTCGGCGAAGGCAAATCCGACGCTAAGGACCAACTCGTCGAGTATGTCGTAGGATAAGCTAAAGGCATTGACCAGCTCAATTTCGGTGAGTACGCCAGCGATAGCGATGTCGGTTCTTGAAAGCAATTCGTTGCCGGCAGAGCGTGAGAGGGCATCGACTTCATTGGGGTCAACGCTGGCGGAGGTGTATTTGTTAAAGTTGTGGCTGTAGCGAACTGCGTAGAAGACGCCAAACCTTGCGATTTTAAGCCCCATGCCCAATTGCGGCATAATTGAGGTATACAAATTGGTCGTCCAACTCGCCTTGCTCGTGGGAATCGCAAAGCCCAAGCCCGCGTTGAGCATAAAACGCAAGAGCTCACCCTTGTAACTATAAAGCTCGCGGCTAAAGCCTATGTAGGAATCCGTCCATCGAAATTCGTGCACCCCGTTGCTACCGCCGGCTTTCGACATCCACGCCGTAAACCCTGTGGCAAGTTCGATATTTGTATCTATAACTGGAATTTTATAATAACCGCTGGCTTCAAAGCCAAATTTTGAGCGAACGCGTCTTGCGTACTTGTTTTTAACAAAGGCTCCTACGCCTAAATCAAAAGTGAGATCGGCCGCAACGCCCCATGACTTTTCCTCTTTATCGGCTTCTTCATCCAAATTCTCGTCCAGACTTTGGCCTCTATCGTCCAAAGACGTTCGCCCCATCAGCGTCGCATCTTGAGCACTGGCGACACTGACAAACGCCACACTCAAGCACAACGCCATCACCAAGGCGATGAATAATTGATGTTTTTTCATTTTGATTTTCCTTTAAAACATATAGTTATCGTAAACATATTACATAATATTCAAAAAGAAGAGCCTACGCGCTTGCGCAATGTAGGCCTTTAACCCATTTATAGACGAATTTTTCTTTACTGTCAACGCAGAATGAAACAAGATTCAGATAAACGTCGCAATTCGCAATAATATTCACAAAAGCCCCGTTCAAACTCGCAATACTGCGAACAACATTCCAACATTCATGTTCAAAGCAAAGCTATCCACTAAGCAGAGAGAGCGCAAATTGTCATTACAAAGCAGGTTCACTTTGTCGTTTGTGTGGGACTTGAGTTATTATAGCGAGGTATTTTATAGCTTGATACTATAAACAAAACTTGTTTTTGGCAATCTGAGCATCCTCTCTGTAATGATGTCAAATGGAATATCTTTGGACTTAATGTGTTTTTGCTGCAATGCTTCGAGTGCAGCTTTATCACCCCGTGCTTTAATGGCGGCGATCTGCTTCATCATATTATCGACTGCTTGTGGTATTTTATCCAGCTTCATGGAAAATCTTCCTTTATCTTTGCCGTTTGCGGCGAGTGCGTCGGGATCGAATGTGAGCGCGCCAGTTTCGATGAGGATGCCAATTTGAATGGCGGCGAGCTGGGAGTAAGGTTGAATTTTTCCACTTGGCGTTGTCATACCGCGAGCGATGTGGCCAAATGCCCAATAAATAGAATCGGCGTAGCTACGATTTTGCATGTTGCTATTGATGATACCACGTGATTGCAAGAATTCTAAGTACCACAGTGCAGCCGTTTGCGCCTTGAGTTCTTCGGCCAAAGTGGCGAGTGCACCGCCAAAGATTTCATCGTCGATTTTCCCATTTACTTTGTATTCGTGGGATGGCCCCAAGTTATGGGCTGCTTCATGAATAATAGTGCTCAATAGCCCCGGTCCCGTCCCATCTTTCAGTAGCTCAAGCTCCGCCTCACCAAAGAAGGACGAAGCCAAAGTGATGCGATCATGCATACTCTCTGGGTCTGTGTAGAGGTTACTCATCGCAACCGTTCGTCCTCTACCCTCGTTAGCTACAGGTCCCCAGTTAGGAAGGGATTGCCCGATGGTAGCGCCGAATGGATCTCGGTCATCGGCAAAATTCGCAATAATATCAATGAAGTCGGGCAACTGGAAGCTGACTTTTCGCGATGCATAAGGCTTGCCAGCGGCCTTTGCCATAGCATCTTCCATCTCTTGTTGTACTGGTGTTAATTTTGCTTGCCACGTCAACGCTTCAGGATTGATGCGGGCAAAGGTCATATGGAAAGCTGCCTTTCGGCTGCATGGCTCCCAATACGTTTCATCGGGAGCGACGCGAACGTACCAAGACGAGTTGGAGGCGTTCATCGCGACCCACGCTTCATCGGCGCCGTCCCAGTTATTGCTCAAGAAGCTTTGTGCTGCAGCACGTAAATATTGGGCCAAAAGCGTCTCCGTTTTAGCCTTCTCTAGAATCTCTGCCGCTTCGTCTAAAGCCTTGGAAATCGCCGTCATTTCCTCTTTATAGCGCTCCGTGTAAGGGACTGCGCGTAAGCTGCCTTCTTCGTCCGTCTCTACCACGGCGAATTGGTAAAAGAGCTCCTCGGCGTTCTTTTGTGCCGAGATTTTATCACAGAAGTTCTCCTCGCTTTGCAGCTCTGCTGGGTACACATCGACAATCGCAGTGTTAACGCCGCCCAGCGCTGTACACAATGGGTCACCCTTCATTTTGGGGCTCTCGGCGCTTGCGCGCCAGTTTCGTCGCAGCATACTTAGCGATGCGCTGTCATCTGCTGGGATCTTTCCCTCAATCGCTCGCAAACCCACTTGACGCGCGTAGAGCGCATCTACAAGGGCGCCAAGTTCTAAAATTTTTGCCACAAACTGGCGCTCAACCTCGCTGCTTTTGCTAAAATCGGATTCGAGCAAAACCAATCCTGCTTGGTCCAGTTCTTCCAAAACCTTTGCCCTACGCGTCGCTTCTTTGTCGTTGGGATCAACCATGGGCTTATTTTTGATGCTTTGAACCATCTTTTCATAAAGTGCATAAAACTCGCTGCTAAATCCTTCGTTTGTTACCCACTCCTTGGTTTCTGCCTTGGGATAAAAGTTCAAAGTTACTAAGTTGTAAGCCTCTAGGGTGTCGATGCCATATTTCCAAAAAATAGGCACGTTGAGATAAAGTGCCGCACGGTTGAACTCGCTTCTATTCAAGCGCGTTAAATCCACGCTCCCCGCGTCATCCTTCCCATTGAGCACTTCTGTTTTTGCTTCATCGGTCATCGCCGCCGCTTCTCCTTGGACGATTTTTGCCTCTTGAGCTAGCTCTTCGGTATCGCTAGCTTTTTCTTTTGCCCTCTGACACGCCATCATTGATATAGCCATGAGTAAAATCATAAGCCATCTTTGCCATTTCATCGCATATCCTTATAAAAATTTATGTAAAGTACGAATAAAATAAGAAATCTTATCGTTTTTTAGCTCTTCCCCGAACGCCCACCTTTAACTACATATCCTATAGGCTTTATTGGCTCAAGCTTCTTTACCATCTCGATCACGAAGCGTCCCGACTGTGGTGCGTAGAAACTCCGCCGTTTCTTGAATCCCAAGCCCTCGAAACAGCGCCTAGCTCGAATATTATTCGAAAACGTCTCTAGCCTTACGAATTTAATGCCTAAGTCATAAAGTAAGACAAAAAATTGTTTTAACACTTTAGTGCCGTAGCCCTTGCCCCAGTATTCGGGCACAGCGATGACAATGCCAAGTAAGCAGCTACGGCGCTCCCAATCGATCTCGCGAGCCGTAACCGTCCCAATAGCCCGCTCCCCTATATAAATGATGCGCTCATAGTATCGCTCTTTGTCGACCCAATGCATACGCCCCATCGCGTATTCCTCGACACTCAGTATAACTTTTTGACTATCGGCCCAATACACAACTTCGTCGTAGAAACGCGTTTTATAAATTTGCGCGTAAGCCGCATAATCTGGCTCGCGCAGCGATATTTTGGCTTGTTTATCCAACATGCAAGGTAAAACTTTATTTTTGCGCTATGATTCTTCCATCTTGCCCACACCCCCATAGAGCCAACAGAGGCTTTATTCATTGCGCGAGGGCAAAGCAAGCTATCGAAAAGCTGTTTACCACAAAAAACTTTTTTTACCACGAAAAGATTTTTACCACGAAAAGCACGAAAGGCTCGAATAGCTTTTTTTACCACGAAAAACTTTTTTTACCACGAAAAGATTTTTACCACGAAAAGATTTTTACCACGAAAAGCACGAAAGGCTCGAATAGCTTTTTTTACCACGAAAAACACGAAAGGCTCGAAAAGCTTTTATCGAATCAAGCTGGGTATGTAAAACACATGTATCTTTTAATCTTATAAAAGCATTAAAAAAATATTTTTTCGTGTGTTTTCGTGTTTTTCGTGGTTTATAATTTAAAGACACAAAAGGCAAGAATGCCTATAACAAGTCAAGTAGGGGCTGTAAGAATAAAAAAGAATTTTTCGTGAATTTTCGTGTTTTTCGTGGTTCGAAATATAAAGACACAAAAGGCACGAATGCCT
>JBBAEA010000032.1:0-27797 GCA_041656175.1 Bradymonadales bacterium | reverse complement strand
AAGAAAAAAGGTTCCCCCCGCACCCCCCTCCAAAAAAGAAAGCACTCTTTTAAGCTCTTTTCGAATAAAATGTCATTCTATCTTCTACCTGCCTTATTTAATTAGCATTATCAAGTTATGATTCTCTACAAAATGTCTCATTTTGTTTAAAACTGTATCGGATTTGTAAAATTAAATTCACCATTTCTAGCCGCGCAAAGGTTTTTAATGGTGAGGTTTTGCTTCAGAGCAAAGGCCTCTTCTTACAACAACAATGTTGTTGATTTGGGCATAAAAGATTTCCGTAATGATGAGCGCCCCAAGGACTTTCGCCCTTGGAAACCGATTTTGTGTGTAGATTATTGAATTTATAAGGGCAGGTTTGAAAGCTGCCCCCTACGCTGATTTAATCAATGACCGCTTTGAAAGCTGCCGCCTACTGTTTTTGCATTGTTCAAAGTCACCCTAAGCCCCCTACTCTTACAATATCACTTTTCATTACGTAGTACACTCTGTCACACAGCGCGCGAGATCTTGAAAAACGTATGTCTGCTTTCTTTGCAACACAAGAAGCAAAAAACCATAAATTAAAGAGATTGCTCAAATCGTTTGTTGGCTATTTTATATAAATTTTGGGAATTTTAGCGCTAAACGGCATTGTATCGTTGATTCCATAGGCTCCCTCTGATATCAAAATAAACAAAAAACATCCCCCTAAGCACAAACTACAACAACTTTCAAAAAAAATATATGACAAATGCCCTTCATTGATATCAAAAGCTTTGCGTCATGATGGCTAGCTCGCGCCGCGCTCTCAGCATTAGGTATTTCTTTTGAGCTTTGCGCGGGGGGGGAACCTTTTTTTGCGCCTAGAAGTTTATCGCCCTATAAAAGCTCAACAAGTGACCTCATGGACAAAACTGAAGTTTCTCTAGTATACTTGCCCCGATTTCGGGGGGCTTGAATTATGAGGTTTTTTTATGGCTAAGTATTCCAAAGCTTTGTATTTTTTACCCAGTATTTTTACGCTATCTTCGGTGTTTTGCGCATTTTTAGCAATTACCTACTGCCTACTTTCCCAGAACATGGGCGCGGAACCAGATGCGTACTACCCTAGAATGATGAGTGCATGCTTACTCGTGCTTCTAAGCGTTGTTTTCGACACCCTCGACGGACGCGTTGCACGCTGGACCAATACGAGCACAGCTTTTGGAATGCAACTCGACTCACTCGCCGATGCGATCAGCTTTGGAGTTGCACCAGCGGTGATTTTGTACACATTTTCATTGCAGGAACTAGGGATTTTTGGGCTTATTGCTGCTTTTGCTTTTTGTTGTGGCGCTATACTAAGGCTAGCCCGATTCAACGTTGAAGCCCCTTCAGAGGGTGTACAAAAATATTTTAAGGGACTGCCCTCCCCTGCGGGAGCTGCTGTACCCGTGGCAACCATTATGCTCTTTATTGAGTATAATATTGATGAGCTCTTTAAAAACAACGTAGTAGGCTTGGCTATTTTGAGTGTAGCGACAGGACTTTTGATGGTTAGCAACGTGCGCTACAAAACCATGAAGGGCAAAGAAAAACCCACGAGTGACTACATCTTTGTTATTCTTGGCATTCTACTCTTCACAGTTGTTTCTATATTCGAGAGCCCTATCGGTGGATTCTTCCTTTTAGTCGTCTACTTTGTGCTTAGCGGCATATTGATCACCATTGGTGTTGGCTTTAAGCACGCATGGTCTTCGAAGCGAACCCCCATTGATTCGGATAGTTTGTAGCTTCTTGTTATGATGGCGTTGCTTCAAAGCAAAATCCCATAAAATCAATACGTTACACAAAAGAGCGAAAAGTCCTGTTTCGCCAAAAACTGGACGGGGCGTCGCGGGGTGTCCCCGCGGAGGGGGTAGTGGCAAACCCGCGCACGGCGCGGGGTTGCGGCGTAGGGGGAAACTTCCCCCACCACAAAAAGAACTTAAAAACAGCCAATTATACGACTTTGCGCTTGCCCCCCACCCCAAAAAACACGCTCTAAAATGGTATTACTCGGCAATGTATTTAACGCCAGGGCCGCTAATCGTGCTTTTGCCACCGGACAACTCGCTGACTTCGATTTTGGTGTTAATGCGCTCTTTGAGCGTTGCCACATGGGAGATAATGCCAATAGTTCGCCCCTCCTCGTTGAGGCTAGCAAGGGTGTCAAGGGCGTTGTTGAGTGCATCGTCGTCGAGGCTACCAAAACCTTCGTCGAGAAAGAGCGTCTGGATATGTACAGCTTTTTTGGCCATGCTCGAGAGCCCCAGCGCCAGCGCTAAGCTCACCAAAAACGACTCTCCGCCTGACAAGTTTTTAGCCGTCCGCTGCACGCCTCCGAGGTAATCGTCGATAACTTCGAAATCGACAAGATCGTCCAGTTGCCTGAGAACGTAACGGCCAGTCATTTTTTGGAGCTGTTTATTGGCGTAAGCAATGAGTTGAGAAAAACTGATGCTGTGTGCGAAGGTTTGGTATTTTTCTCCCGTACTCTCCCCGATAAGGTTGGAGAGCAGCTCCCAGCGCTGAAGCTCCTTTCTCTGTGCATTGAGTGCGTCCATCGCTGCGCTGTACTCTTGTTTGCGCTTTACATTATCCTTGAGTTCCTGCACTAGGCTATGCAATTGAGCGCTAAACTCATTGAATTTTTTGCCAAGTTCAGCTTCTATCTCTTTTAATATGGGAAGTGATTTATCGCTCAACTGCTCTGCCTTTTTAGAAGCTAGCTCATCGTTTCGCTCTTTAACTTGACTCTGATTTTTGACTTTAAAGTTTTGCAGCTCTTTGTATTTATCCTCTAATGCTTTCACTTCCGCCCTATTTAAGCGCGCGGCGAGGTATTCCTGCTCGTTGCTAAAGTTGACGCTTCTGAGCTCCTCGCTAAACTGCGATTCTTGAATCTCTCGCTTAGGTTTTATTTCAGCAAGTCGTTTTTCGATGCTCGCCAGCTCTCCTTGCGCGTGTGTTAGTTTCTTTTCGGCTTCTAGGTAAAGCGCCGATTGTTTTAATTTACGAGATTCGATTTCTTTGATGCGCTCTTTAAGGCGTTTTTCTTCACCATCAGGGTCTTTGTCGCCGTACAATGCGATACGCTCTCGGCTGTAGCTATCGCGTTCATGCATCTGTACATCGAGTTTATTTTTGTGCTTTGCAAGATTGTTGTTCTCGGCTTCAAGACTAGCCTTTAAGAAACTCAACTCCTTGTCTTTTTGGACTATACTGCTATTGAGCTCTTGTTTTTCGTTATTTTTTGCTTGCCAAGTTTTTAGTCGTCCTTCTAATTCTTGGAGCAATTCATTCGGTTTTATTTCATGCAAATTTTTTATATCAAACGGCAATAATGAATCGTATATGGCCGCTTTCCTCGACTCATATTCTTGCATTAAATACTGAGCAGTGCTGGAAACTTCCTCTAGTTTCTCTTTAGCATTTTCCCATGATTGCTCCGCCAGCTGAGCGGCCGCTTCTGCGTTAATGCGGTGTTTGTTCGCGCTTTCTGCCTTTTTTTCTGCCTCTTTGATCGCCGCTTCTAAGGCCTCTGCTTTTTTGATAATGCGCTCTACGTCTTTAATATTTTGATCGATTTCTGTATTGAGTGGGATCTGATTTTTAACATAGGGATGATCGCAGGAACCACATAGCGGACAGGCACTACCCGCAACGAGTCTTGCTCTATATTCATCGAAGCTCGCAAGTTTTTCTTGCTCAAGTTTTTCTTTAAAGAGGCGTTCCTTCTCACTACGCCACTCGCTCAGCGTTCTAGAATCCAGACAGACCGCGAGCGCATCGTTTTGAGCCTTCACTTGTGCATTTTTTTGCTCTTGCTCTTTCATCGCTTCTTGCACTTGGGAAGCTTTACTTTGCGCGACTTCGCTTTTTTGCTCTAAATCCTCTTTGGCCTTCTTTAGCATATCGCGGTTTTGCTTGATATTTTCCTGCCTACTCTCAAGATCTCTAAACTTTTCCTCTAATGCCTCAAAACTTCCAAGCAGCTGCTTATCTTTTTCGTGGGCTTCGAAGTACTCTTCGATTTGGGCGAGTTTCGCTTCATCATTAGTTTTATCTCTCTCTTTTTGTTTGCACTGCTCCATAAGGTCATGGCTGTTATTTTGCGTTTCAGTAACTAGTTGCGTGCTCTCGGCGATCTGCTTGTCGAATCCTGCGATTTCACGATCTAGTTTGCGCATCTCGGCGTAGTTTGGGCTTTCACGTTCAAGCTCAGCTTTAACCGTCTCGTAGCTATGCTGCAACGAGTCTAGAGCCGATTTAAGCGCTTCGGCCTCTTCTTGTTCACTCTTCAAAATACGCTGATTCTTTTCGAGCTTGTGCTCTTCGCCTTCTTGCGCATTGCGCGTTTCAACTAAAACGGCGTAAAGTTCATGGAGAGGTTCTGCGCGCTTTGCCGTTTCGAGACGCTGTTGTTGCGATTGGAAAGCTGCGATTTTTTTGGCCACATCCTCTGCTTGCACGTTCAGTTCTTCGATCCTCTTTTGCAAAATTTCGATTTGCTCCAGCCAGGTTATTGCCACCCTAGTCTTTTCTTTTTCTTGTTCACAGTTGGCCAATTCCTTCTTAATCTCGAGTAGCTGCTTCTCCTTCCTCTCTTCGTCTTCCTCGCTCAGTGGTTTTTTAAACTCAAGCTCTGCTTCCAATTTATTTCGCTGCTCAGTCTCGATTTTACAGCGTTGAAAAGCTCTTTGCGATATTTTCGCGTAAATATCGGTATCCGTTAGCTTCTGCAATAACCTCCCTCTCTCCTTTTCCCCTGCCGCTAAAAAAGCGGCAAATTCGCCTTGAGCAAGCAACACGGAGCGATAAAACGCCTCAAAACCTAAGCCTGAAACCTTCTCAATGAGTTCCATCGTTTCTTTTGTTTTCTCTGATAGAACCTTAGAACTGGCGAGTTCCGTTAATTCATGCTTGTAGTTTTGGCTTAGCTTTCCAGTTGCTTTTTTGTTAGCGCGATGTTGATACCAAAAAGCGCGATATGCCCCGGACTTCGTTTCAAAGGTCAACTCTGCCATACACTCCCAAGTACCACGCGACATGATGTCGTTTCGGCTCCCAGTTATGTTACCTAGTCTTGGCGTTCTGCCGTAAAGTGCTAGCGATATGGCATCAAGCACTGTGGTTTTCCCCGATCCCGTCGGGCCCGTAATGGCAAAGATTCCATCACCCACGAGTTTGGGATCTTCAAAATCGATGCTGTACTCCCCTACGAGAGAATTCAAATTTTTAAAACGCAATTTCAGTAAGCGCATGAACGTCTCCTCAAAACAAATACACTTAAGCTAGCCAATAACGAGCTTGAAAAAACCTAGTCTAGGCTCCCTCCCCCTTTGTTCACATCCTCTTCCAATATAGCTACGACGAGTTCTCTATAGCTCCGCCTCAACTCCACTCGCTGTTGCTCGACAATGCCCTTAGAATCTAGCAGACGCTCAAAAATATCGTAGACATCGAGTTGCTCTAAATCCCCCTGTGCATCCGATATAGCCATACGCTTTATGCGTCGTTCATTCAGCACTTTGAGCACTTGTAACTTGCTAGCCCCAAGCTCACTTTGGATAATTTCGTTAAGGTCAGCGACTTCTTCTTCGCCGTTGTAAACCACCTCTAACCAGGCATCAGAACCAGCCTCTTTAAGAGCTTGGATACGCTCGAGTATTTCTTGCACGTTACCGCGGATGCTTTCTAGCGCTTGAAAACGCGGCACTTCGATATCACTTTGCTGCAAGGTACGTCCTTCAAACTCGAGTAAGCGCATGGTCTTTGTTTGCGTCGCCTCGCCAAAACCCATGGGTATGGGTGAGCCGCTGTAGCGGATATTTTCGCGTAAACCCACGCGTTGCGCGATATGCAGGTGTCCGAGTGCTACGTAGTCAAAATTCTCCGAAAACGCGTCTGCGCCTATATATCCCAGCGATCCTACGTATAAATCGCGCACACCGTCGCCATCCATCGTTTTTCCGCCCTGCGCAAAAAGATGCCCCATCGCCACCACCGGAATATCGCCACCATGCCGCTCCCTCGCCTGTTCTGCTACGTCGGCCACCATTTTGTAATGTGCCGCGATCCCCTCTCTGTAGGATCGCTCTTTATCCTCCGCGCTTTCCCCCGCCACAGACTCGTAAATATCCCCGCGACGCAGATACGGAACAGCGCAGACGATGAGCTCCACCGCGCCATCAGGATCACGCAAGAGCAACACCTCTTCTGATACATCTTCGCTTGCGCTGCCCACCACCCATGTATTGAGCAAGCTTAAAACCTTTCTTGGCGCGTTCAGAAAACTCGCCGAATCGTGGTTCCCCGCCACAATGACCACGTGGCGGCACGCTGTTTTAGCCACGGACTTGAGAAAGTTGTAATACAAGGTCTGCGAAAGATTATCGGGCATGACCGTGTCAAAGATGTCACCAGCAAGCAGAAGAACATCAACGCGCTCTTCCTTTATAGTCTCGACCAACCAATTCAAAAATGCTTCAAACTCATCATAGCGCTTGTTTTTATATAGGTTTCGCCCTAAATGCCAATCGGAACTGTGTAAAACTCTCATTTTGCTTTAAAAACCCCTCATCTTATTTATTATGCTGACTCCAGCAACTTATTCTTTTTTCAGACTCTAGCCTTCGCGAAAGCCCCTTGCTCTCAAAGAGAAACTCGCTGATAGAGCGAACGCACTACGCTAGCTTTTCGTTCTAAACTGTCGCGCGCTAAGCCGCTATCTGTTTTGCGCTTCAAGCTCAAGCAGCTTCTTCTTTATCTCGACGCCCCCGGCATAACCACTTAGGGCGCCGTTAGCCCCAATAACGCGATGGCAAGGTATCATAATCATGATGGGATTAGAGTGGTTTGCCCTACCCACAGCTCGACAAGCTTTTGGCTGGCCTATTCTCACTGCTATGTCCTTATAGCTACGTGTTTCGCCGTACGGTATTTCGCAAAGCGCGTTCCACACCCGAAGTTGAAAAGGCGTTCCCGAGAGGGCATAGGAGATGTCAAAACTTTTACGCCGACCCTCGAAATACTCCGTGATTTGCCAATAAACCTTGTCGCTAAACGCGCTCCTTTGCCCACCCCATGTTTGGGGAGCAATCAGCGCAAGACTAAGCAGCTTTTGCTCTATGTAGCGTAGTTCGATCCAAGCTATTGTGCTGGGGTAGAAAGCGGTTTGTATCATTAATAGAGACCTTTGCTCGAATCCAATGAAAGAATTTTACTGCACAAAACGTCGCGATTTTAAACACAGAGAGCTTTGCGCGGGGGGGGAAGCGGCCACAGCCTGGACGGCTGTGGCACTAAAAAGAAAGCACTTTTTTAAGCGCTTTTCGAATAAAATGTCATTTTACCTTCCACCTGCCTTATTTAATTAGCATTCTTAACTTGTGCTTCTCTACAAAATATCTCATTTTGTTTAAGACTGTATCGAATTTGTAAAATTAAATTCGTTATTTCTAGCCGTGCAAAGGTCTCACACATTGAGAGCCTTGTTGAGAAGCAAAGCCCTAAAACCTGAGGTATTCTAAGTTAAAATCCATAAGAACAACAGTGTGCACGATAAGATGCTAGCATATGAGCTTTCGGTTTTTGGGTGTTTTGTTGAGGCTAACGTTTTAAAAGCTTTCTAACGAAGTCGCCCTTTGGAACTCGTAATGAGAGGCGCTAACAGTAGAAGCGCAAGTTTACTTGGCTTGAAACATATTTTCAGTTATTATGCATATCGTAGATATGGGTTTGTCCGTATTTACCCTTGGAGGATTACATGACGGATTCTAATAGTTCAACTAAGCGCAGTTTTTTCTGCCGCGACGTGTTATGGCAAATTTTTTCAAGATTTGCTAATGACAACCGCTGCACAGTAGATTTTTTGATCAACGAGGCGATGATTACTTATCTCAAAGAGAAGCGCTATGACACCTCGTTTTTGAACCCACAATCTGCGCCCGCACAAAGAGCACCCGCGCCGTATTCGCAAGCAGCTTATGGGCAGCGCGTAAATTATCCTCCTCTCGAAACGGCGCCCCCCGCCCAAGCGTTTGCCTCGACTCAAGCGCCAAAAGCCCCGCCACCTGCGCCACCAGCTTACCGCAGACCACCGTCGATCTACGAGGAACCCAACGCCCCCCCCGCAAGCCCGGCACAACCCATCGTTCTAGCGAGCCTCGAAGAAAATCGCCAAGCACGCACATACGAAGCACCCATGCACGACGTTCGCCGTATGCCGCCTAACCAAGCTTATGCAGCGGACTCACGCATGCGCGCTGAAGCTGTACGACCCGTCGGGGCACAACAAATCGTTGGCATGCGCCCGTTGTACCTACTCTTTGACAATAAGCGCTACACTATCGATAAAGATAAATATATTATCGGGCGCTCCTCGCAGTTGGCAGATCTCGCGATTCGTGATGGTAATATTTCAAGGAAGCATTGTGCTGTTATCTATAAAAACGGTGCACACTACATTAAAGATCTCGACTCTACCAACGGTATCGAGTATTTGGGCAATCGCATCGACTCCAAGAAAATAGAAGATGGCGATCGCTTCAACATCTGCGAATATCAATTCATATTTAGTTACAAACCCTAAAAGAGCAGCCGCTTCCATATTTAATGAGGTCAATAGTCAAGAACTATTGGCCTTTTTTCTGTTCAACGCTCAAGTTCCGACAACCCCCAATACTGGGGAAACTCCGCTTCATGACTAGGGCACAGGCACACGTTCCGCTTAGGGAAGCTCTGAACAATCGCGTCGGGGGCGTTACGGGGGGCTGGCCCCCCGTAGAGGGGGTAGTGGCAAACCCGCGCACAACGCGGGGTTGACACGTAGGGGGACACTTCCCCCACAAAAATAAATCACATAAATATCGAGTTAATCAGAGTATCCTTAGAGAAACTCTGATTCATTGGGGCTAACGCCAACGCCCCACTCTGGAATCCGCCTCAAACTTGCTAAAAAAGCATCATTCTATTTTTTGACGCAGTTCAAACTCGCTAGGAGAGCTTTGCACTGCACTTAGACTAGTAAATAACTTGGCAGGACTTGTGGTTTTTATTGATTCGACAGAACTCTGATGAGCCTGGAACGCAAACTTCGCGCGAGCTATACTTTTTACAATACTCACTGCTTCCATAAGCGGGTTCTGCTACCGCTGGCTTTGGAGGCAACTTTGTTTCAGCGCCTGGTGAGCCCGGGCGCGTACCGCCCTCTGCCTTAGGTGGGCGCGTTGAACCACTCCGAACAACGACCTTTTTCTTAAGATCTACTACAACATTAGGATTTTCTTCGTATATTTTCTTATTGAGTAGAACTTTTTTTGATTCGTAGCCTGCCGCCGCAATTTCTAACTCGATCTCATCGTGATTAGTCGTATCAAGCATATAGATACACTGGGAGTTGCGGCAAACAACGTTATCTGTTTCAACTTCCTTAACTTCAGCATTAGGAGGAGTGAAGACGAGCACAAAGCTAAAGAGCGTTTCTTCAAATTCTTCTTCTTCGAGCTTAATGATCGCCTTTCCGTTGTTCATTTGATGCAGATCGACCGATAGATTGATCTCGGCAATCTCATAACCTTCAAGTGTGGCCACCAAGTCTACTGGCAGATCATCTTTGGTGAAGATGTGATCACACGGTGTTCGTTCACAAATGACGGTGGCGTTTTTTTTATCCTGTATACTCGCTCCTAGGGGTTCTGATTCGATGCGGAAGCTAAGCGTTTCAGTGATTGGCTTCACTTCGACTGGCTCTTCGCTAATTTCAACTTCCTCTATAGGTCTAAGAACGTAGGCCAAGACTCCACCGATACCTAGTAAAACAACAATCAGCGCAATAATCGGAACAAGCTTAGACTTCTTCCTTGCAAGCCCAAAATCATCCACACCATCGTCGGTCTTGCCCAGCAACATGTGCTGACCCGTAACTCTATCGGCGCTAACGAGTTTACCGTCGGCGTAACGACTCTTTAGATTGACAGAGCTATGTGATGCCGATTCAGGCGTACGTTGTGGGGGGCCTCCTTGTAAGGGAATATTACTCTCGAAATACTCCGCTACCGAGTCAAGCGCAAGCGCAAATTCGTCCGCATCCTGGTAGCGTTGACTCGGGTCAATGCTAAAAGCTTTCTCGAAAACCTCGCCAACTGGTCCCGTTTTGAGGAAATCCGCAATTTGGATCTTACCCGTACAGTGCAACATCATCGCCGTGTACGGCGCGCCATCGACGGCGACCTGACCCGTGAGCGCCTCCGAAATAATAAGCGCCATTTGGTAGACGTCGATCGCTGGTGTCACTAGCTGCGACTTGATGTATTCGGGCGCCAGATAACGCGGCGTACCCAAGAGTTGACCCGCACTCGTTAGCTTTGATACCTCCCCCGAATCCATTCGCGCAACACCAAAGTCCAAGACCTTCATCATCTCACGTACCCCCCCTGGATCCGTTAAATAAAGGTTCGCTGGCTTTAGATCTTTGTGCACAATCCCCAACCTGTGTCCCTCGCCTAGGGCTTCCAAGACTGGTCTAAAGAGGATTAGCGCACGGTTGGGGCTCAAGGGCCCAACTTTCGTTAATTCATCACCAAGGTCATGCCCCTCCAAAAGCTCCATCGCAATATAGGGCTGACCTGTTTGAGAAACAAATCCGAAGTCGTAAATCGTAACAACATTGTTGTGGTGGATCTTAGCAGCAATCTTTGCTTCCCTAAAAAATCGCTCCTCATACGTCGGATCAACGCCCTTTTGAAGATCCATGACCTTCAAAGCGACGTCGCGGTCGATCATAAGGTGGCGAGCTTTGTAGACGGTCGCAAAGCCACCTGTGCCTAATATACCAAGCACTTCGTACCGGTCGTCAATTTTCATGCCGACTGGAAAAGTACTTACAGGCGCTTTTGCTGTTTCTTCAGACATTGTCTTCCTTAAAATCCTACACCCCCCGCCCCGATACTCCTATAACACCCTTAGCACAAAATGGCACCATTGCGAGAGTACTAAGAGAGTAAAATATGTTTTTTTCTGACTTTTTCTTCCTTAAGCAAGCTTAGCCTACAGCGCCCAGCCAAGGAAAAGACAAGATCACCACAAATATTCTCGATTTCACTCCACGCGATTTGCCACACCATAGCCTAAGTTAGTGCCAAAACTCGAATTCCCTCATTATTTAGAACTTTATTCGTTCTTTTTTTCGTAATCCTGCAGTTTCAGACCCTGCATTCGCATCTTCTCACTTGTTTGTCGCAGCCGCTCCGATAGCTCGTGTACGACGTTCCATAAAATCTTTACTGCCAGATTTCCTGAATGCGTAAGCTTCTCAAAGTCCGAACTGCGAATTACGAGCACACGACATCGCTCTAGCGCTGTCACCGTCGCGCTTCTTGGCTGCCTATCAAGCAGCGCAAGCTCCCCAAACGCATTCCCAGGCTCCAGCGTCGCGAGCTCTACCCCACCACGGCTCACGCCACAGCGACCTTCCACTAAGATAAACAAATTCTCCCCCGCGTCACCCTCTTTAATCACGATGCTGCCCGCCTCTATCGTTTGTTCAAAGGTAATTGGCATCACCTGTAGCATTTCTTGGTAACTCAATTGCCTAAAGAAGCTGATACGCTCCAGCGCCGTAATCTTAGAATCCGTCTCCAACGCATGTTTGCGCGTACCAGGCTCCGAGATCTCGACACAAATCACCGTAATATTGTCCTCACCACCGCGCTCCAGCGCATATTCGCACAAAAACTCCGCCGCGCTCTGCGGGTCATGCGTCCCATAAAGTTGCGCAAGCTGCGTAGGCCCAATCAAATAGCGATGTAGCCCGTCACTGCACATCACAATCCTATCGCCCTGTCGCAAATCAAGCTGCAGCGTATCGATCTCCGCCCCCCCACTCATGCCAAGCGCCCGCACCAACTTATCCCGATGCGGATACCCCTCGATCTCCTCCTCACTCCGCCCCTGTGCACGCAAAAACTCATACACATTATGGTCTAGCGTCAGCTGCCGCCCCGTCTCCCCGCGTAGCAAATACACACGACTATCCCCCACATGCGAAATATACAGTATCCCGTTGATTAAAAACAACAAATCGCATGTCGTCGCCATACCCTTAAGCCGCGGATCAGCCTCCGCCGCGTCGAAAATATCGCGCTCCGCCTTCACAATCGCGCCCTTTAGCGCACTGATCAGCATCTGGCGAGAATCTGGCTTCGCATCCTCGGCTAGCCGCTCCAACTCTTCCCTATGGGGCAGCAGCGACCGCACAATCCCCTCGCACGCCAAACGACTCGCCACCTCACCACCCGCATGCCCGCCCATCCCGTCGGCCAATATAAAAATATAGCCCGACGGATCTACACCCCAAAAATCCTCGTTATGTTCCTTATGTAAACCGACATGACTACTTCCACCCGACCTTACTCGCATCCTCAGCACCTCCAACGCAGCTCTTCTTCTCCGTCTTGAGGGGGAAGTCTCCCCCTCGCGCAAGCTTCCTTCTAAAATACGACAATTCGCGATTTATTTAATGCGCCGTCTTGGCTATTCGCCAAGCCACCGCATTAAATTCGCTCATTGTCGATTTTATCAGGTGATCTTGCGCTACCCCCTCAAACTTTTCGGGCTTAAAAAAGCTCATACCCAAACTCTTTTAAGCCCTTTGTTGCCCCTCATATTGCCCCCAACACAATATTGTACCAAAGCAAAAAATTTAGTCTATATTTTGAGCTTTTTCGCAAAGACTTCTGTAAAAAAGCTAAACATGGGGGGTAGCGCAAGATCGCCCGAAAAAGGCGCCTAAAGACGCACGCCGTGCAAAGGTTATGCGATTAGCATAAACTTTGCACGACGTAATGCGGATTTTGGCGAATTTTGAGGGAAGCTTGCGCGTAGGGGGGCTTTGAGCCCCCCGCAAAAAAAATCCAAAACTTAGCGCTACCAACCGCAAGCTTTGCCAGCGTTTGCCTCTTTAAGGAAGGCGATGAGCGGCTCATAGTACTCGAGCATTGCGGCGCTTGACATGGCGGGGGAGCCAGTCAGCTCTTCGAGGGTTTGCTGCCAGTTTTGGGAGGCGCCTTTTTGGAGCAGGGCGATGAGTGCTTTGCCAGCGTCCTTGTTATTATAGATGGAGCACTCGTAGAGGGGACCGTCGAATTTGGCGGCTTGGCAAAGCGCTTTATGGAACTGGAATTGCAAGAAACGGGCGAGGTAGTAGCGGAGGTAGGGTGTGTTTCCGGGGATGTGGTATTTTGCGCCTGGGTCAAAGTGTTCTTCGCCGCGCGGCTCGGGGGCGCTAACGCCTTGGAGTTCTTCGCGCAGCTGCCACCAATAGCTGTTGTATTGCTCGGGGCGGACGCTGCCATCGAATACTTTCCAGCGCCATTTGTCGATGAGCAGGCCAAAGGGAATGAAGGCGACTCGTTCAAGAGCCGAGAGCATTTGCTGGTTAATGATGGCTTCTTTGCTGGTGGCGACATTATCGAGGAGGCCAATTTCCTTGAGGTATGCGGGGGTCATAGAGAGAGTTAAAGTGTCACCAATTCCTTCATGAAAGCCGTCGTTGGCGCCAGTCTGGTAAACGAATGGCAAGTGGTTGTAGTATAAATAATAATAGATGTGCCCCAGTTCGTGGTGAATGGTGTAGAGGTCTTCAGCCTTTGGCTCAATACACATTTTGATACGCACATCGCCCTTGGTGTCGATATCCCAGGCGCTAGCGTGGCAAACAACTTCGCGATCGGCGGGTTTTTCGAGCATCGATTTTGTGTAGAAGGACGCGGGAAGTTCGCGCATACCTAGGGAAACAAAGAAGTTTTCGGCGATTTTGGTCATTTGCTCCGCGCTCCAGTTCTTTTGCACAATCGCGGGCGTGATGTCGACAGCGGCTTCTTCGGGGTATGGGGCAACGAGCGGGTAGACGTTTGCCCACTCTTGAGCCCACATATTTCCAAGTAAGTGCGCGGGAATCGGCTTGTCTAGAGAAACCTTATCCTCGCCGTAGTGCTCTGCAAGTTTGGCCCGAACGTAGCAGTGTAATTGCTCGTAGAGGGGTTGTAGCTCTTGGTATAGCTTCTCGATTTGGGCTTCAAAGTCTTTGGGCGCTACGTCGTAACCATCTAGCCAGAGCGCGCCGACGTTATCGTAGCCGAGATCTTTGGCGCCAACGTTGGCTAGCTGCACAAAGCGAGAGTATGCCGTGCGTTGGCTAGCAAAAGCTGCTCGCCAGCCCTTCCACACGCTTAGTAGCGTGTCGTAGTCGCGGCTATTTTGCATAATGTTGGACAATTCGCCGATATTGAGGCATTTGCCAGCGTCGTCACAGCTATTGGCGGCACCGTAAAAACCAACGAGTTTTGCCGATATCGCGGCGAGTTCCTTGCGGTTCTCGGCATCGGAGGGCGGGGGTAGGCTGAGGGAACTTTTGATGCGTCGCAGTTGCAACTCTTGATCTTGGCAAATCAGCTGTTCGCGCGTGAATTTCGCGGCTTCTGCCACAATTTCACTACGCTTTGCCATTAATTCCTCTTCCGCCGCGGTTAGCCCTGCTTCGGTGTCGGGGTTTATGTTTGTCATGTAATCCCACGCTTTGAGCTCAGCTTTACTAACGGCTTCGCGCAACGCGTCATTGGCGTAAACCAAAAAATTGCCAACGGGATCGGGCGTTCCGCGCTCTACACTACAGTCCGTAGGTAGGGCGGTCTGCGCCTGCGCGCTTGTCGAGGCGTCGCTCGTCGTCGCGTTTTTTGTGGGACTGCACGCAAAGCTTAGAAACGCACATAGTACGGATAGAATGCTTAATTTCTTCATATTATCCTCGGTTTAGGGTTTAGCAAGGAACAAATAACGACATGTGGGAGTAGATTTTGGAGAAAACTCCGCTCCTTTGTACGAAAGACGCAGAGTGTCGCCTTCCATCCCCCATAAAGAAGCTCTGATTCATTGGGGCTACCGCCCCAAACCCCGTCTAAGGGCTATCGCCCTTAGAACCCTTTTTTGTATGCAGAGCACTCATTTTATTGACTTTATTTTATAAACTCGCCTGACTTTCGTTATTTTTCGCTAGCTCTTTTTTGACTATTTTACATAAGTCTGAGTCTTCGTAAGAACTTGCGTAAAAGACACTATTTCACGAATTTTATTACGCAACTGTTTGCTTAAAGCAAAAGTCTTATTTTTTATTCGCAATTTTACGGCTTAAGCACAAGTTCTTCTGCATGTTATTGCGGAGCTACGGATTTAGCCAAATTTAGTTTGGCTTTTAAGTCGTTTTTAAGCCAGTCAAGTGTTTAAAAAAACGCGCTATGCTTAGGGGGGCGTAGCGCGTCTAACTTCGTCCTCAATAGCTCAAGCGTGAGAGGTAATGAGGTAGAAAAACGATGGATTCGTTGGTAGGGCGTGTAGGAAGGAAATTTTAGGAGGGTATAAATGGTAAGACAAACTACCTCTCACACTTGAGCTTATGAGGGGGCTCAATTCCTAACTTGAGCGGGGGTGCCCAAGCCCTACGCTAGCTTATAGCCTTTGTTTTCGAGAAGATCAAGAAAAAAGAAACTCTGAACTATGGAGCCTAGCGCGGCAAAGTCGCGTTTACAGGGCAATGAAGCTTGGAAGGCAGCTTTTGTGTATAGCGTTGACTTTAACGAAAGCAAATGAAAGTTTTTTTGAAAACAAAATTGCGTTTTTACGCGTGCAAAGCTCATTGATTGTGCTATACGAGCGTTTTGCGGCAAGGGGGGGGGGAAGAATCTGAGTTCGGGGGAATTTCGCTTAAGAGAGAGAAAGCATGAGAATACGGAGAATTGCCCTACTTCTAGCCACCCTAGCTTTTGGCTTTAGCTTTTACGCATGTGACGATGGAGAAACAGTCGCGCCTGAATGCGGAAACGGCGTCCTCGAAGACGGCGAAGAATGCGATGATGCAAACACCGTGAGCGGCGATGGTTGTAGTGCTAATTGCAAGAACGAAAGCGTTACGCCTGAATGCGGAAACGGCGTCCTCGAAGACGGCGAAGAATGCGATGACGCAAACACCGTGAGCGGCGATGGTTGTAGTGCGGAGTGCAAGAACGAAAGCGTTGCGCCTGAATGCGGAAACGGCGTCCTCGAAGACGGCGAAGAATGCGATGACAACGAGCCAGACTGCGTGAATTGCAAGTTTACACAGCCCTGTCCTCCAAGCGACGGCGCCAAGGTAAAACTGCTCAACGTCACCGACGCCGATACCATTAACGTCCGTACTTTGGGGCGCTGTAAGAGCGGCTGGCACACGATTCGTATCCACGGCATAGACACGCCTGAGTGCACGAAGCAAAAGGGAGATAACGGCTTCTACTGTATAGAGGATAAAAACTACACCGATAAGAACGATCCACTCGGCTACGAAGCTTATTTAAAGGCTAAAGAACTCATCGAAGGCACCAACAACGGCGAGTATATTACGCTCAACTGTGAAGTGGATCCGGAAAAAGCGCCGATCTGCCAAATCGATGGCACGGGCAAGCGCTACCTCGCCTATTTCGACGTCGAACACGAGGGCGAACTCGTCGATTATTCAACGATTATCACCAAACTTGGTTATGCCTTCGCCTATACGCTCTTTTCATCGACTAAAATGGGAGAGCTTTGTACGGCTGAATACGCGGCTCGCAACGATAAAGTAGGGGTTTGGAGCTTGGGGCAAACGCTGGAAGAGCTTCGCGAGATCTTTAGCAGCGGCAAGGATGAGTTTTTAACAGACGAGCACTGGCAAATCTGCGACGAAGCCATAGCCGCTCTTGCGGACTAAAGCTCAGCTTTTTAAAAGAAAAGCCCCGCTTCGCTTAAGAAGACGGGGCTTTTTTGTTTTGAGTGAACGCGTTTAGAGCGCTAGCTTCTTAGTTCACGCCTTCTTCCAGCGTGGGCGGTATGAGGAAGTAGGCAATACGCTCGCTTAGCAAAGAGCCATCACCCTTTACTAAGATTTTAGCTCTTAAAAGTTTTGGATCGCCTATAGCTTTCGTTGTCGTGTTAACATCTATGGGTGCCACATCGTAGCAAATCGATTTACCAGGCAGTAGCCTCTCAATACCTTCAAATTGTCCAGGTGTGATGGCAAAGCCTTTTTCGCAAATTTTGCCCTCGATCTTCTCGTCGACGATGTTGATCTTTAAACTCTTCACAAATTTCGCTGCGCCTGGATCAAAGTCGACAGCTTCTGCCGTGATTTTGAGGGGAACCTCTTTGGCAATATCCATAACGGCACTCTTCGTTGCATCCACAACCGCGTCATCAACAGCATTAATAATGAACTTATCTGAACTACCAGCGCTATCGACAGTTCCACTACCATTGACGATGGCTGTTAAGGCTGTTTTAGAAAAGCTTGATCCCCACATACCCACGATTTTAACATTTTTTTGCTTCGCGTGCCCACCTGCCCTATTACCTAACTCCGTGACCTGGCTGCCATTGCTTGCCTTGAAGTGGGAATTACCACAATAGCTTGTTTCATTACCTTCGTCAGTGATGAGCGTTAAAATACGCACAGAATTGTTGCGGAAACCAGCGCAGTTTGCGCTATTACAGCTATCCTTTCTGTCTGGGCAGTATGGATCACCTTTACCTGAAACGGCACAAGCTGCAGCCTCGTATGCATTTTCGAGCGACCCTTCACCATTACTGCTCCATTTTCCCAAAGCAGCAGAAGTTAAACTCGCATTTGTCGTAATACTCTGTTTGTGATTGAAACTACCACAATTTCCCCAAAACGCAAGGCCAGTGGCGAGGTCGGCGATACAACCCCCTGGCTTTATGGTAGGATCTTCAACGCATTGGTGGCTCGTAACGCTGCAAACGCCTACGGCGCAATCCTTATCCTCTAAACATGTTCCACCCGTAGGGTTACAGCGAGTTTCGCTGATTATCTGAGGTAAGCTCGTTTTGAGAGCTCCTATTTCTCCCCCCATCGATCCTGAGCTGTCGATAGCAAAGTACAGGTCAACGATTTGCACGGACGTCGCAAAGGAGAGAGACGCTTTTTTAGGCGAAGACTCTTCTTGATAAGGAACAATAAATACAAAGTTACCTCTTGCTTCGGGATTATCTGCAGGATCTAAGGGATCCGTTCCAGCGCCTACCTCAACCATATCGTTGACACCGTCGCCGTCGCTATCGGGATTATAGGGGTTGGTACCTATTTGACGTTCTTTCGCATCGCTAAGACCATCGTTATCGCTATCGGTATCGAGGAAATCAGGGATGCCATCGCCATCGCTGTCACGCGGATTCGTAGGATCTGATCCCACTTCTTCACTATCGGGGATGGTATCTCCGTCGCTATCGAGGTCATAGATGTTATAGAAGCCATCGCCATCGGTATCAACATAGGGTCTTTCGAGTATATCGGGGATAGTGTCGCCATCGTTATCGGTATCCATGTAGTCAGGAACGGTGTCACCGTCGCAGTCCCATGGATTTTCGGGGCTACCCGCAGGATCAGGCTGTCCATCGCGATCGCAATCCCCGCCACGAACAAAATTGCCCTCAGCATCCTTTACTGCATTCCCGTTTTTATCAAAATAAATCAGTCCAGCAATTTCATCGACGTCATTCATGCCATCACCGTCGTTATCGAGATCGTGGCAATCAAGTATACCGTCTCCATCCGTATCGGGGAACTTTCCGTTTTCATCAGCCGCACATTCGCTAGCATCTGGAATTCCGTTACCATCGCTATCCAAATCGAGGTAGTCGGGGATCGTATCGTCGTCACTGTCTAGCGGCTGGTGGCCCAAACTCGTATAGCCGTACTCCACCGCATCGGGTACAGTGTCACCATCAGAGTCGAGGTCCAAATAATCAGGCACCGTGTCACCATCTGTATCGCGGTTTTCGGCTCTACCTTCGTAGGTATCAAGAATCGTGTCACCGTCAGAGTCTGTAAACTCGCCCGTATCCTCTACGCATTTGTCGCGCACGCAAATTAAGCCACTCTCGCATGGATTATCCAACGAACACTCAACAACTTTAAACACGCAAAAGCCCCCACTGCACTCATAGCCGTCTAAGCAATCCGACTCATTCTCGCACACGTTGGCGGGCTCCTGACACTCGCCGTTTATGCATTCTTTACCCGAATCGCAGTGCTCTTTGCGCAAACACGCATTGCTCGCTACGCAACTGCCCTCGAGACATTTCTTGCCATCCTCACAATGCTCATTTTTCACGCACGCTGCTTTGCACTCGCCGTCTACGCAATACTCCCCATCATCGCAGTCACTCTTCGTTTTGCACCCCTCGCTGGGATCGACGCAAAAGCCGTCCTCGCAAACTCCACTCTCGCAAACGTCAGGCGTGTCACAAGGTTGTTTGCCATTATTAATGGTGTCAGAATTACAAGCAAATGCAATCCAACACATGGATGTTATAAGCATAAATAAATATTTCTTCACAGTTACCTCCCTTACAAATAAGGTCAAACCAGTCACTATCTATCCTTTTAGTCAAAAAAACGCGCAGTTTCAAGCAATATTTCACAAAGCGTCTAGCTTTTAGCTTGTTTTTGAGTCGCATAAGCTTTGTATTTTTTTGGCAGGGGGCTTTGCCCCCTTCGCGCAAGCTTCCCTCAAAATGCGCCAAAAGCCGACGAACGCTGTGCGCTGTTTCGGCTATTCGCCAAACCACCGCACAGCGTGCGGCTTTAAGCGCATTTCACGGGTGATCTTGCGCTACCCCCACAAGAACGTAGTGCTGCGCAAGGCAAACACTGCTATTCGCGGGCAAACAAATTAATGTTGACAGTTCGCCCAAAGCATGGCAATTTATCGCGCGCTTTGGCTTGTGCCTACGCAAAGTTTGTTCCCTAGGACGAGTTTGAAGCTCTTAAAATACCACGGAGATTATAGATGAAACGAACATTTCAACCCAGCCGAATTAAAAAAGCGCGCACACATGGGTTCCGCGCTAGAATGTCGACAAAACAAGGTCGCGAGATCATCAATCGACGCCGTCGCCGAGGCCGCAAACGTTTATCGCCAGTCGTATCGTGTAAACGCTAGTAGTCTCGCTACGCTTTGGATTTAGATAAAAAGCAGCACAGCCAAAACTGGAGCCGCGCTCAGCGTATACGCAGGCGAGCGAGTTTTAGGCGGATTCAACGATTTGGTAAAAAGATCGCGTCCAAGAGTTTTACTGTGCTCTATAGCGCTAATGATACCAATGCTGCGCGCTTTGGTTTAACGGTATCCAAGCGAGTCGGAACGGCGGTTGTCCGCAATCGCCTAAAAAGACGACTGCGCGAGAGCTTACGACGTAGAAAATCGGCTGTCACTGCAGTGGATCTGGTTATTATAGCAAAGCCAAGCGCGGCATCACTCGATTACGAGAGCTTGGACAAGGAAATGGCTTCTATTTTAGAGCGCCTAGGTAGAGATGGGGCATGTCGCAGCTACAGAAAAAAGGCATAAAATATTGGCTAGCAGCCCCCGCAATCCTAGCCATTCGCTACTACCAAAAAGCGATATCACCGCTCTTTGGTCCAAGTTGCAAATACCGTCCTAGCTGCTCGCAATACAGTCTTGAAGCTATTACAAAGTTTGGCCTCTTTAAAGGCTCTTGGCTGGGATTGCGGCGAATACTTCGATGTCACCCTTGGGCTAAGGGAGGCTACGATCCTGTGCCTTAAGTCGCTTAGCGCGCATTTTTGAAGAGCTTTGAGCCAAAATCTAGAGCGTGGAACTGCCCTTGATCTAAGCGCCGGCAAAGCATCATTCAGCTCATGCTAAGCGAAACCGTGTTTTGGCATCATCCCGAGGGGGTAGCTCGGGATCGCCGAGACAAATTCGCAGTGAGCGCATTTTGTGCGATGGTTTGCCGCATAGGCAAAACATCGCACAAAATTTTGCGCGAACTGCCGAATTCGGCGAGGAAGCCCGAGCGAGGGGGAGACTTCCCCCAACAAAAAAGTTTCTTTACGACTATAGCATGGTCGCCATAGGAATATGCGTGTGCGTTTGCAAACTGTGCAGGTCGCCTTTACTTGACATTGAGCTATGTTAGCACCTAGCTAGAGCCAAGGGCTTGGTCGCTGCGGTTTGTGGCGTCAAGATTTTGGCTTTTGTATTATTTGGAAACAGATGGAAGATTTAACTTACAACGCGCAACAACGGCGAGGCGGTGGGGGTTCTAGCCTGCTTTTTATAGTCATGATGCTGATGCTTGTTTTTGTGGCGCTGCCGTATTTCAATCGCGACAAGATAGAAAAGGAAGCGCAGCACGATGAACAGCCGACGCTTGCGGATCTTGTCGACAGCGAGCCAAAGCCGAGCATTAACCTCAATTATCCGTTACGCGATGCCGAGCTTGAAACGCAAGAGTACAAGCTCAACATAACGAATGCGGGTGGTGGGCGACTAAAGAATTTCTTCATTAAAGACCCCGATCGCTACGCTAAGCATGGGGATTTTATCCGTTCGCAGGTAAGCGAGGATGCCAATGTAGGCGGGATTCTTCCCTTTGAATTTAAGCTTGACGCGATAGGGCTTAAGGCTGAGAGCCAGTTTGAGATGCTGCCATCGACGGCGGACGCGGTGAATTTGAAGTTCACCGACAGCACGGGGCTTATTGAGCTGTACAAGACTTTTCGCAAAACCGATGTTCCCTATACGCTGGAGCTGGATTTAAAGATTCGCAACGGCGGGAGTAGCGAAATTCGGGATAAGCTGTCGGCGACGCTCTATATTAAGCAGATTGAGGGCGAGGAGCCAGGGATGTTTACGCGTGGTTCCTTGGTGGCGGCGAAGTGTTTTGCGGACGGTGGGCTTGAAACGATTGACGCCTCTGATGAAGACGAAGCGGAGGTTTTCACCAAAGAGGTGAAGTGGATCGCAGCCGATGAGTCATATTATGGCATGGCGATCTACTCGCCTAACGCGGGGCAGTGCGAGATTGCGAATAAGGCGGACTTGCTCTCAGCGACGATGGTGCAGCACTTGGCGGTTGGTGCGGGCGAAACCGTGACCCAAACTTTTAAGATTTACTTGGGTCCCAAAGAGGCGGAATACCTCAAGCCTTTTGGGCATAAGCTCGAAAAAATCATCGACTACGGTTGGATGACCGTTTTGGCCAAGCCTATGGCGTGGTTGCTCAAACTTTTTGAGAGCTGGCTCAATAACTGGGGGTTGGCGATTATTTTGCTGACCATCATCATTCGTATTTTACTTTGGCCGATCGCGCAGCGAAGCCAAGAGTCGATGATCCGCATGTCCAAGCTCAGCCCCGAGATGAAGGAGCTGCAGACCAAGTACAAGGACGACCCCCAAGAGCTACAAAGACAAACGATGGCGCTCTACAAGGAGCACAATATTAATCCGCTGGGTTGTTTGCCGCTCTTTTTACAGATGCCCGTGTTCTTTGCACTGTATCGCACTATTTTTGTTACCGGTGGGCTATACAACGCGGAATTTGGGCTTTGGATACACGATCTTTCCTCGCCCGACCCCTACTTTATTCTACCCGCCCTCATCGTTGGTCTCTTTGTGCTGCAGCAACTTATAACGCCCCAAACCGTGAAGAGTACGCAGCAAAAAGTGATGCTTTACAGCCTCCCCATAGTTTTTGGCGTAATGATGCTCTTTTTGCCCTCGGGGCTCTGCCTCTATATGGTGGTTTCGACGGGCTTTTCCGTGCTACAAGGTGTATACACGCGTCGTAAGTTGGCGCGTCTCGATCGAGAGAAAGCAGCCTACGCTGTCCAAACGGCGCAGGCACAAGAAGACGAACTCGACGCGAAAGCGCGTCGCGCGGCTAAGCGTCGCGAAAAAACCAATATTTAGGCAATGGCATGGATTTTGAAAGGAATTATAGTCACGAAACGCTAGAAGAAGCGGCGGACTTTCTGCAAACCATATTGAATCATATGGGTTACGACGACTTGTCGGTGCAACTAGGACGCAAGGACGAAATCGCGATTTTTAATATTGTGGGAGCAAATGCCCAGGATTTGCTCAGCGATCAGCGAGGCAATATTCGCACCGAGCTCTCTAACGCTTTGGCGTGGGTTCTCAGACGTGCGCGCTTCGCACTCGGCTCGGCATACACCTTCTTTGTCGACGTCGATGGTTACCGTATGCAGCGCCTCGAAGCGCTCGCGGGTATGGCGCAAGATCTACACGACAAGGCGCTTGATGGCCTAGACATGGATATTTTTGGCATGGATCCTGTAGATAGGCGCGCGGTACATAACGCTCTTTCGGAGTACGAGGATGTGCACACCATGTCAGATGGAAACGGAATTTTTCGCCGCCTGCAAATTCGCCCAAAAGAGCGCGTAGATCTGCCCATCATGGCCAAAGATGATGAGTACAGGAATCGTTAAACAGTATTTTCTTGGCAAGGTTTATCGATTATTCGCGATCCTTGGTAAAACGCTAAGGATTAGGCGTATAGCGCCCATAGTCGTTTTATGCCTTTGTGCTCTGTTTCTGAGTCTATCTTGTAGAAGCCAAACACCGCCTGAACTCGAGGCGCTACCAGCGCTGCAGTGGAGCAGCGTTGAACTCAGCAACTTCGTTCCTCGCGAGAAGTGGGAAGGTAGGCGCGTGGATTGGGAGCAAGTGAATAAGGGGCTGCGTTTTGATTTACAGATCCCCCAAGCCTTAGAGACGAAGCTACACAAAACGGAGCGCGAAAACTGGAAGATGGCGCTAGACGCCTTTGAGCGCTACCAAGTCGTGCAAAAAGACGCGCGTATGATGGCCAAGTTCGCCTTCATCCCACTTGATGAGTGCGAGCTCAATTCTGTTCTCTTCTCGGTAAACCAACGCGCTCAACTACAAATTCTTCTTCAACAGCACCGCAACGTCCTATGGCGCCTTGGGCGCTTAGCTTTGGCGCAACGATACGTATTTACTTCCATCGAGGAGCTACGCTCACTATTTGTTAATGACCGTATCAAAGGCTCCGATATCTTGATGAACAAAGGGCTTGCATCGATCGAGCAAGAACTCAAAAACGTCCAAACACCCTTTGCCGTTCCCAACGGAATTTGGCGTCCAGGCGAGTTGCACTCGCGCATTGCGCGCCAAGTTAACGCCGCCCCCATCATTTTGCGCGCCGACTTTGCTCTAAAGAACTGGACAGAGCGCTGCGAAAAGTCTGAGCGCTGGCATTACCTAGCGCACTCAAGCGGACAAACGCTTGATGCCCTTGAACGTTGGCTCACAGAGTATCGCTCGCTATTGCCCGCACTTCGCGACTACGCAAACCAAGCTCAAACGACCGAAGATGCCTTCGCGAGAAATCCTATTACGGAAACGCCTTGCATAACGCAAAGTATGCGCAGAACGCGTATTTTGTCCGCGCTATATGTAAAACTCTTTAGTTTACAATGGGAGCTGCTACAAGCACAGGTTTACGCAGAATTCGTACTCGAGGCTCTAACCCAAAGTGAGTACGAAGACTCTACCCCTGAGTTTCTCCAAAGCGAAGTTCAAAACTTCCTCGACAGCTTGGAGAGCCAAAAAATCCGTCTTACGCAAGCTGAAGACCTCGTACTCGTTGTTTGGGATCAAAGCAATCACGTTTTCTGGCAGGCTCTACCCGACTTTATCGATCCTATCACGCACCCGACGCGTGCAGCCTGCGAAGACACGAAGGCTTGGCAAGCGATTTTCGCGGAAGTCAAACAAAACGCGATAAGCGCTGCTAAAGTCAGGAACGCGGAAGCCCCAGCCGAAACTAATAGGCGTGGTAAAGTGCAAACGCCCTATGTTTCGCAGGTACGAGAGTTCATGCACTCCCCAACGCGCATCGACGAGGTCGAAAAGGGGCTTCTAGCGATCTCCGAGCTCGAATCTCACATGAGCGCAATACGCGACGAACTGTTGCGACTTTGCAAAGAAGGGGCTTGCAAAAGCTTCCCTGAAGCACAGCTTAGCCGTAGCCTTAGAAACGCCCCATGGGTACGCCTCTGGCAGCAAAGCCCGATTGCCGATCGACAAGCGTCACTCACCTTTTTGGTACTAAAACGCTCAGCCCTCTATCTTAACAGATTGGTTCAACGTTTCACCGAAATTTACGCTTGGTTTGCCGAAACATCAAACGCCGATATTACATGGCCAAAGCTCAAAGCCTGGCAACGCACTTGGACGCTTTACGCCGAACTTGATGGTAGCTACGCTTCATTCCTTCGCGCAGTCGCAGGTCTTGACCAGAGTCTTTTCGCCTTTAGCAAAGCGCCGCCGCGACAAAGCGTTAGCCCAGAGCTGCTCCAACTGCTCAAAATTCAGCACCAACTCTTTAACATTGTTATCGACTACGCGCGTTTCGCAGACATCGCTACCGCGCCTGCAAACTTCGACGATGTCGTCGATTGCTGGGAGCATATCGATAAAGCCATACTAGAGATTGAGGCCAAAACCTTAGAGCAAATGAACAAAGAGAAGGCGGAGCTGTAGTCATTGAGGGATGCTCTGAACCATGTAAAAACTGCCAAAAAAGTCACTAGAGTAAAGTGTGGAAAGTCAGGCGGAATTCACAATAAAGTCAATAAAATCAACACTTTAGTACGGGGGGAAACATCTTTTTTGGCACAAAGAAAAAAGCTTCCCTCCGCGTGCTAAGCTCTCCTATTTTAATTCGCGCAAAGGTCTAAAATTATGACTTTACCCTTAATAAGCATCAGAAATCTCGAAAAAGCCTATGCGGGACAACGATTATTCGATGCTTTATCGATGATAGTGAATTCTGGCGAGCGCATAGCATTGATCGGCCGCAATGGGACGGGTAAGTCAACGTTGCTCAAAATTATCGCGCGGCTCGAAAGCCACGACGGCGGAAGCATCGACTACCACGCCGATATTGAGATTGCTTACTTGGCACAAAAGCCCGAGTTTGGTGAGCAACAAACGCCGCGTCAAGTGGTGGATGCTGCGCTTGGCGCCCAAAGGGCGCGAATTGCAAGATACGACGAGATCAGCAAAGCTATCAGTAGCGCCGCCCCAGACGAACTCGACGCGCTTATCCACGAGCAAGAGCTTGCGCGAACTGCCGTAGAAGCGCATGGCGACTGGGAATTAGCGCATAAAACCGAGGCTATGTTGCAGCGCTTTGGGATTGGTGCTCAAGAAATCGATGTCGCGCTAAGCAGCATGTCGGGCGGTCAACGCAGGCGCGTCGCACTGGCTCAAGCGCTTTTATGTGGACCTGATCTTTTGCTCCTAGACGAGCCCACAAACCACCTCGACACAGAATCGATCGAAGCACTCGAAGCGCTTCTAGCCGCTAGCCCGATGACGATCATCTTCGTTACACACGATCGCAGCTTCCTCCATAATTTAGCTACACGCGTGGTCGAATTGCATCAATCCGAACTCCTGAGCTTCCCGGGCAACTACCTCAACTTTGTAGAACAAAAAACCGCGCTACTCGCCCGACGCAAGCGCGCTCAAGAGCGCTACGCGCGCCTTCTAGTCGGTGAACTCGAGTGGCTGCGTCGTGGGCCAAAAGCGCGTACCACCAAGGCACAAGCGAGAATTGACCGCGTACACGAGCTACAAGAGAAGGCAAAAGTCGTGCGCGAAGCCGAGCTAAATATCCAGTTCTCAGGACAGGAGCGTTTGGCTAATATCGTTATCGAAGCCAAAGGCGTAAGCAAAAGTTTTGGCGAGAAGCTTATTTTTAAGAATCTCGATCTTAGCCTGCGAAAGGACGATATCTTGGCCATCATCGGAGCAAACGGCTGTGGCAAGACGACCTTGCTGCGCGTACTTACAAAAGATCTTGAACCGAGCGAGGGTAGCGTAATACACGGCAAACACAGTAAAATTTCGTTTTTATCGCAAGAACGCGCTGGATTAAACGAAAATGATAGCGTCTACGAAGCTCTTTCCCCCAACGAATTCATAGAGCTTGAAGCTGGAAGTACACACAAGCGCGGTTTTTTACAGCAATTCCTATTCTCTGCCCCCGAACAAGAGAAAAAAGTCGCCGTACTTTCAGGCGGTGAGCGCTGTCGCTTACTCTTTGCCATCATGGTTGCAAACGCTTCTAACATTCTCGTACTCGACGAACCCACCAATGACCTCGATATCGATTCTTTGCAATGTCTCGAAGCCGCCATCACCGAATTCGGTGGCGCGGTGCTCTACGTCAGCCACGACCGCTATTTCATTAACCGAACAGCCACCGCCATACTAGCATTCGACCCCGCAACGCATAGTTTCGTGCGCCACGAAGGCGACTACGATATGTATCAAGAGCGCATGCTAACTGAAAAACGCGCACTAAGCGAAGTAAGGGCGAGCACTGCCCACGAAAAGACTCGTCCCAAAAAACACGGTCCACGCCGCCTAAGTTATAAAGAAAGCCAAGAACTCGCTGGTATGGAAGAGCGCATCTTGTCACTTGAAGCCGAAAAGAACGACATAGAAACGCAACTCTGCGACCCCGAATTCTATAAATCCGATACCCATAGCGCGGCCGCACACACTCAACGCCTCTGCGAGTTAGAGCAAGAAATCAATGCACTCTACGAACGCTGGGATTTTCTTAATCAAATCAAAGAAGGCTTAATCCAAGACCCATAACGTAAGTAAGGGAGGCGCAGTTCTATGGGGTCTACCGCATCAAACTTACTAACAAAAGTATTTTTCGATTTGATTGCTTTTGCCATAATCAAGGGCAGCTTTGAAAGCTGCTCCCGCTAATTTTGCATAAAATGGAAGCTGAGAGCTTTGCACGGGGGGAAACCCTTTTCTTTGTGCCAAAGAAAAGATGTTTCCCCCCGTACCCCCCTCCCCTTCAATCGCGACATGGATGTCAGC
>JBBAEA010000031.1:0-28126 GCA_041656175.1 Bradymonadales bacterium | reverse complement strand
GTTAGGTTCACGAACGACGGGATTGGGGCGAACAACGGGGTTAGGTTCACGAACAACGGGATTGGGGCGAACGACGGGGTTAGGTTCACGAACGACGGGATTGGGGCGAACGACAGGGTTAGGTTCACGAACAACGGGGTTGGGGCTAACGACGGGGTTAGGATTCGGGCGAACGACGGGGTTAGGATTCGGGCGAACGACGTTGTTATTGTTGTAGTTGTTATTGTTGTAGTTGTTATTTGGTTGTGGCCTATTGTTATTATAATTAGGTTGTGGCCTATATGTGCCTCCAGATGATGGGGCTACGTAAACGCCTGTGTTGGGGTTGCTACTGTTGTAGTTGTAATTATTGTTGTAGTAGGAGTAGTTCGTCGAGTAGCCAACAGTGGTCGTGTAGTTATTGCTGTAGCGCGGGGGTGGATTGCGACGATAATAGTCGTTGAGGTTGTAGAGCTGCTGTGAATTGTTATAGTAGCTGTTACGCGGTCCGTAGTAGGTGTAGTAGTTATAGTTACCATAGCGAGTCATGTTGTAGTAGCCCGAAGCAGACCAAGTATGACGGTGTGGTCCGTCGATGTAGCACCACTGATTTCCGAAGGGTAGCGGGTGAACACCCATGTAGTAGTAAGTGTTGAAGTTAATATCTGAAACGTAGTAGCTAGGATCACCCACGAAGATTAAGTAACCATTGTCACGTACGTAAAAGTCGTAAGAATTGGGGGTGTAGCGATGGGAGTGTGGCCCTTGGATATTACACCAATCTTGGTGACCATGTGTATCGTACACAGGGTGCGGACCTCGGTAATAGGTAAGGGAGCCCGATGTTGTAGCATAGTTGCTATAACCGCTACTTCCCGAGTAAGTGGCAAAACAACCAGTTAGGCTGAGCGTCGCAGCCAATATCACCGCTGTAGTTAATAATTTTTTCATCATGGCTTCCTCCTATTAAGGCGAGTGCAACTCGTTTTAACTTATCTTAGGGACGGGGCTTAACGCCCTTCTGCTTTGTTTATTATTCAAGATGCGTGCCAACATCTAAATATTTGTTCTATTTTCAAGATTATTTACTTAAAAGCTCCAAACTTGGGAGTTGAGCTGCTAAACACTCAGCTTTTCAACTCGCGATATTAGCCTATCATTCATCAGTGCTGCAAGCCAAAGTAAGGGTTTATCATGACTTTTGTGCAAATATCGCAAGGAGAAAACTAAAACGCTAGACTAGACGCGAAAAGGAACCTAGCTTTTCTCTCCACAGCGTACCCGCGTGCGTTGTCCTTTTTTTTCACAAAAAACGTCCTGTTTCGCGATTTACTGTATCAATTAATCCTCGTTTACAAAAAAATTCACAGTTTTACACTTCTTTCACACAACGATTTTAAGCCATGGACTTTAGTAAAATCACCTTTAAACTCAGCGCTTCGGCTCTAGAGCACTTTCCTTGCGACGCCCTGCCCGAGATCGCTTTTGTGGGTCGCTCCAACGTCGGCAAGTCATCACTGTTGAACCTTTTAGCCGATCACCGCGGATTGGCAAAGGTTAGTAAAACACCTGGTAGAACACAACTCGTCAACTTCTTCGCCATCGACGATAAAGCCTATTTAGTGGATCTGCCTGGATACGGCTACGCAGATGTACCTGCGTCTATTAAACGCCACTGGCAAAAACTGATGCACGACTACCTCACCGAACGTGAGTACCTACGCGGCTTAATTCTTTTGCTTGATATCCGCCGAGAACCCTCCCCTGAAGATCTCCAAATGCTCGAATGGCTAGGGGTGCGCGCCCTTCCTGTACTCATCGTGTTGACAAAAATCGACAAACTCGGACGCAACGACGTGCTCAATCGCTCCACCAAGCTCGCCAAAACCCTCGACATGAACCCGCGCCATTTCATCCTCAGCTCAGCCTTACAAAAAGTTGGTGCAAAAGAGCTACGCCAAGCTGTAGCCGAACTAGTGGCAAGTCTATAAAAAGTTCGTTTATGAACAAAACACGGTTTTGGAACCTGTAGGGGCACGCACTCTCTATTTGGCTAGCATAGGCTATGGAGTTCCAAGTTAAGGCGCAAGCCCGCAGTCTAGGCAATGCTTAGTCGCTATTCTCTTTTTTTAAAAAAGTCACCATAACCATCATTGAGATCTAGCTCATCATCGTCGTCAGCCTGCTCATCAACGCTATCCTGTAGCTCCGTTAGCTGTTCGCTCAAAGAACGGTATAAAGCCTCTTGCAACAACAGCGTAGTCGACTTCAGATCCGTAATCCGGTTGCGCTCCTCTATGCGCATATCCCTAAGCGTTTTCATGATTTTACGCTGATTTACTTGTATATCGCTAAGCTGATTTTGTATGGCAAAAAACATCTCCAGCATGCTGTGCATGTCGCCAGCACCACCACGCAATATCGCAGAAATTATAGCTTCTTGCTTATCAACACTCATCTGTTTTCACTCAACTTCAAGTTTTCCCAAACTTCATCCAGCTCGCTTGCGCTTAGCTCTTCAACTTTTTGTCCCCGCGATCTAATCGCTTCCTCTAAGGCCAAAAACCGCCTCTCAAACTTACTTACACCCTTCGCGAAAGCTTGCAACGATGAAATGCCTAGCAAACGATGAAAATTAAGCATAGCAAAAAATAAATCACCGCTCTCGGCTTCAATCTGTGCTAAATCTTGCTCAGCCAACGCTTGCGCTAGCTCTTGCATCTCTTCCTGCATTTTAGCATAAACATCGCTAGCTTCAGCCCAATCAAAGCCCATATTTGAGGCAATTGTTGAAATTTTATGCGCCCTATTGAGTAGATCGCCGAATTCATCATTCATCAATATTTATTTTTCTCCCGCTTAACCCGATGTTTAAGCCTTAAAACGCATTAGTTCGCCTCCATTGCCAAGTCCAAATCCGTGACATGACGAACTAAGCTATAGCGCCGATCCATGCCAAGTTCAATAATGCCATCTAATTCGAGCGCCAAAAGTGTAGCAGAATTCTCATCGTGGCTATGGCTCAAGGCGAGTAGTGTTTCTAAATTCGCTGTTCCTTCTTTTAGGCGTAAAACAATTTCACGCTCAAGAGCGGTGAAAGCGCGAGCTAAGGGTGGGGATTTTACCATACTCGAGAAGCTAAGCTGCTCTGGCGCCTCATTTTTAGTTTTGGCTAATCGTGGAATGCTATTTTGACGCGTCTTTGTCTGCTTTTTAGGTTTTGGGCTCTCCTGTTCATCGCCAAGTCCGAGTCTTTCCGAGAGCTGCGCGAGCTTGGGGCTATGGGTCTTAAACCAAAGCGGCGGATAAAACTTTGGGCATAGCCGCGGCAAATCGCGTGATGAACAAAGAATGTTCGCCTGCTTATTGCTCAAAAGCGCTAAGCCCCCAGCGTATTGCGCATGAAAGGGAAGCCCCGAAGCTACGTACACAGGACGATTGAGCTGTAACGACGCTCGCGCCGTATACAATGCGCCACTCCCCTCTCTGCACTGCGTAATCACACAGGCTCGCGACAAGCTCGCGATTAGCGTATTACGCGTTGGGAAGCACTCCCTCTGCGCCTTTGCGCCAAGCGGAAACAGGCTCAACACTGCACCGCGCTCGTAGCAATACTCATAAATATCGGCGTTTTCCTTAGGATACTGTGAATCAACGCCCGTCGCTGTCACCAAAACCGTTGGCGCCCCATATTGCATCGCTTGCCGATGTGCCACCGCATCAACCCCCAAAGCGCCACCCGAACATGGAATATAGCCCAAACAAAGTGCAGCACTGCAAATAAGCTGTGTCGCTTCAATAGCCGCTGGCGCAATATCGCGACTCCCCACTATCGCTATCTGTGCCTGCGAAAGCAAATCCGCGTTGCCTCTTAACACGATGGCAAGCGGCGGACGCCTCGACTCCATAAGTTGCGGCGGATACCTTGCTTCACCCTCAAAGATGACATGCGCATGATAATAATGATAGCGCTCTCGAACTTCTTGCGCCGCCAATAACACGGCGTCTATACTCTTTAGCCGCATTTTATTCGCATTAGTCATCCAAAATCGCTCTATATCTTCCTCCGTTTTTGCCGTTCGCAGCAGATGCTGCAAAGCAGCAGACCCCACCCACGACTCATGCCAAAGCAAAAAAACAAAATCCCGTAGCAGCATCAAAAAATTTGCACCCATTGCATACTCCTCATTTTGCGCCCAAAGCGCCCCGTCCAATCACCTTTATGGTAAAATTAAATCTTATGTTGCATTTATTTTACGCTTCGCTGCTAAAGGCTCAGAAACTTCGCCCTCGAAGCATGAAAAGTGGAAATGAAAGCTATTTGCGCTATTGTTCCCTAACGTGGGGGCAAGGTGTAGGTCGCTGCAGTTTGTGGCGCTCCAAGTGAAATTTGCATCAAAAAATGTCTTTTTGGGGGGGTAGCGCAAGATCACCCAAAAAATGCGCTTATTGCCGCATTTTGTGCGGTGAACGAGCGTATAGCGAGTACGCCGCACAAAATATTGCGGCAATTGGCGCATTTTGCGGGAAGCTTGCGCGTAGGGGGGCTTGAGCCCCCCTTCAAAAAAGAGAATAATTTCAAGGATTTAACACAATATGCGAAAGGCAAGAGCAAGACAAAACTTTGCCCGCGCGGGCATGACGCTCATTGAAATCATGATAGTTGTTGCGCTTTTGGCGGGGCTTATGGTGATAGCTGCTGTGGGTTTTGGCGTGATCGGGCAAACGGACGTTGCCGGCGAGTCGCTGCGTATGAGTGCGGCGGTGAGATACACGTTTAATATGGCGGCGACATCGAATATGACGCTGCAAATGAAGATAGATTTCGACGAGCAGACTTTTGAGGTCGACAAGCTGGATGTCGAGGGGGGCTTAAGCGAGGAGGTTTTGAGCGGTACGACGATGCGCAACGAGGCGTCGCAGAGTTTAGGGCGCGAAAAAATGATGGATGATGAGGATGCGCGCTTTGGGACGGTGCAGCGCGAGGCGCTTGATGGTATGTTTATAAGTGGGGAGGATGCGAAGCTGGGGGATGGCGTGTATTTTTTGGGCTTGATGACAAGCCACCACAGCGAGGAGCAGGTCGAGGGGATGGGGACGATTAATTTTTTTGCCAGCGGATTTGTCGAGAGGAGTGTGATTTTTTTGGGCGACGAAGCCGCGAAAAATGGAGAGGAGGGGGGCGTTATTTATAGTATTGCGATTAATCCGCTTACGGGCCAGTCGGTCATTACGCCGGGTAAACTTGATTTGGGCGAGAAGTTTTTTGAGGAGGAAGAAGATAATTGAGCGTAAAATCACAAAAAACTAAGGGTTTCACGCTTTTGGAATTGATGATTGCGATCTTCATTTTAGCCATGGGTGTGGCCATTTTGCTAGGCACAGAGTCCACATCGATGCGTTTGATGGGCTACTCCAACAATTTATCCGTTGTAAATCTTTTAACGCGCGCGAAGATGCAGGACATCGAGTACGAATTGCAGCAAGACATCGCGAAAAACGGGCCTAAAGAGGACTTGTTACTCACTGATTCGGGCGACTACCGAGACGAAGGATATCCAGATATTCGCTGGGAAAGCCAAATTCAATCCATAGAAATCGACGATGACGCGTCGAACAATTTCGTTGAAGACGTTAGCGCCCAACTTTATGGTGGAGGTGGCGACGAGTCGGGGAGCTTGAGCGGAAACCTAGCCATCACGCAGTTTTTACCCATCATGGTCTCGCTAATGCCACAGATTCTTAACCAACTCGGACGGCGTATCCGAAAAATCACACTAAACACCACATGGGACTACCTAGGCATGGAGCAATCCCTTACTATATCTCAGTTTGTCGTCGTTTTAGAGGTCGACAGCAGCCTCAGCGGCGCCTCGGTCAGCAAAAGCAAGGATAGCGATGAATAAGCTACGCAATGATCGCGGAATGACGCTCATCGAAGTCATGATCAGCGTCGCGCTGCTGACCTTGGTCATGGCAGTGGGCTGGGGCTCATACGCTGTAGCCACGCGCCATCAGCAGCGGATGCAAGACATTAACGAGCGATTACACGGCGTTGAACAAGCCGTTAACCGAATGGTTCGCGATATGTCTATGGCGTTTATGAGCATGCACGGAAAAGACGATTCACAAGTCAAAAAACGTTACGACACAGGTTTTTTAGGCGAGCGCGAGCGCGTCGATTTTACCAGCATGGGCTATGTACGCATGTTTCGTAACGAAAAGGTTGGCGATCAAAGCGAAATTTCCTATTACGTCAAAAGCGTTCGCAACGGTGAAGGGCGCTTAGTCCCCACGCTCGTTCGCCGCGAACAAGCCCCCATCAACGACGATTTCACGCGCGGTGGCACCATTCTCCCCCTGCTCGAGGACGTCCGACGCTTCCAACTCGCCTATTGGGACGACGCCAAAGCCGAGCAAAGCGTTGGTTCCGACGGCTGGCTCGACGCCTGGGACACCGAACACTCCGACTACAAAAACCGCCTCCCTAGCCGCGTACGAATCGAAATCGAAATCGACGACCCACTCGGCAGCCGCGAACCCATGATCGTCACTACCCAAGCGCAAATCCAACTCCAAAAGGCGCTTGAATTTTAATTTTTTTTCTCTTGGGGGGGACGTCTCCCCCTACGCGCAAGCTTCCTCAAAATTCAAGACAATTCGCACTATTTCGTGCGTTGTTTTGGCTATTCGCCAAACCAACGCACAAAATGTGCTCATTGCTTAAATTTTTCGGTGATCTTGCGCTACCCCCTCTGTATGACTGCAGAAAAACCCAAAGTAGCCAAAACCAAGATGCCCATATTTCAGAAAATCTACCACAACATAGCCTTCGCCTGCTTTCAGTTTTGGGAGCTACTCGCCCTGCGTGTTACGCCCAAACAAAAGCCCAAGCGCGGCGCGCGGCGCGGGGTAGCGCTACTCCTAGTACTCACCTACATCGCTGTCATGAGTGCAACGATTTTGTCGAGTTTTATGAACAGCCAAGTCAGCTACTCGATTGCCGCTAATATCCGCGACGACTTAAAAGCTTACTACAAAGCACGCACCGCCTTAAATTTAGGGCGACTCATGCTTACCTACCAATACGAACTAGAGGCCGACGATTTTTTTGGCGAACGTATCCGACGCTCCAACTTCCAGATATACCAAATACTCGATTTACTCATGACGCCGTTTAAAACTGGCATAGTCACCGTTGGCGCGCCGGGCGCCGAGGCTATAGCGAGCTACAACCTGCGGGAAGCGGGCGTCGACGCGATGGGCGACGAATCCGGCGATTACAACGTGCACGTTTTTCCAGAGGCTGGGCGCGTCAATCTTAACCGCTTCGCGGGTGGCGCAAAGCAAGATACTGTCTACGAATTATGCATGTTGTTCGCTTCCCCCGAGTACGATGAAATTTTTAATACGCGAGGGCGCGATCGCAACAAACTTACGCGCAGCGAAACGGTTGCTGCCATTATCGACTGGGTCGACAGCGACAGCGAGCGAACGAACTTAACGAACGATTGTGTGTTAGAAGAGCCATCGGGCGACGAATCTTCACTATACTCCGAAACTCGTCGCAAATTTGACGTTAAAAATGCAAAACTGACGACTTTAGATGAGCTTTACGAAGTGGCTGGAATTGGCGATGATTTTATGAACGCTTTTAGCGAAACACTCACGGTTTATCCCGTAGAAAAAGTCAACGTGAACTTAGCCAATGCGAAGGTTTTGTACTCCGCGCTTTGTAGCTCTGCATCGCTAGATGGCATGGATCCTAAAGACGACAGACTTTGGGCATGCCGCGAACCCATCATAGGCGATAAACTCATGATACTTGCCATGGCGATCGAGGGCTATCAGCAATTTGTACTCAATCCGATGAACTTGCTGTATTTATATACGGTTGAGAAGCAAACCTCGGTTATTCCTGGGGTGGTTCCCAACGGAACGATCGTTCCTTTTCGCAGCCGCTACGAATTTACCAACGTCTTAGATGCGATGAAAACCGATCCCTTGTTGATTAAAAAATTCGTTATGTATTCCCCGACGGCCTACATCATGCTTGGCCAAAACCTGATGCAGCTACCTGTAGAGGCTATGAGCTTGTCGGGGCTATCATTTGATAGTAAGCGATTGAATGACAAAATAACCACGGATAACCCTCGGGTTTTCCGCGTGGTTGCGGTGGGGGAATACGGCGGGACGCGTAAGACGCTTTCAGCCGTCGTTGATTTTAATGAAGTCGGGGGAAAATTCTTGTATTGGCGAGAGTACTAAAAGATGGCACGACAATATATTGGCATAGATGCAGGCGAAAACAGGGTGAGCGTAGCGGTCTTGGAAGAAAGCGACAAGAGGCTATCGCTACTTTGGTGCGGGCGAGAAGAGTTTGGTGAAGGCCATAAATCGGTGGATTTGCACCATGCCTTATCGGCTTTGCTCAAGCGCGAGCGAAGCAAAGAAGTTATCGCCATAGGCGCCAACGTCGATGCATCTAACGTGTTAACAACCAAACGAACTCTCCCCTTCAATGCGCCGCGCGTTATAGAACAAATATTAGCCCAAAATGTCAGCGACCTTTGGAGCAAAAGCGACGAAATGCAACTTTCCTTTGAAGTTGTAGGCGAAATTGAGTCCCAAAACGAAGAAGAAGGCAAAAATTACGAAATATTCGTACTCTCCTACCCGCGTGAGGCCCTAAGCGCGGAGATAGCCAAATACAAGGAAGCAGGCGTCGACCCGCAGGTTTTGCTACCCGAGCAAAACGCTAGCCCAAGCGCAATTTCTCTACTCTTTTCCCCACCCGCTAAGGTTTGGGCCATACTTGATATAGGCGCTACACAATCGGTGTTTACGGTATTTTCTGAAAATACTATGCTACTTTCACGTAGTATTAAGCTGGGCAGCGCCATCATCGACGAAACTTTCGCCGAGGAGTTCGAGCTCACGCTAAAAGAAGCAAAAACGCTCAAAGAGCGCTCTGCTTTCGTCTCCCCGCCACAATTTGAAGACGACTGGGGCGCGCATTTCGTGGCAGCGGGAAATATCGTTCAAAGCGAATACGAATTTAGTGCAATTTCGCAACTGAGTAGCCGGGCGCTGGGTAGATTATTAAGCGTCCTCAACCAAAGTTTAGCATCAATCCGCGTTAAAGAAGGCGCTGAACTCGAACTTTTACTTATCACCGGCGCTGGTTCCCTCCTACCAGGGCTAGATCATCTACTCGCCTCGCAGCTCGCTACACAAACTAGCCGCATCGAACAAGTTCTTCCTTGGGAAATTGAGAATAGCGCCGAATTTTCGTGGGCTGCTACCGTTATGGCGGCAAACGCGCACTTGTACAGCCAAGAGCAATGTCCGCTTAACCTGCGTCAAGGACAGTTCGCCTACAAGGGGAGCTTGGAGTTTATCAACGATCATAAATGGAAGCTCGTTGCACTGTTTACGTTTTTAATCGTTTGCATGGTTTTTATGGCGGTAATGCAGTTTAAAGCGGTAAACACCGAGAGCACAAAACTTCGCGCAGCCCTTGAAAACGCAAGTGAAGAAATTCTAGGACGGCGTATACTGAGCAAAAACGCGATCATCGACGAAATGGACAAAGGCGCGACTTATGCCTTTATACCAAAAGTGACGGCGTTTAAGCATTTCGAGTGGCTCTCTACACATATTCACGATAATTTGTCGGATGTCGAATTTGAGCTCACCGCGCTAGAAATAGACTCCTACCAAAAGAAAGTTGTTTTACGCGGCGAGGTCGTAGGCGATGAGGGTTTACCTAAAATAATGAAACTTCTCGAAAGCTACGAATGCTTCCCCGACGAAATCCAGGAGCCTAGAACCCAAAAGGTCAAAGATCAGGTTTCCTTCACCCTGCGAATTGATGCTAACCACTGTTTAACGGGAGGCGAGAGCGAGTAAAACGATGGATATGGAAAAACTACAAAACTGGATAAAGGAATCCCGCATAGGCCAATCGTGGGTTGTGCTACTCGCTATTGTCGTATTCGTCCTTGCTCTTATCTTTACGGGAGTTCGCAGCTATACCAGCAGCATCAGCGACAAAAAACGACAGATCGATGAGTACCGCGATGCACTGGAGTACCTCGAAAACAATCAAGCGGATTACGTCAGGAACAAGGCTGCAAAAGAATCCATGCGAGAGCGCTTGCTCAACGCCGATACAAAGATTGTAAGCAAGCTCACTAGCCTCGCCAGTGGCTTGGGCTTTGACGTTTCGGTTACGCCAAAAGACCCACTTAAAACCGCCGACGACTCTGGCGCTGAATCGCAAGAAATTAGCATTACAGTGCGAAACGTCGAGTATACAAAACTGCTGGAGTACCTCATCGAAATAGACAAACTCCACACTCCTATTTTTTTGCGTAAAATTCTATTCACCAGAACAGGCAACAACGCGACTTCTGATACACAAATGGCTGCAGAGATCACGCTAATCTCGTATCGTCTAAAGGAAGAAAATGCGCAGTAAAAGAATCCTCATTGTTGCACTATCGACGATCGGCTTTTTCCTCCTAACGATATTGCTTATTATCTTCGTTTTCCCGAATGTTAGTCTTAAACATCTCATTGAGAAGTCCGTCGAAAAACAGCTAAAGTATAGCCAAAGTGTTAAGATTGGCGACATCAGACTAAGCCCTCTGGGAAACTTGCGCGCACGCGACGTACTTGTGGTACCACGCGTTCACGAAAAGCCAGACCCGAACTTAGCCGTTGAAGGCGGTGTATTCGATGGGTTTTTCTGCGCCCCCATGGTCGGAGAGGATCCGTTCGCTGTTGCGGAACTTCATGTGATGCCATCGATATTATCCTTTCTCAAGAAAAGTCCGCGCGCAAAGTTTGATCTTGCGCTGCGCCGTAATGACGGTGAGGAACTGGGGAGCATCCAAGGCGTATTGGATTCCAAATCGGGCTTGTATAAAGTCGATCTGAGTGCCCATGAATTATCGCTCAACGAGTTGACCCTTCTCAGTAATTTCATCAAAGTGCAGCTACACGGCGCACTTGACTTAAGTACTCACGTCATTACTGACAAAAGCGGTCGACTTCTGGATCTTAACTTTGAGATGAACTCGACAAACACGGTGATGTGTCCAAAACGCCTAAAACTCAACATGGGTGGTGTACCCTTTATAGAACTACCCTTTACACGTTTTGGCAATATTGAAGCCCAACTAAGTTTAGGCGACGACCAAGCGATCATCGTTGAAAAGTTTAAAACGGATGGCCCCGATCTAAGCATAAGCGTTACAGGAAAGCTATGGCCCAAATCCAAGCCAAACGCGGAAACACGCGTTGATCTCAATATGGTTATACATCCCGGCGATGAGTGGATGGAGGAAAACTCTATGGAGATTATTTATAGGGTTTGCCGCAAACAAGCTGATGGTTCTATCGAACTGCACTTAAGTGGTGCAGGAAAGGCTATTCGCAAAGACTGCGGTACGCCTATTATCGAAGCTGCACCAGCTATGGCAAAAACAGACAATTCCACAGAAGATAGCGAAAACAGCGCCCCTGAACCTCAAGATGACCTTGTAGCGCCCGCGCCCAAAGCTCCCCAAAACACTGCTAAAAACGAAGTTCGCCAAGGCGTTAGACGCCCCCCCCCTAAAGGTCGGGCGATCGAACGACGTGGCGAAAGAAACGAACTTCCCAGCGAAGTCCCCCTAAACGATATAGAAAGGCGCATGTTGGAGGGTTCCCCCGAACTACGACAAGCCGTTATCAATACGCACATGGAAGCTGAAAAAGCGCGTGAATCTAGGGGAATTCGCAGGGAACGCCCCATCGGCGCACAACCTGGACGAAAAGCGATATCTGAGCCGTAATTTGTTTACCACTAGGGAAGCTCTGTACTATTGGGGCTAAGGCTACCAAACCCGTCCATGGGAAACGCTCCTTGGACATCGGTCTTACGCGTAAAGCTATGATTTTATGGATTTACTTTGAACACTCGCCATATTTCACCTCATTTTCGCAGCTATTTTTTGTAGACCGTTTTTATATTCAGTAGAGCTTGCATAACAAAAGTTAATTTTAAACAAAATTTAAATATTATTGATGGCAAAAATATTATTAATACATACTGGCGGCACTCTCTCCATGGCAGGAGAAAAACACCTTGAACCAGCCGATTACGCTGCTGCTTTGCTCGAGAGCCTACCTGAGTTTGTAGGCTTTGCGCAAATAACATCGAAGATCCTGTATAATCTCGATTCTTCCGATCTTGGCCCCGAGGAGTGGGAGGAGATCGCGCGCTGCATCGCGATAAATCGCAATGATTACGATGGTTTTATCGTTATACACGGTACAGACACCATGCCCTACACCGCGTCAGCTTTGGCCTTTGCTTTGGAGGGGCTGGATAGACCCGTTATTTTGACTGGCGCCCAGCGTCCGCTTGGCGCTCTTCGCAACGATGCGCGCCGCAACATTGCTGATTCCATCGAACTGGCGACCATGCCCATTACAGAAGTTGGGATCTGCTTCGATGGAGTACTCCTGCGCGGCTGTCGAAGCATAAAACACAACTCACAAGCCTACCACGCCTTCGATTCACCTGGTTGCGAGCCATTAGCGAAAGTCGGCGTCGATATTGTCCTTGGTGGCCATATTCGTAAACCAATCGCGCCCTTTCGCTGCCAAGCGAAATTTGACGCCAACGTCGTCGTATTGCACGTTACCCCAGGTTTAAGCCCCGATATTTTACGATCCTTTATCGACAGTGCGCACGAGCCCTTAAACGGTATCGTTTTGGTGCCCTTTGGAGTGGGAACCGTTCCCACCAGAACACGCGCTTTAGCCCCTGTGGTACAGCGCGCAACAGACCTAGGTATCGACGTGTTTTTGGCAAACGCAGCGACGGGAAAACTCGAACTTGAGCTCTACGAAAACAGTAAAGTACTCCTTGACGCTGGCGCTATCAGTGGAGGCGAAATTTGCATGCAGGCAGCTTTGGTAAAACTGATGCATGCTTGCGCAATATTTAAAGATCGCGAGGAGAGACACGCGTATTTACGCTGGAACGTGGCAGGAGAACTCGGATAGATGCTGGACGCTGCTCAGGTAAAAGAAACTTTGCTCTCGCAGATGAAAACCCTTGTTGTTGGTAAAGAAGATGTCATTGAACTCTTGCTCGTTGCACTATTGTGCGGTGGGCACATACTTTTGGAAGGCGCGCCAGGGCTCGCAAAAACAACTATTGCACGCGCTTTTGCCCAATGTTTAGGCATAAAATTCGGTAGAGTTCAGTTTACTATGGATTTACTACCAAGCGACATCACAGGCACAAGTATTTTTCGACGTCAAAGCGAGGACTTCGTATTTATGCCTGGGCCCCTGTTCTCGAACATCCTCTTAGCCGACGAGATCAACCGCGCACCCGCCAAAACGCAAAGCGCCCTGCTCGAAGCGATGCAAGAGCGCCAAGTTACCGTAGATGGCAAATCCCTAGCGCTACAAGCGCCCTTCCTCGTGCTTGCCACACAAAACCCCCTCGAGGAACACGGCGTTTACGCACTACCCGATGGCGAACTCGATCGCTTTTTATTCCGCGTTATTTTGGACTACCCCAGCCAAAGCGAAGAGATCACGATGCTAAAACAGGATCGCTTAGAACCACCAACGCTTGAGCAGATACTCGATAAGGACGAGATCGCCGCCCTTAGCACCGAAGCGCAAAATGTGCAGGTCCACGAAGAGATCTACCGCTATATCGCTAAGCTTAGCCAGTTCTCGCGAAGCTTGCCCCAAATTCTGCGCGGCGTTAGCCCGCGTGGCAGCATAGGGCTTTTGCGTGCTGCAAGGGTTAAAGCTCTACTTGATAACCGCAACTTCGTTCTTCCCGATGACGTCCGCTGGGCGCTACCCTATGTGTTTAACCACCGACTGCACTTTGACGTCGATTTCGACGACGTTGAACGCCAAAAGCGCGCAGTAACTCAAATTCTCGAAAACGTAAGATTTTCGTAAACTTTAGATCTAACGAATTCAGCGATGAGAGCCAGTGCCATAACTTTGCTGCTGCTTGTGCTTGTGAGCACTTTGTTTTGCTCTTGGCTCGCTGTCGCTGCGCCTATTCTCATCGTTAGCAAGTCCCAAATCCAAGCCCAGTGCCACATCGCGGGGAAGCATAGCATTTTAAGGGCTAGACTTAGCGATGACCTGAATATGGGGATTGCACTCGCTACGATTGATTTGCGCGTTATTGATCTCAATAGCGCCAAACTCGTCTTCTCGGGAAGCATCCAAACGAATCGCTTTGGACAGTGTGAGCTTGCACTTGATTATCCCGAAGGACAATACCACGTACACATGCAGTATGCAGGGGCGGAAGGAATATACGAAACTGAAAGCGTCATTAGCTGCCACATTGCTATGCTCGACTCCGAGCTGGACTGGAATCTAGGGGAACTCGAAATTTTGGAATGGGGACAGAATCTGCGCCTCCATTTTTCTGCAAGTCCTACAACCCACGACTATAGCCCTGAACTCCATCTTAGTTTTCCACCGCTTGCGCCTAAGAGCTACGAACTCAACAGCGAGTTTCTTAAAAAACAACAAACTCTACAGAGCCAAAAACTCGACGCGGGACGCTACACTTTAAGCGCTAGCATAGCGGAGAACCCCGTTTTTGCTAAAAAATCGTTACAGTCTACCATACTCATACTGGACAAACTCGACTTTAACTTAAAAGCTCTTGAGCAAAGCTCATCGAAATTTAAGATCGCGGGGAATTTACGCTCAAACGCTATTGAGCAGCTACCACCGCTGCCGCTAAAAATTCAGTTTATCACAAAATTCGGACAAATATTATATGAAGAAGAATTCATGAGTCAAAATGATGGATTCTTTGTTTTTTCTACATCAATCTACAGTTTACCCAGCGCTAACTACGAAGTAAAAATTAGCCTTAAGAGCAACTACAGCCCCAAGTTCTTTGACTCCATACGCATTACACACCAAGCCCCTCGCATACCTCACTGGTTTTGGTTTTCACTGTTGTCGATCTTTGCCCTCGCTAGTTTCTTGCTTTTAGCTCGATTCGCCAAGGCGCGATACAAATCGCGCATCACAATGATTAACCCAAAGCAAACTGGATACATCGCCAAAAAACGTATTCCTAAAGATTACGAGAACATCAATAATACACAGTTTTTACTTTATTGCTGCGATAAAAACTCAGCCATAGCGGCAACTGTTCAACTGCGAAAAACAGGCGACGTCGCTACGGAAACCCTTAGTCTACAGTGCGACCCCCAAGGATACGCAAAACTCCCCCTATTGGAGGAAAACACGACATATCGCTTAAAGATTGAACATCCCGCTTACTTAAGCGCTGAATTGGACTTTCCGCCAAAGAATATTCGCCCTCCCTACTGTTTTAGCGTTGAATTGCAATCAGCGCGAGACTACGCCATTCGTAGTTTTAGCCAGATTGCAGAATACTACTACCCCTTCCAAAGTATATGGGGTCTAAAGACTGCGCGTGAACTCTGCGCTGCACTTAAAGAGCGTGTACTAAAAAAAGATAAAAAAACAAAAAACCTCAGCCTTGACGCTATCGACAAACTCGAGGCAAGCATTGATGAACTTACCTTCGATAAGGTAGACGACGCCAATAAAAAAGCTGAGGAATTGTACGAACTAATCTTGCGCCACTTTAACTAGGGAAGCTCTGATTCATTGGCGCTATCGCTCAAACCCGCGTGCCAAGCAGTTTTTTTTAGCCCAATTACCGACGTTTTATTCGAGACAAAAACTAAATAGCCGCACAAAAGCCATGAACTCACGCAAAACCCTGTAGATTATGCCGCATAAGCTAGCAGTTTCGGCTCGCAATTTTCTTTCGCTGCCATAAGAACTGCGCGCTCCGCAAAATGCAAAAGCTGATGAAAACTCGATGAAACCATCGCGTACTCCCTCGCGAAAAAGTCACAAAGCGTTCTTATGGGGAGCTCTGCTTCCACTGCTGAAAAAAACAATTTTGCTTCGATAGCATTCATAAGAAGGGACTGCGTTGTTCTGAAGCTTAGTTCATGCATATCTCCGCCCGATAGCTGTTTTAACATGCTTTGGGGAAGATCTATGCTTACGCCGATAAAGCACAACAAACGATTTAAAAGCGAAATACGCAAAGAGCGCAGAATCGTCAATCTTTCTACCTCGTTGAGCGAATCCTCGAAGCTGTCCAGATAATCCAAATAGATGCAGAGAAACGCACCATCCATAAGCTGCTTGATGTACTCTTGCTTCTCGCGCACTAAGCGAAATATATTCGTCCCCTCTTTCCTAGCCCAAAGCAAATCTACCTTGGCACTCACAGCGGATTTCGTGCGTAAATCGCTTAGTTCTTTACCCGCATGATAGCTCTTGGCGCTTAGAATTGCGCTTGCATGTTCCGCGTTCACTAAGGCTAAACTTTGCTTAAAAATAACATAATCCGACAACTGCCCCTTAAACTTATCCCCCCACTTAGCATAGTTATAATACCAATTAAACCAAGCAAACTCGCCGTATAGCTGCAAATAGCGCCAGTCTAAGTCCCCTACGCCTTGCGCTAATCCTTTAGATAGCTCTTCAATCGCCACGTACACCACACGTGCCGAGTTAATACCTTTGTTCTCTTCCATCGCTTTTCCTCCAAAATCGCCCAAGAAACAAAGACTGAAAAGAGGGGGAATGCGTATTCTTTTCCAAGTAAATGCCAATAATTAGCTTCATTCCAGTGGTATCAAAACCCTCGTTAGTCTCTATAGTATATATATCGCTATATTCGTTTTTTGTTCGCAGAATCTTCAAAATACACAAACAAAATGAAAACAACGAATATTGAACGTAGGGGGGTAGCGCAAGATCACCCGAAGGATCGCTGCCTGAGCGCATTTTATGCGTTGGATGCGCGGATCGAGCGCATACAACGCATAAAATAACGCGCGAAGCCAGCGATCATGAGGGAAGCTTGCGCGTAGGGGGGCTGTAGAGCCCCCCGCCAAAAAAAGCGCATGCTAAAAAACTGGCTTCGCCATGTATGTAAGCGCCTTAGACGTCGCTTAGTTTGAAGTGCCAAAACGCGATAAGCGTTGGGATCAAAAGGAAGGCGGCGCCAACGCCGAGGCCATACAAAACGTAGTGCTCTACGTCGGCGGGAACAGTGGCGATGTAGTGCGTGGCAAGGACTTGGTTGAAATTAAACGTGATTTCGTAAACGCTGCTCATTACAAAGTTGAAAACTTTTGCCATGAGGGGGAGAAGTGTGACGACGCAGATAGAGCTGATGAGGCTGATGGCGACGTTGCGAGTTAGGAAGGCGACTGCGGCGAAAAGGGCGCCGAGCGCTAGCTGCTCCCAGAGGCTGAGGGCGAGCGAGGCGAAAAGGGTAGCGTTGGAAATAATGTTGGTGTCCGGCAAAATTTTGGGCGTAGGCAGCAGAATGAGGGCGAGCGCGTAGGCGGTGCAAAAACTGATGACTTGCAAGAAAACGAGGAATAGACTTGAGATGGTGAACTTTGAAATAAAGTATTTACTGCGAGAGTAGCCGATGCAGAGCGTGTTTTGTATGCGGCGGTGTTGGAAGTCCGAAACAAGCCAAATACTGACAGCGATGAGGCCGTAGATAACGATGGCGCTGTTAAGGCTGTGCGAAGCGACTAATGAGGCGGATATGCCCGTGTCGGCACCGAAATTGCTCGTGACAAAGTCCGCGGCGAGGTAAGAAACAAAGGCGAGTGTCAGCCCGCTAAAGAGTGCGAGGCTGCTTGCGACCCAAAAACTTTTGTGATGCCAAAAGCTAAAAAAATCTGCTCCCATAAGGCGGAGTAGGGATGTGTTTGGCTTAACAAATTTGTTTTCACTGTTCATTATTTAATCCGTGAGGCTGAGGAAGTAGTCTTCTAGTTGAGTGCCTTCTTCGATGAGGCTGCTGACATTGAGGCCATTTTGGAATAATTTAGCATTAATGGCGCCTGAGCTTTCATAATGGAATATGCGAATTTTGGAATTTTCGACGCTCATTTTCAAAGTCGCATCTTCTCTCAAAACGTTCATTGCCTTCTCGACGTCGTCCACTTCAATGAGGAGGCTTTTTTTGGCTTGTTCGTTGAGCGAATCTGCGGAAAACTCTGCAATCATCCTCCCCTTATCGACGATGCCAAAGTGCGTGGCAAGTTTTGATAATTCTCCGAGTATGTGCGAGGAAATGACAAAGGTCACCGCATTTTCTTGGTTTATTTTTTTTAAGATTTCGCGCAACTCATGGATTCCTGCGGGATCTAGTCCGTTAATAGGCTCATCGAGGAGCACCAGCTCTGGTTCTCCAATCAAGGCCAACGCAATTCCGAGGCGCTGTTTCATCCCTAAGGAGTACTCGGCGACAAGTCGGTTTCGGGCGTCCCAAATCTTGACTAGTTTGAGTAGTTGCTCGCAACTTGCGCGCCCTGGTCTGAGCTTTTGCTGTAAGCGTAGGTTCGTGAGACCCGTCATGTGCGGGAAAAAAGCGGGCGTTTCGATGAGCGAACCTAATTTTGTGCGCTCGTGGTCTAAGTCGAGTGAGCGGTTTATGCGTATTTCGCCTGAACTAGGTCTTGCTAAGCCAGCAATCATGCGCATGAGCGTAGTTTTACCAGCGCCGTTTTTTCCGATTAAACCGTAGATCTGCCCACGCGGTATGGCCATGTCGAGATCTTTGACGGCCGCTATGCGACCATAGTTTTTGCTAAGACCCTTGGTCTCTAATATCATATTTGTCATGTTATTTTATTGCTTCCTGAATAAGTGTGTGGAACTTAGCCCAAAATTGCGAGGCTAATATTGGCTCCTCCCTAAGGTCTTGCTTACTTGGGATGTAACCCTCGGGGCTGGCATAGTAAACGGTGTTCTGTTCATGGACTGTGCGAAGTAGCGCCCGATGCTCATCGTTGAGGTAGCCGTGTACGATGAAAACACTATCCTTATTTGGGCTCGCTATCGCTTTGGTGATGTCGTCAAGAATAACGATATCATTTTCAATCACATTATCGATTTCGCGCTTAATCGTGTAGCTGTTTTTTGCAGCTAATTCAGCAGCTAGGGACTCCCTAACCCACGCAGACGGTGGGGCTTCTACGATCATGCGCAAAGGAGCACTGCTTTTAGGGCTTCCCAACACGGCGTTCGCAAAAGAGCTCAGCGCATGTGTGCCCAAAAATATAACTTGCGCTCGAAGCTCGGCTTTAAGCACATCCTCCACGACTTCTTGCTGCGCCAAATTAAACAAAAAGGGCGGAAACACCAAGTCTTGGAGCTCATTATCGCTAGGCGATAGCCACTCAGGGTGGCGCTGAAAATCTCCTGGCCTTCCGATTTTTGCAGCGCCCAAGGCGTAGAGTTGCAAAATGCTAATAGCCTCAAGCGCTTGTGTAAGCGCAACAACGACGTAAACAGGGCGCATAACCTGCATGCGCGTTATCATACCCACCGCGGTGTCATCTTGAACTAATCCGTCCACGAGAACGATGGCTTTGGGCGCCGCGCGCAATGCCTCAAAAAAAGTCTCAACATCGTGGTAATAACCGAGTCTTCTATTGACCCATGGCTCATCTTTTAGAGTAGCCTCGCCTAGTGTACGGCTAGCTTGAAGTATTGGTTCGTGCATAGTCTTTGACGTATAAGTCCTTGCTCCGATTTCGGCGCTGCCCAAAGCTTGCCCACCCCAGCCTTGAGCCCAGCTAGCCAAGTATTTGGCTAAAAGATTTTAATGATAGCACACTATTTGCGCGCTTAATCTCAAACAGGCAAAGCGTAGCTTGCGCAATATCTACTTTAGCTTAAATACTGTTTCTACCGAGCCAAAGCGAATAATATCGCCGTTTCGCAAGAATTTGCGCTCAATTCGCTCGTCGTTTACGTAAGTGCCGTTGGCTGAGCCAAAGTCGCGAATTTCGTAGCGCTTGCCTTCATCGGCCTTGATTGCAGCGTGTTTGCGCGAAACGGCTTTGTCGTTGAGATAAACGTTGTTCTCGGGATATGAACCGATCGTTGTAATCTCTTGTTTGATAAAGAATGTCGTATCGGCCATAATACCTTTCGTTATTTGAATTTTACCTTGGTCTGGCATTTGGTAATATGGGCAGTCAGGCAAGCCCCCCGAGAGACAGAACTCCCCGTTAAAACCAAATAACTTTTCGGGTATAACTTTACCGCAGGTTGCGCAATGCATCTCCTCCGGCCCGTGATCTATAATGACTTCCTCTTCCTCGCGTCGCCTAAAGACTAGAACAAGAACAACGATAAGGATGACACCACCCACCGAACCAAGCGTTATCCATAGCCATAGCCTACTTTTACTCAACTTTGGCCACGAAATCTTGCTTCCCGCCTTCACGTCGCCTTGGTTTGTACGCACGGTGAGCTGTAGATTGTAGCGTCCTTCATCCAACCAAAAATCTTTCTTAAGATCGACCTCGGCTTCAAGAATGTATCTTTTGTAAATATCGTCAAAAACATCCGATAACAAAACCGCTTGGAATTTCGCCGTGTCATAAACCAGGTATGACGTCCCACCAGCATTATTCGCAATACGCTGCAACAGATGTGCGTTGGTCATGGCAGCCTTCCCATCTGGGCTATACGCCACGACTATGGGCTTAATTTGCTTCTTTTTTAACTCTTCCACAAACTCTGTAATCAAGCGATTTGCGCGCGTGGGGTCACCAACAATCGCACCCTCCGCATCACTAATAATAACGACATACTTTTGCGTAACTCCTTGCAAACTCTCTAGCGCCGCGAGTGCAGGCGTAAAGCTGGCAAAAAGGTTGGGCTCAAGGACATCACTGGTATTCATCTCAGAGACGGCTTTGGCCAGTTTCCCATCGCCGCCTGAAGACCAACCGACGGGAGTTGCGGTGTTATCGTAAGGAATGGCATTGATTCTATCGATACGACGGTCTAGTTTTTGAATGAGCGTCACAAGGTTGCTGCGTATGGCAAAGCTCTCTTCGCTGTAGTTCTTGGCAACCGGAAATATAAACAAAATTCCCACGCCGCGGTCGCCTTCATAAAACGATTTAATGTTGGGCGAGATGAGCTCGGGCTGCATATTATTGATTTCTAATGTGCAATCCTCGGTCGTAATGCCAGTTACCACCATTCCATCGCTTTGTCGCAGGTCGAAATACACCGAAATATCTGGCGCGCTCTTTGTGTCAACGTCGACTATTGTTAAGCCATCTGCCAATGCGACAACAGGTGTAAATAGTAAAACTAACAATACAAAGTTACGTAAACATCTAAGCATCTTGTTTTGCCTCATGCGATGAAATCTCTCCGCGCAGCTAGTTCCGCGCAAAGTCTTACTGTATACCACATTGACGTCTAAACAGGCAAGTACGCCTGCTTTAATTTTCTACAGAACTTGCGCTTCTTTACTGCCTTTGCATAATACCTTTACTAGGCGTTGCTACAGTGCTTCGCCGCCTCGATTATGGAAGCAAAACTAACTTGCTCAGCATCGCATTAAACAGTTTAAAACACACTGTTTTGCTACAAAAATTCGTATCTCTTTTGTGGGGGGCAAGCCCCCCTACGCCCGAGCCTCACGCGTTAATTTGCTCAAAGCTGCTCTATAATTTGCGCCGTCTTGGCTATGCGCCAAGCCAGCGCAAATTATGCAGCTTTTGCAAATTAACGCGCGGGGTCTCTGTCTACCCCCCAATATCTGAGCGATCGACTCGCCCACGCTCTTTTAATAAAATGCTTATGCATAAACCAAACAGCGTTACGCGTCGTTTTGCTTATTTTACGACTACTCGATTTACAAGGGCTTACCCCCTGTAAACACTTGTGCCTACGAAATTTCTCTCATACTAAATCATGCCCAGACTACTCGAAAAATACTGCCCATATTGTGGCGCAAAGCGCGCAAAACTAGACTACCAATGGCCAAAAGAATGTGGCTGCGGTGTCATTACCTATCGCAACCCCGTTCCCGTAGTTAACGCCTTGCTTCCCATATATACCGATGATTCCTTAGGAATTTTGTGCATCAAACGCGCCATCGAACCTTGCAAAGGCGAGTGGGCGCTACCTGGGGGTTACCTAGAACTTGCCGAGTGCTGGCAAGATGGCGCTGTGCGAGAACTCTACGAAGAAAGCGGCATTATGCTAAACGTAGAGAACGACATCAAAAAAATCATATGCGTAGACTCTAACCCCAAGCGCGATCGCTTGTTGCTCTTTGCACTCTGCAAGCCCCAAAAACAAGACTTGCTGCAAAAACTCCAAACCAACAGCGAAGTTACCGACTTCAAACTCGTATACGCCCCCGAAGAACTCGCCTTCCCCCCCCACACGCGAAGCTTGGAGCTATACTTTTTGAATTACCACGAAAATTTGCTTACGGAAAAAGACTTCTAAGGGCGAGGGGCGAAGTCCCAGAAAAAATTCAGTCAAACGAGCATGAGCAAGAAAGAGAAGAGCTTTTGTGTAAACAGCGAAAGCGATATTAGCCGTGCGATGCCCAGCATCTTAGCCGCTTTATCGGCTGGTGGCTGCATCCTCTTACCCACTGAAACCGTGTATGGCTTAGCGGCGGCTTGCCATAGTGTTACGGGAATTCGCAAGATTTTAGCGCTCAAAGAGCGTCCCAAAGAAAAGAGCTTGCCCGTGTTTGTGCGCTCTGTGGAGCAAGCAAAAGAGCTTGCCATCGTTAATAAAGACGCCGAAACCTTGATGCAAAAATTTTGGCCAGGCCCGCTAACGATCGTGTTAAAAGCTAGAGCGGACTTGCCTGATGTATTAAAATCGAGCGATGGCTTCGTAGGTCTACGCTGCCCCAATCACGCAGTGCCCTTGCGTATACTCCGCGAGTTTGGGCACCCCCTTTGCTGCACAAGTGCAAACCATTCGGGTCAGCCTCCAGTACGAAGCATAGAGGAAGCCCGAGAACTTTTTATAGACGATGAGCGCCTTTCTCTGCGCTTGGTACAAATAGCAACTTGCGAAGCTGCACCATCAACCGTGGTAAAAATCGACAAGCAAACGCTACAAATCCTACGACAAGGAGCGATACAGCTAACGAAACTCTGAATTATTTTTGGGGCTCTGCCCCAAACCCCGCTAAGGGCTATAGCCCTTAGAACCCTTTTTTTTGCGTACCGCCTTGATTTGATTGACTTTATTTTAAACGCTCGCCTGATTTTTCCTCACTTTGCTCTAGTGACTTTTTGAGCGTTTTCGTATTAATCAGAGCCTCCCTAACGTTGCTCCTTGTCATACCGCTTTTTATCGCGTCGTTTCGCGGCCAAATAACAAATATCGGCGCTCATATAAAATAATGCTTGCAAAGGAACGCATAGCATGGTACAAGCGCTCTCGTTTGCGAGCCGCTCAAACGGTAGCCGCAAATGCGGTAGTGAATGGCTTGGTAATAACTTTGGTTGTCCAAAACCAAGGGGAGATGGCCGAGTGGCTGAAGGCGCTCGCCTGCTAAGCGAGTATGCGTTTTGTAGCGCATCGAGGGTTCGAATCCCTCTCTCTCCGCTCCCTGCACCGATAGCTCAACTGGATAGAGCAACGGCCTACGAAGCCGTAGGTTGGAGGTTCGAGCCCTCTTCGGTGTATTTGCGAGGAAGCAGCTGATGGCAAGTTTAGACAAGCACTATATGGGGCTTGCGTTGGATTTGGCTAAAGCTGCTTTCGTTCGCAAAGAGGTACCTGTTGGCGCTGTAATCGTGGTTGAAGGACAGCTTAGCGGCTGGGGTTTTAACCAACGTATGCAGTATAACGACGTACTTGGACATGCAGAGATAGCCGCCATTCAGTGCGCAAATCGCAACTTGGGCAACTGGCAGTTAAGGCGAAGTACCATGTACGTAAGTCTTGAGCCTTGCTTGATGTGTGCGGGCGCAATACTGCAAGCACGAATAGATCGATTAGTCTTTGCATGCAGGGATCCAAAGGCTGGAGCAGTAAGATCGCTTTATGCCTGCGTGGATGACCCGAGACTTCCACACCGTGTGCGTGTAGCTGAAGGATGCCGAGCTGACGAAAGCTCAGCCTTACTTCGCGAGTTCTTTGAAAATATGCGAACAAAAAAATAATCTACCCTTTATGGAGGGGTGGCCGAGTGGTCGAAGGCGCGTGACTCGAAATCATGTATACAGAAATGTATCGAGGGTTCGAATCCCTCTCCCTCCTTAGATGTCGATTAGGAGAGGTGACCGAGTGGCTGAAGGTGCGCGATTGGAAATCGCGTGTATCTCAAAAGGGTACCGAGGGTTCGAATCCCTCTCTCTCCGTGCAATGGAGGCAAAGTTCAGGTGATATGGCGCAAAAAAGCCAATCCGCCAGATCCGGGAGGAAGCAACGGTACGTTTTGGAGCGGGTATGTCACCTGAACTTTGCCTCCTTTTTTGTTCGCAACTTGACGCGTCTTTGGACTTTACTGCGCCACTTTCTTATCCTACGATGCTCTGTCCTCCCTCTTACGCGTTCCATGGATTTTAGAACACGGTAAAAACTTTTTGAACCATAGGCCGTTTGCTCAATGTAGCTCTTCAAACGAAGCCTTTAGCTCGAAAAAAGCTACTGACCACAGTCTTTTCAATGCTGCACTTAAGTGAAATAGCGAGTTTTACCAACGAGATTAAAAAGTCCCGATTTATTGCGACCTGTGCACCAGTGCAAAGCGTCGAAGAGGCGGAGCTATACATAAAAAACTGGCACCAAGCCGATGCACGCCATAACTGCTGGGCATATCGCATTGGAGAACAATATCGTTTTTTTGATGACGGCGAGCCTGGTGGAAGCGCTGGGCGCCCAATTCTTGCGGCTATCGATGGTATGGGCTTTGACGCGGTAGTGGCGCATGTCGTTCGCTATTTTGGCGGTATTAAACTCGGCGTGGGTGGCTTGGTTCGAGCCTACGGCAATACCGTAAAACAAGCACTGCAAAACGCCGAAAGCCACGAGTTTATTCCTATGCAAGAACTTGCTTTTCGCGTCGATTTTGCCGACACTTACGCCGTTTACGGCATCATCAATGCCTCGAGTGCACAAAAACTGCGCGAGAGTTATGTTGCCGAAGGCGTTGAGTTCTACATCAACGTTAAAGAAGACGAACTCGAGAACTACCGCGATACGCTCAGTAACGCAACGCAAGGACGCGTATACTGGCTTGGACAAAATTAAATTTCCTTAAGGAAGCTCTGGAGTGAAAGATGATTCGCATAAACGCCTTAATTATTGCTTTTTGTACGCTCCTCTTTGCATGCAGCAGCACAAAAAACGAACACAAGCCAGCTCCGCAAGATGCCTCCAAGGTAGAAGTGCTAGCCGTAGAAGAAGATGCACTAGCCGTAGAAGAACCTGAAGCGCAAAGCGAACTTGAGCAAGCACACGAGCAGCAAGCATACGCTATGCTCCTGCCACTAACGCTAAGCATAAAAGCTAGCGAAAACAACATTGATGGCGCCTTTGACATCGTGATCGAATACCGCAGCGCCATCGCCTCAGAAACTGTACTCAAAATTACTTTAGGCTCTGGAACAACGCTCGTTCGAGGACAGCTCGTAGAAATCGTTCCACCTCAAAAAGAAGCCACTACTGTAAAACGAACGATCGAGCTCAGCGGCTCAAGAATTAACTTTGAAGCCCAGATCAAAGTCGAAGATAACGGCATGTTCATCGAAATGCACGAAAGCTACCCCGCTAAGGCTGTACCAAGAGCAAAAAACAATATCCCAAGTATCGCTGCTCCTCCCAATACTTATGAAGCTGGAATCCCGATTACGGAAACTGTACCCGTTAAAAAGAAATAAACTAAAGGAGATTCTGATTATTGGGAGCTACCGCCTCGGTACCCATTCTTATACGTAGTGTGTTGATTTTATTGACTTTATTTTGAATGTGTTCCTGACTTTGCGCTAGCTACTGTTTAGCTATTATTTATAGTACTTTCTGAAGAACCTTATACGGGCACTCCACACTTCTATCTCCTCACTACGATGTTCATCCAAAACATAAAAGCCACGCATTTTCGCAACCTCGAAGCCCTTGAGCTGGAATTTTCTAGGGACTTTAACATTATTTACGGCGACAATGCGCAAGGTAAAAGCAATCTTCTCGAATGCCTTTTTTTTCTTGCTTATCTTAAAGGTTTCCGTAGCGCTAAACTCGCGGAATTACGCCACTACGATCAGCCCGTATGTAGCATCGAAGCCAAACTCAGCGCTGGAAAAGCGCAGTACGAATTAAGACTAGTTCTAGAAGAAAATCGGCGTCGCATCTTTGTAGATAACAGCCCCGTACTGCGCCTTGGCGATTACCTCGGAATCATGCGACTAAGTCTTTTTGAACCTAAAGACGTAAGCCTCCTACAAAATAGCCCCGCAACGCGCCGAAACGCCCTAGATCGCATGCTCTTTAACCACCGACCGCTGCTACTACAGGATCTAGACCAATACCAAAAAGTTCTACGCGCAAAGGCGAGTTCACTGCGCGCTGAACAACTCGATCACAAGCTCCTCGACGTCTACGATGAACAACTTGAACACTTCGCACAGCGCATCATCTATGCGAGAATACAATATTTATTCGCCATCAACGCGCTTTTAAGCAACTGCTTTAAAACGCTTTTCGACGAAAGCTACGATTTGCAATTAGAGTACATAAGCAGCAGTATTCGGCAAAAACTCGATTTTCGCGAAGATTCTTTGTCTATCGACATGGTTTGGGCAGAATACCTCAGCAATATGCGACGAGTCCGAAATAATGAGCGCATGCGGCGATCTAGTCTTGCTGGCCCACAACGCGATGACTGGAGCATACAAATTAATGCAAAGAGCGCCAAACTCTATGCTAGCCAAGGTCAACAACGTGCAATTATGCTCAGCCTTAAAATGGCTGAGCTCTTCTACCTCAAACAATCGCAAGGCATTTCGCCAATTCTTCTGCTCGACGACGTCTCTAGCGAACTGGATCCCGAACGAAACCGCCGCCTCTTTGAATTCCTAGCCGAAATATCCAGCCAAGTATTCCTTACAACAACCTCGCTGCGCTATTTTAATTTTCCCAAAGCCGTACAGAAATATGAAGTCATAAACGGGGAAATACAAAGAAAAGACTGAAAAGTGCTATCCTAGTCTAGTTTGAGAACAATGAGGCTTTTCTTAGCAATTTTCAGCCTAGTGCCTTTCGTGGTTAAAAACTCGATGTTAGCGATGAAACAACTTTTTAACCACGAAAAACACGAAAAACACGAAAAACACGAAATTTTTTTAAAAATTCGCGTAATAAGATTCAGGCTGCCGTCCTTGAAGTGTTGTGTGAAATGGGTTTTTAAGGGCAGGTTTGAAACCTGCCCCTACAGTTCGTGCCGTTCGAGCATTTCGTGCCTTTTGTGGTTAAAAATTCGATGTTAGCAATGAAACAACTTATTTACCACGAAAAACACGAAAATTTTATGAAAGAGCGCTATAAAATTCAGGCTACCATCTTCCCGATCTAGCTCTCATTTAACTAGTTTCCGCGTTTAGCATAGCGTTGCGAGTCTAGCATTTCATCGCAGGCGATACCAACCATGGCTTCACCCAAATTCGTCGAAACCTCGAGTAGAATCTTGGGATCGTTGTAGTTGGCTACAGCGCGAACGATAGCACTTGCGCGCTTCGCGGGGTCACCCGACTTAAAGATACCAGAACCAACAAAGACACCGTCGCAACCAAGTTGCATCATAAGCGCTGCATCCGCTGGAGTAGCAACGCCGCCAGCAGCAAAATTAACGACGGGTAAACGCTTGAGTTCTCGAATTTTTAGCGCCAAATCGTAGGCAATAGCATGTTCTTTGCAGAATGTAGCGACTTCTGTCGTTTCTAAGCTACAGAGCTCAGCGATCTGGCGATTCATGGTTCGCATGTGCCGCACCGCTTCGACTACGTCGCCCGTGCCCGCTTCGCCTTTGGTGCGAATCATGGCGGCACCCTCTTGTATGCGTCTGCAAGCCTCGCCGATATTTCGTGCGCCGCAAACGAAGGGCGCTTTAAAGGCGAGTTTGTCAATGTGGTTGTCTTCGTCAGCCATCGTAAGCACTTCACTTTCGTCGATAAAATCGATATTTAAAGCCTCCAGAATCTGGGCTTCAACGAAATGACCAATA
>JBBAEA010000030.1:0-28342 GCA_041656175.1 Bradymonadales bacterium | reverse complement strand
TTGCACCGAAACTGCCGTAGCAGCTTGTTAAGAAGGCGGCCAACGTTATACATACGGCAAAGGTTCGTAGTTTTTTCATCTTCAACATAAGCATTCTCCCCAAAATAGTGGGCAACACGCCCACGTGTACTTATCGCCAAAATCCTTTAAAAGTCAAGAGCATAGCATTTGCAGCAAAACGTGAACTAGCTTGTTCGCCGTAAAATGCAGGACTTGCTAAAAAAGTGCAAAATTAAGATCACTATTTCTAGCCGTGCAAAGGTTCCTGATTTTAATCAAACGACTTATTTTATTCGGGTGTTTTTGAGCAAGTACTATATTATTGATGGAAACGTTGAGCTTTTGTTTGCACGTAAAATTCTTAGCATTTTGAAATACCGGCACTTATCCTGTATGCTAAAAACGCGTTTCGCTTCTATCTTGTAGGTCTACAGGAAACGATGCATGCATTTTCGCTTTATGGGGAAACACGAAAACTGGCCTTTAAGGAGTTAGCCATGAAAGTCGCTCTAATCTTGATTTGCGCAGCCACTATGGCTCTTAGTGCTTGCACAGAGCAAAATTCGTCTATTCATGAAAATCAAAATGACTGCCAATGCGATGAGAAGGACTGCCCTCGTTGCGAGCGCTGCGAAGTTTGCGAAACTTGTGAAACATGTCGGGATGCCGAAATACAGGCGTCGCTTGATGCTTGCCAAGGTAACTATGATAGCTGCAAGCAGGACAAAAATGCTGTAACGGCAGCGCTGACCGAAAAGGAAAATGAAGCCAACGCTTGCAATGATGCCCTCGGAACTTGCCAAGCCGACTACCAAGCACTTGCTAAGCTTCCGCGCTCAAAAAGCGGCAGTCGACTCATCTACAAAACTATTGAATATTCTGATGGTTCGACCTACGTCGATCCGTATCCCTACGACACGCTGTTGGAGCGTAGTTGTTATTCTCATAATATTCGAGTTGGCGATGAAACGATGCATTGTTGCGTGCGTACTGACACTTATTTGTACAATAATTTTGGTGATAATCATTATTTGGATAGTTCATGCACGGTAAGTATTGGAGGGGATTCAGATTATCGATATGTCTATATTGCTCGCGATTGTGTGAGCGCGGGTGATGTGCATCTTGATGCGCAAGCTGCAGTTCTTGATGCCTGCACGCATCATACGATTTATACGCCAAGAATCGTTGAACACATAGAAGATACAGAAACTGTTTACTACAAAAGCGGCGAAGATTGTCTACCCCAGAGTTGGGCATACCCTCTTGTTAAAACGCGACTGGCAACGGCTGCGGAAGTGCGTAACTATTATGTTTGTTCAGTCGAGTAGAGGGTGAATTTAATTTTACAAATCCGATACGGTTTTAAACACAATGAGACATTTTGTAGAGAAGCATAAGTTATTAATGCTAATTAAATAAGACAGGTAGAAGATAGAAAGAGCTTTGCACGGTGAGAAACGGCTTATTTTTAACCACGAAAAGCTTTTTACCACGAAAAACACGAAAGGCACGAAAGCTTTTTACCACGAAAAACACGAAAGGCTCGAAAGATTATTACAGGTCAAGTCGGATCTGTAAGACTAAAAAAGATTTTTTCGTGAGTTTTCGTGTTTTTCGTGGTTTATAAATTAAAGACACGAAAGGCACGAAAGATTATAACAGGTCAAGTCGGATCTGTAAGACTAAAAAAGAATTTTTCGTGAGTTTTCGTGTTTTTCGTGGTTCATAATTTAAAGACACGAAAGGCACGAAAGATTATTAAATAACAAACTGGGCATATAAGACTAAAAAAGAATTTTTCGTGAGTTTTCGTGTTTTTCGTGGTTCATAATTTAAAGACACGAAAGGCACGAAATATTATAACAGGTCAAGTCGGATCTGTAAGACTAAAAAAGAATTTTTCGTGAGTTTTCGTGTTTTTCGTGGTTTATAATTTAAAGACACAAAAGGCACGAAAGATTATTAAATATCAAGCTGGGCATATAAGATTAAAAAAGATTTTTTCGTGAGTTTTCGTGTTTTTCGTGGTTCATAATTTAAAGACACGAAAGGCACGAAAGATTATTAAATATCAAGCTGGGCATATAAGATTAAAAAAGATTTTTTCGTGAGTTTTCGTGTTTTTCGTGGTTCATAATTTAAAGACACGAAAGGCACTAAAGATTATTAAATATCAAGCTGGCATATAAGACTAAAAAAGATTTTTTCGTGAGTTTTCGTGTTTTTCGTGGTTCATAATTTAAAGACACGAAAGGCACGAAAGATTATTAAATATCAAGCTGGGCATATAAGATTAAAAAAGATTTTTTCGTGAGTTTTCGTGTTTTTCGTGGTTCATAATTTAAAGACACGAAAACGGGTTCCAAGGGCGCTAGCCCCAATAAATCAGAGCTTCCCTAAAAAAAGAAGTTCGCGCCCAGCCCTATAAAGTCGTAAAACGAAGAGTAATGTCCGTTATTGGTAACATTAGCCTGTTCGGGGTAGGGGAGGTTGTACTGCTTGTGTTCACCGTTTACGATCTTTTTGGAAATCTGTTGCACATGCATAAAGGCAAAATCGAGGCGAACAAAATCAAGCGTAAGAGACATGCCAATACTGGGTGCAAACTTGTGAGCGTCGTAGGAAAAGACGGAGTAATACTCATCGCGCGCGGCACCAGACTCATACATAAAACCCGCGCGTAGTGTAAAGAAGCGGGGCATGATATGCCAATCTGCACCCAGCGAAAAACCAAAAACATCCTTCATATGACGCGGAATAATGAAGTTATCCACTTTAATGTCGTTGACTAAAGGCATGTTGCGTATCATCACTTCGTCGGGGGAAACGACGATGTTTCTGTGCGTACTCCAGCGTTCAAACCACGCGTCAAGCTCGATATCGAAGACATCCTCGTGGTAGTAGCGCAGACCAAAGTGCAGGTTCCACGGAAGATTGAGCGTAAGCTCCATATGCTTACCATCGATCGTGCCCATATCGTATATGTAATGCTCGGGTAGCGCGGCCTTAAAGCGTCCACCCTTTGATTTGGTGTGTGCAAAAAGTTGGAACGAGGCCGCAAGCTCAAAGCCATCAACGGGGCGCGCCCAAAGCCCAAAGTTCGCAGATGGCGTAAAATAATCTGCCGCCTCCACGCTGATGAGGCTATCAAACCACGGGTCTTCCTGCTCGCCGTACAAGCCAATGTATGTGCTTGCCACACCGACGCCTGAGAAGATAAAGCTGATGTTTTGTATGCTAGCACCAATAGAAAACCGTTCATGTGCTCGCCATGCAAAGGCGAGCGCCGTGGTAAAGGCAATCGTGCCGCTCATATCGATAATGGCGTAGCGCTGGGGGCCATCAGCGGGAAAGCGCGCGGGCGCGGCGTATGGAGGAAAAACGCCAAAGCCAAGCGCGAACTGATCTGTACCAAAATCTGTAGAAAAGAGAACTTGTGGTATCACTATGCCCGGCGCTTCATTGCGAACCATTTCAAACTCGGTTTTGCTACCATTGCGGTTAATGCGAGGATCTCGATTAAACTCCAGCTGCAGCATCGACCAGCTTGCATCGACCAAAATCTGATGTCCCTCGCCGAGAGCGAGCAGCGCTGGGTTAATAGACAGGGCGTTGGGATCGCGCAGTGACACGACGACCGCACCTGCGCGCCCCATAGGTAGAACGCCTCTAAACGGCATAAACAATCCGCCACTTCGCGCTTCAGGAGCAAAAAACGTGAGCCCCGCGCTACAAAAAGCGCATAGTACAAAGAGCTGAAAAAGGAACTTTATGGTTTTACTACGCATGGATGGCCACACTCACGAGAATGATAGGTATAATAATTTTGTGCTCTAAGCTAATCTGGCTGCACCCAGTCGGCGGGGCGTCCTGCTGTGCCCCATACCGTGAACTCAATAACCTTATAGATACGTTCAATACCGCGATCATCGTCCATAAAAAAGTCGTAGACAAAATCAAAGAACATGGCTTGGTCCGCAACGCTCATCCGCTCATGCTCTCCTGGAATTTGGCGCAACATCGCCTTGGCGACGTTGAGGAGGCGTACGATGTTGGCTTGTGGCTGGGTTTTACTTTGGAAGAGGCGGTAGAAGAATCGATTGAATACAGCATCTGGATCTACGCGATTGAAGGCGTTGACACACTTTACGATGGTTAAAACAAAGGATAACTCGGTGTAACCCTCAGTGCGCCATATGCGGTCTGGATCGATGGGGTAGGCTAAAAATTTAGCCAAATCCACCAAAACACTGGGGTGATAAGCCAGTGTAAGCAGGTTGTAAACAAAAAGTGTCAGGTGCTCGGGCGCGGCAGAGCCGGACTCCATAGCGTAGAGTGAAAATTCACGAATGCCGCGAAGCGCCTCAGGATCTTTGTCGAGCTGTGACATAAGCTCAAAAAACGCGTAAAGTAAGCGTCCCGTTATGAAGCGCCGCATCTCGGGTATGGCCTCATCATAAATCCAAGCTCGGCGTTTCTCAGCTGTGCTCTCGTGAATGAATTGCTCCCATACGACTTGTAGTGCTGTTGCCGCAATTTTGATGCCTGCGGGCTTCTTAAAACGTACAACGCCGTCACTCGTCTTTTCAGTCTTTATGGTTACGCGTACAATGCCGCTGATAGCGCTTTTGAGTTCTTGCTTTAGCGTTGGATCTTGATCCCAAAGATCGACAATCTCACGTATGGGATCGATCACCAAGTATGCTGGTGAAAGTGGCGTTATGATTTGCCCCTGTGGATCCGTCGTGCTCTTGCTTCCCTCCGAATTGCGTAGCAAAGGGTCTGGTGTTAGCAAGAAGCGTAAAAAGCTAGAGATACGATTTAAAATCTTCGTCCCATCACTCAAAACGATATTGCTATAGCCATCAAAAAAATCCCCAACAGATTCGATAATCGTAGTTTTATCCATTATTTCAATAAGCAGTGGCTCTATAGCTCTGTAGTTGTCTGCGTGAAGGGGTAAGGGGCTCCCATCTTCGTAGCGATCGATAAAGCTACCCGATGGGTAGTGTTCATACAAAAGCGCTGCCATTTTGGGAAATAGCGCCGTTTTTTTGTGGCGATTAAAAACCGAAATCACTGGATGTAGTGCATCGACTAAGCCCACCGCTTCAATCGCTAACAGCGTATCAGCGTTGGCTTCAATACACTTTCTCCCCGAATTACAGCGCGCAACATTGATGCTAAAGCTGTAATTTTCATTATTCGACTCAAGCTCTGTAAGGTTGAAAAAACGCGTTACTTCATCGGTCTTTGGAGAAATTGAGAGTTTGATCCTAAACACCTGTGCAACTACCCAAGAAAACACTCCTGCCACCGAATCATCGTCAATACCAAGCGGTTCTGCCAACTTCACAATATCAGGGTTGATGTGATTAATCAGGTGCATATCCCCCGTAAACGTGTGAAGGTAGAGCATGGCGAGGTTTTCGAGTTCCATGAGGTTGCCAAGGCCAGCGCCAAAAGCACTAATGTCTTTACCTTGAACAATGAGCATCTCGACCTTCGAGTAGTACGTCGCCTCCGAGGTCTCCCACATCAACGCTGCTACGCGCTGAAAAATAGAACGATTGCTCGCGGATTCGGGCGCATGATGATCTACCAGTTCCTTACCAATAACGTCATCAATGGGGCAAGTCTGTATGCAGTCGTAGCGTTGCATCGTACCAATTTCGTATTGCTCATTACATTGCTGGAAGCACGTTTCATAGGCGCTATTCGGTTCTACAACAATAAAGTCTTTGCGAATCCGCGCTAAACGCGCTATCCCATCGGCAATCTTTTGCGAAAGCGGCTCGTTGAGTGCCAGCAAAAGCTCTTCAAGAAGACCCGGGCTCTCGGCAAGCTCTAGCAATAACGGCAAGAGCTCATCGATGAGATTGTTGTTAAGCTTAATGTCGGGGTCAAGGCGCTCAATAATATCTATAATTTGATCGAGATCGTGGATCAGCGCGGCTATGTTCTCTGGGTGCTCCCTTAACAATATAATAAGCGTCTCTAGTGCTGGACCGATCTCATCGTTGTCGGCAATCTGAAGTAAGCCGTGTAATAGCTTATACAAGGGCGAGTTTTCACTAAAGCCCATATACGTTCCGAACTTGTCGCTATGCTCTTTGCCAGATTGAAGCAACTTATGTGTAGCTCGCTGGGCGTCGTCTAGGGTTTCATCTTTTAGCAACGCGTCGCTCTCGCGGATCAAGTACGCAAGTGGCGTTTGGTGTATATCAAAATACTGAAAAACCTCATGATCGTTCTTCGCAATACGACCTAGCTCATTGATCCTTAAATAAGAATTCTCTTTCGCATTCGCATCAAAAGGTGAGAGCGTTGTGCCGTTTCTAAGCTTAAAATAGCCAAACTGATCAAAATCGGCGAGTCCATCATTATTGGCATCGATAAAGGGTAAATACACCCACTCATCGTCAAGCGGATTGATAAGCGGCATCCCACGCTTATCTATGCGTACAACGTCATTGCGCTCCCAGGGACCCTCGCTGGGGGCAAAATCCGGATCTTCATCAAGCAGACGATCGAGTAGTGTATAAAGAAACGACTTAGAATCTAGAGCTTCAAGATCGGAGAATTCTATAGATAACGCCTTGATAAGCTGATTGCTAGCATTGTACTTCGTTGTACTATTTTTGAGTAATAGTTCTAATAAACTATGACTCAATTCGCTAAACTTAGGATAATTAAAAACATGTGCTAAAAAATACCCACGCTCTGGCTGCGCAATGTTACTCGGTTTGGCATCGATAAAAGTATACGCCTTTATTGCATCAGCGGAATTGCGAAATTCGCCAACAACTACTGCGATCTTCCTTAACATCCCCTGATAAAGCTTAGATTCATACAAGGGAACAATGTTTTTAAAAACTTCGTTTACCGCATCAAGCTCTTCAGATGGTAAAGTATCATTGACAGCGTCTATAAAATCTGCCTTGTAGTTTTCAAAAACTCGTGCCCTTACTTCAGCTTTATCGGGACTGCGCACGGTGTTGTCATATAAAATATTATACACCTCCTCCCCAAAGCTCTCACGCTCGCGCTCCTCGCGCTCAATTTTTATGGGCTCTAGGCAAGCAAGTACTGTAATAGCTATAACTACATATGACGCTAAAACAATAATACGACGATATGCACAATCCATGACATCCACGCTTCATTGATTTAGGAGCCCCTGCTGACGCATCGCGTCACAGCAAAGTCTATACTAGCTCCATTCCATGATCGTGGATCCAAATGTAAATTGCAAGTGCAATCTTGTGTGTCGCAGATAGACAGCGTTAGTATATAGAAAATCTGATTTATTTTTGGGGCTCCGCCCCAAATCCTGCTAAGGGCTATCGCCCTTAGAACCCATTTTTGCGTACTGCCTTGATTTTATTGACTTTATTTTGAAAACTCGCTTGACTTTCGTTGTTTTAATTAAGGACAGCTTTGAATGCTACCCCCTACTGTTTTTGCATTAATCAGAGCATTCTTAAGGAAAATCCGATTTATTTTTGGAGCTACTGCCCCAAATCCTGCTAAGGACTTGCGCTCTAGGGCAAGCGCAAAGCTCTATGGTGGCCAAAACCTGGACGGGGCGTCGCGGGGTGTCCCCGCGGAGGGGGTAGACGCAAACCCGCGCACAGCGCGGGGTTGCGGCGTAGGGGGAGACTTCCCCCACAAAAATAAATAAGATAAATCTCGCATGAATCAGAGTATCTCTAGGGGAAGCGCCCAGCCATAGCTCGCAGCTTTTTGAGAGCGTCAAAGCGCGATCATTAGACCTTGCATTTGGCAACATTTAGCGCTAGTGTGCAGCGCGGGTAGCGGGGGGGAAGGTTTTTTTTGAGGATTACTATGGACGACCCACTGGGTAAGCAGTGTCATTTTATGATTAAATACTAGTCGTCGGGGAAGTCTCGCTCTTCCTCGCCCTAGAGAGGAAGAATATGAAATTAGCTGTTTGTTGTAAAGGACAGAATTTTGCGCCTCTTTTATGTAGCAAATAAAAAGTTTATTTGTTTTTTATTGCTATGACGATTGAGGTGAAAATGGAAAAAGAGCGTATTGTTGCGGATGAATTGTGGGAACTCTGGCCGACAATCCACGGTATGGAGCGTGCGGAGTGGTTTGCGCAGCTTGAACGAGGTGAGGCGGAAGACTTTTTTTTGAGTTTGAGTTCTGTCGACCAATCAGAACTTTTAGGGATACTGCCGGAAAAGGAGCGAAAGCTCTGGGTGCGCACTCTGCCCCCCGACGACGTCGCCGACCTTTTGCAAAATACCGACGAGTCGGCCCTTAAGGAGGGGATACTCAACGTGCTCCCCGAACGGACGCGCCGGGAAATAAGCGCACTTTTGGCCTACGCCGAAGACGCCGCTGGCGGGCTCATGAGCCCACGATTTGCGCGACTACGCATCGAAATGACCGTCGACGAGGCTATCGCTTACTTGCGCCGACAGATGCTTGAAGACCTCGAAACCATGTATTACTGCTACGTCCTTGACGCAAAGCAGCAACTCAAAGGTGTTATCACCTTCGCCGACCTCTTTCGCCTCAACGGTTGCGCCCTCATTCGAGATCACATGGTCACCGATCTCGTGACCATCAACGAAAACGAAGACCAAGAATCTGTCGCCATTATCTTTGCTCGCGAAGACCTTATCGCCCTGCCCGTTGTCGATGACAACAACGTCATGAAGGGTATCATCACCGTCGACGACATCGTTGACGTCGTTCAAGAAGAGGCCACAGAGGACATCCAAAAATTCGGTGGTATGGCCGCACTCGATGAGCCGTATTTCCAAACCTCCGTATTCTCCCTTTACGCAAAACGCGCTGGCTGGCTAGTCATACTTTTTTTCGGCTCCCTATTTACCACCAAAGCCATGGGATACTACGAAGACGCCATGGCACGCGCCGTCGTCCTATCCATCTACGTCCCGCTCATCATCTCCACAGGCGGAAACTCTGGCTCCCAAGCCGCGACACTCATCACACGCGCCATGGCACTCGACGAACTCCGTCTACGCGACGTACTCAAAGTCTTTCGCCGCGAACTCATCGTCGGCTCCATGCTCGGCGTCACCCTCGGCATCCTCGGCTTACTTCGCGTCGTACTCGCCGCCTATTTCGACGCAAGCTACACAGACTACTACCTCATACTCGCCATAGTCATATGCCTCAGCATCATGCTCTGCGTCCTTTGCGGCTCCATGTTCGGCTCCATGCTTCCCTTTATTCTTAGGTTTTTCCGCATCGACCCCGCCACCGCTTCCGCACCCTTTGTCGCAACCCTTGCAGACGTTACGGGCGTTATTCTCTATTTTAGCATTTCGAGCGCACTACTTACGGGAATACTCTTATAATATTGAATAAAATACAAAGTTCCTTCGCTTTACTCTTGTTTTTTATTTGTTGGGGGGCAAGCCCCCCTACGCGCAAGCTTCCCAAAAAATTCGCTAAGTTCCGCTTTATTTTGTGCGGTGTTTGCGCTAAACGCTTAACCACCGCACAAAATGCGTCACTAAGCGAATTCTTTAGGTGATCTTGCGCTACCCCCCGCTTACGACGCAGCTCGCGCGATTAATATCACTTCTGAGACCATATGCTTGCCGCTTTGCTACAGTACTACTGCAAGAACGCACTTTGAAGCCGAATGACTCGTTTTAGCCGCATACATTACGCACGAAGCGCAGCCACATACTTTTTCGCAAGCTCTTGGCCGAGTTCTATACCATCTTCGTCTGGTGCTTCATATTGAATCCATGAACCGATAAGAAGGGCGCCTATTTCCTTAACACGCGCTTCCCAGTCTCGCATCCAATCGCCTTCTTCCCAAGCGTAGGAGCCGAATAACGCGATCTTTCTGCCCTTAAGTTTGGGTTCTAGTGCCGAGAAAAACGGCTCAAATTCATCTTCCTCTAAAACGTCGGCGCCGCGCGCTGGACAGCCAAAAAGCAGACCGTCGTATGACGAAATATCGAAGTTATCTGTCGAAATATTGACCACCGCGCACTCTAGCCCTTCAGCGCGAATGCTTTTGGCGAGCACTTCTGCCATCATTTCTGTGTTCCCAGTTCCCGACCAATAGGCAATCCCAATCTTAAGCATCTGCTATCTCCAAATCTGCTGTACACACCTACGCAAAGTTCTGCGCTAGTGCGCTTGATATCATTGAGCTCAAAAACGAAGACTTCGATTCAATCGTATACTCCTCGCTGCCCGAGTAGCGCTAGCCAATAGCGCTTTTTATAAGATAAGCAGCTAGCTAAGCCACACAAGCGCGTCAATACGCTCTTTTGCTAAAATTATGATGCATCAACTTAGTGAGAGCTTTGCACGGGGGGAAACCCTTTTCTTTGTGCCAAAGAAAAGATGTTTCCCCCCGTCCCCCCTTCCCCAAAGAAAGCAGTCTTTTAAGCGCTTTTCGAATAAAATGTCATTTTATCTACCACCAGCCTTATTTAATTAGCATTGTTAACTTGTGCTTCTCTACAAAAGTTCTCATTTTGTTTAAGACTGTATCGAATTTGTAAAATTATATTCACAATTTCTTGCCGTGCAAAGGTCTCCTAGCTTGAAAAATAATCATAGATTGGCTCTCTTTACATCAAGCGAAACTAGCGCGCATTCATAGCCATTTGGCAAAATTATTGCGAAACTGCGATCCCAAAATAAATACAATTACAATCGATGCGCAACACGTGAACAACGCAGCTATTTTAAATAGCCACAAAAAAATTCATGCCCTATCACTCTTGCTCGCTCCCTGTATTGCTCTTGATTTGATCAACAGCATTGCGGGGATAGAACATAGATACGGTATAATTCTCGCGCTACAAGATTTTTAAACGCAAGAGCTATAGATGCTGTTTAGCAAAGCATAAGCCTTACTTGCGAGATCCAGCCTTTGCAAAGCTACTCAATGCAGCGAATAGGCGACAAAAGCTAGAATGAACATTCTAGCTTAAGGTTTTAGGATCACACTTTCTTGGAAGCCAAAAGCTTAGCGTTTACGGAGCTTCCCAGCCATCGGAGGTGTTGCTGATTAAAAACGGCGATTCCACAGCCGCATCAGCGTTCGTAGGCAAGAGCAACTCGCCTTCATCTGCTTCGCCTGTTCCCGAGAACGCCATCGACAATGCAATACTTGCCACGGCGATTAAGGCCACTAACACATACACAAAACGAAATCCCTGACCGCCCGTTTCGGGTGTCATGCTACTTCGCTCCCCCTCTCCAAACGCTAATGCCACACTATCGCTTTCGTACACCGCAGGTTCTACTACTTCGCTGTGGCTTGGTAAAACAGCTTCACCCGCCATTCGGCTTTTCTGCAGCTTCATCGCGTCGTAAGCCTGCATGATATCGTCGCTCGCTATTTGCAACTCTCGCGCGTAATTGCGCAAAAAACCCTTCACAAAGACTTCTGCGGGGAATTCATCAAATTCGTTGTTTTCTATAGCTTCAAGCGATGTTTCTGGTATGCGTGTCACAGCCGCGATTTGTTTGAGCGAGTAACCTCGTACCTCTCTCTCGCGCCTTAAAATCATCCCAGGTGTTTCCATTCTTGCTCCATTCAAAAAAATAACCCCCGTTTTCTAATACCACGTATACGCAAAGCTTCTCCCCATGTCAAGCTAAAAAATTTGCCGCTTTGCCAAAATAGACTATCCTTTTGCCTTAAAATTCAGTGTGGGCCTTGTGACTACATGTAAACTGTTTTTTATTTTAGACTTGTCGCTAGAGCAAGCGCCGTACAGATAAAGCAAAAAACTACGCTGATAGCGACTCTTCGCTGGCCGTTTCCTCGCCTGCATATGCAGGTTCTTGGACTAGATCCTCCAGCACAAGAAGATAATTTTGAGGAATCGAGTCGTGTACTTCTAGCATTTTATAAGTTTTTTTGCCGATTTGTTTGTACTTTATTTTAATAATTCCAAGAGAAGCATACTTTCGTACGGCATTATTGAATAGAATCTTGGAACGCGCCTCTAAGGTGAGCGTAAACTTGCTATTTTCGCTCTGCAAGAGATCTTCGATGAAACGCTCTTCTTCCACACTACTTTGCTTTGCTTGAGCCAGCGCCATCGCCGTGTGCAAATACGCTTGGGCAAAGGGTAATATGCATCGTTTAAGGTATCGTAGAGCGACTTGTCCGCTTTCGCTAATTTCAGCCGAATCTGTATTTTTAAGCCAATCGCGCTTACTGAAGCGATTCAACGCGTCTTCATAAGTGCTGCTTGCGGTTAAGACAAACTCGTATGAGAAAAGTTCCGAGATCTGTTTAAATGCTTCACAGCCTTTTTCGCTGTTTTCTATATTATTGTTTCTAAGCACTGCAGCAGCAGCGTATATTTCATCGATGATTGCGTAGAGTAGGGAGTTCTTATAGAAGGCGAGCTGTAAGCGCGCATCCTCCTCTATGATAATGATGTCGGGGCTGTGCTTTTTGATCTCAACACACGAATTGCGCGTCATGAGGCGCAAACTTTCGCGTAACGGCTTAGAAATAGCGGTAACGATATTCTCCAGGCGAGGAGAATTGTTTTTCTCACCGTTATGGGTTTCTGCATCCTCGCCGTCGTGTAGCGTTGCTCGGTGAGAAGCTAAGCCAACCTTAAGCGTAGGCGAAATTCGGCTATTTCGTTCCAGTAAGATAGACAAAATAAGGGCTGCATCGTTACAGATGGCGTCATACTCGATTTTGTCTTTAGTGGCGTTGAGCAGTGCTGTACTGAGTAGTGCTGAGATCGTAATCGTACTGGCGTGGTTGATCTGCTGTACGATGTCCAGCCCCAGCCTCTCAATGCGCTCGTTGAGATCCTGATCATCGCCGCGCCAACAATTTTGCTCCTCTCCCAAATAATCCCTTAGATCGAGTGGCTCGCCAAACGAAGCATAGAGCTGCCCATACTTAGAAATAAGCACTTTTGTGGTTTTAATCAGGTTTGAGATATTCTCTTTATTCTTCTTTTCGCCTTGCTGCTCCTTTTGGTAGGCTTGGTCTTCAATCACTTTTTCATACGTAATGGCTGCGGGAATAAACTTAATGCCAATGTTTGGGTTTTCTATTCCAGTTCTTGCGATCATACGCAAAATCCCATACTTGGGCTGTAAAACCTGACCAGTGCGCGACCTTCCACCTTCAATAAAAAACTCCAGTGGGTATCCTTCTTCAATGAGCTTGTTGATATAGTGCTGAACGCATATTTGGTATAGCCTATCTCCCTTGAAGCTACGTCGAATGAAGAAGGCGCCGCCTCTGCGTAACAATGAGCCGATGGGGAAAAAGTTGAGATTCTCACCAGCAGCGATAAGTGGCGGCATATGCCCGTATTGAAACAACAAGTAGCTTAGAACTAAATAGTCTATATGACTTTTATGAGATGGCACAAAGACGATGCGATGTGTTTTGGACAGTTCTCGAATAAAATTGAGCTTTTCCTTTTCGATGTAAAGTCCGTTGTAAATTAAGCTCCAAATGGGGGTGAGCAGGGTACAGAGTATTTTAACGACGAGAAAAGAGAATTTCGACGCTGTTTTATTGAGAATTTTGCTCGCTTGTCCAAGTAGAATTTCGATGCTTATTTCGTTTTCGTGCGAAAGCGCCTTAAGATCTGCGATAAATTCGGTACTCGATAAAATTTCCTGCTTAATAACTTGGTGCGACTTTAGCTTTGGTCCTAAAACGGTTTCCCTTGCGCGGTCGATGCTGGACTGTAAAACAAGCTGTAGGGCAGCACCGCTAGAGACGGGAGCGACGATCTCCTCGCTTTGGATCAAACACAGCGGAACACCGATTTTAAAGAATATTTGGTGTATCCCAGGAATAACGGAGAGTAAGCGTCGTACTGAGCTTGGGCGCGTGGGTGTTCCGTAAATCTCGTTAAAGAAGGTATGTTTTAGGTTCTCTGCCCTGCGTTCCCAAATGATAGTTGTGGTCAAAAACCGTATTTTTGTATCTGGCTCAAAGCACTGAATCTGGTGCATGGCATCAAAAATGCGCTGCAGCTGTTCTTTGTCCTTGGCTTTCCTTCCTGCGCTGTGCAAAAAAAGGAGTATCGGTTTTCGCTCACGGATACACTGGCGTAAAAACACAGACATCTCGCTTTTGCGCTTGCGTTTGCGAAAGATCGCGCGAATGAGTTGCCACAGCGATGCAAAACGACGTTTACTCTTACCGTTAGAAGCAAAAGCTAAGGGAAGTCCATGCTTTAAACACAAATAGTTGAGAAATAAAAAGTCGTGTTTATTGTCGCTCTCAAGCACATAAACCAAGCTCTCATCCTCAGGAAGTGCTTTGATGGCTTGAATTTGTTTAGGTTCACAAAATACGCGCGCATATATCCACAAAAAGAATATTCGCACCCACAGCGAGAAGCGCTGAACCATCCCTGTTCGTGTAGAATAAAACTCAGACATTCACGGAAACCAAAGCAGCCTATCATTATATATAGGATCCTAAAAGACCGCTCCCCTTCAATATAGTACCCTAAAAGAACGCTCCCCTTCGCGTTGGTACTAAATAAATCAATTATGTTTTAAAAGCAACGACGTTACACTGACATGCAACGACACAGTTTATATTTTGTTCGTACGCTGTGAACATGACTGTTATTTGTAAAAATCGAGAGTTTTCCTCATAGCTACGAGCTACTCTGATTTATGCAAAAGGCGTAAAAAACTGCTAAAGTAAAATATGGAAAGCTAGCGTTGTGTTCGAAATAAAGTCATAAAATCAAGAAACTACACATGAGAACGTAGTTCTATGGGGCTGTAGTCCTAGGACGAGCTTAGGCCATGGCAGGCGAAAAGTTCTGTTTTTGCCAAAATCGGACGGGGCGTCGCGGGGTGTCCCCGCGGAGGGGGTAGACGCAAACCCGCGCACAGCGCGGGGTTGCGGCGTAGGGGGAAACTTCCCCCACCAAAGAAAAAAGCATAAACATCGCATTTCTCAGAAATTTTGCTAAAAATATTGCAACATTTTTTCGTGCGCCTGCCATAAGGAAAGTGTCGCTTAACATAGGAGGTGCGATAATGAGAGAGAAATTATCCTTTAACGAGCGGGCGCGCGGTGCGATTTTGGGCGCAATGATTGGGGACGCTCTAGGGAGTCGCTACAGTTTTATGAAGGCAGAGCAGATCCGCAACTTGCAGGAACAGCGAGCTTGGAATTTGTTTCGCATCAGTGATGACACACAAGCGATGGTTGCTTTAATGGAGGCTTTAGCTAGTCATGGCGCTGATTTTGATGTCGTTAGCCGCGCCTACATGCGCTGGGCCAACAGTGAGCCCGAAGATATTGATGTGGTCAGTTGCAGCGCATTTATGGGTAAAAAGGCGAGGAGCACAAGCGAACTTTGGGCGAGAAATGGTCAGGATTTTGGGAGATTATGCAGCAATCAGCTGATTAGTCGGCAAATTCCATGGTCTATAGTTGCCGCACACTGGGACACTATTACGTTGAGGCATTGTATAGATTTGGACACGCGGCTTAGTCACGATGGTGCAGTGTGTTCAGAGGAAGCTCAAATCTATGCAGTTGCGCTCTCAAGCATTTTGCGCGGGCAAGATAAAGCCACGATTTGGAAGCAAATATTTGCACACTCTCGCTCTAAAAGCAGCTACCACGCCCTACTCGATTCCTACTTTAAAGCGCCGCGCTGTGATGGTAGCAATTATAGTGATATCCTCGTACCGCTGCAAGTATCGCTATACTATTTCTGGCACTGCGACAATTTTGTTGCCACGCTGCGCAACGTGGTTTCGCGAGGCGGCGCCTGTGATACCAATGCCGCCGCGACGGGTGCGCTGCTCGGTGCTTTTTACGGAACTGAAGTTATACCCATGGCGTGGTTGCAGGCGCTTAGTCAAAATCCTGATAATACCAAAGGGAATTACTCGGTACAGCGCGCTATGCAACTGTGTAATAAACTGCTCTCTGAGCGCATAGAGGCAGATATTGAACTCTTAGCCGCATAAATCGACGTGGCAGAAACGCTGTAAAAGCGCGCTTTTTGCAAAAACCAGCGAGTCGCGAGAAAAGGGGGGCTCGCGTCAAATGCACAATTGCTTAATCGTAGAGTTCTGTTGCTTTGTTCGCCACCCATACCCCGCCACCGCGATAATCATCACCATAACCCCATTCGCCCTTAAGGTTTAGGCCATCTGGCTGCATAACGAGGTAGCCCTTGCCAAAAACTTCGCGCCGTCCCACGGAAAAGTCGCCGGGTTGGATCCATCTAAAGCGGAATACTCCTCCAACGACGGTTCCTTCCACTTCACCGCCCTTTCGATAGTCAAAACTACCACGTACTGTATCGCCAGTTTGCGTCAACTTCATATCGCCAAAACTGGAGTACCAAAGCCCCGTAAACGTTGCATTCTCAGGCATCGGGCTTTTGGGAAGCGACGATTCGGAGCTTGCGCAAGCCCAAAGCGTGAAACTTAAGGAGAAAAGACTAAACAAAAAAAACAAAGACACTGCCAGTTTCTTCATCTTGGTCTCCGTGAACACTTAGTTAGCTCAACAATATCAACATGTTAGCGTTTTCTAAGCAAAGTTTTCTTAAAAAAATGCGGCGTCTCGCCGGGGGAGCGGACGCCGCTTGGGGGCTGCGGTGACAAACTTGCCACCGCAGGGGGGTAAGGCTCTTGTATATCACTGCAGGTCATATGGCAAGAAAAAAATGCACAAGATTGAAAATAATTTTAAACTTGTAGCAATGACGGCAAAACTGCACTCCTATCAATGAGGAATGAGGGATTGACTTATTACTCAACGACAAAAACTCAAATTAAGAGCAATCAAGTCAACACAGCTGTAGAAAATTATGCTAGACAGATACCGGGCTGGGGAATTTGCTATTTTCGACAAAGATTAGCCATGCTAAACGTCCTTCTTATCATTATATATACGGTGCTTGTTTTTGACTTCGCCTATCATATCTTCGCATACGCGAGACAGATTAGTAGCGCGAAGCATGAGAGGCGAAACACAGAGTTTGCCCATAGAATTGGACAAGCTCTGCGCGCGAGTTTTGGGCATTCACGCTTGATTTCACAGTGGCAGGGATTTGCGCATGGCTTGATATTTTATACGTTTATTCTTTTTTTGCCCTTAAACCTTGTTCTCTTTTTAGAGCGTTTTGGTGTCGATATTTCGCTATATGCAATATTTAATCCCCGGCTATCGCTCTTTGCGGTGCAAATTGTCGACTTTGCTGCACTTTTGTGCTTATGCGCTAGCATCACCTTTATGCTTCGACGCTCGCTGTCTGGGCAGCGCACTGTATCGCGTTTCGATGCGTACGCCATCTTATGGCTTATCGCGTTGTTGATGCTAAGTCATATTGGCATTATTGGGGTTGAAGCAAGATTAGGGGTCGCGCCGCAAAGTGCTATAGCCGCTGCTATCGCGCCTATCTTTGCAAAATTAAGGGAGCAGTCGTTACTCGAGCTACGAGAACACTTCGTATTTTGGCACTTAACTTTTGTGGCGCTTTTTTTGCCCATCATCGCGAGGGGGAAGCATCTACATATCTTTGCGGCGCCTATCAATATTTTTGCGTGGAACCGCGGTTTTCTTGCTAAAAAAAAGCCCCAACGCTCAGAGTTGGCGCCAGATCTTGAAAAATTTAGTGCAGATTTTGAAGCAGCCTTAGTCCAAGGGCTCCCCGATGAAGACTTGCCATCGCTGGGGGTCAGCGAGATAGGGGACTTTACTTGGAAGCAGTGCTTGGATGCCTACAGCTGTGCGCAGTGTAGCCGCTGTAGCCGTGTTTGCCCTGTCAATATTGCCAACCCCCCACTGGATCCCATGGCGCTACATGTGTCACTTCGTAAGCTTTGCCAGGATGCGGCACTGGGTAGAAAAGAAAATCAAAACGATCTCGTTCAAAAGCTCGTAGGTGCGCATGGGCTTTGGGCGTGTACCTCGTGTGCAGCCTGTGAAGAGGCTTGCCCTGTGGGAATAGAGCATATCGGTAAATTTGTTGAACTCAAAAGAAACGCCGTGTTTACAGAGCAAATGCCTCATAAGCTATCGAGTTGTATTCAAAACATCGAACGAAATGCTAATCCTTGGGGCGTACCCAAGCAAGAACGTGCTGCCGCTTTCGATGGATACGAAAATACAGAAGGAGCCGAAATTCTTATTTTTGCTGGTTGCATGGCTTCGTATGACGAAAATGAGCAACGTGGGTTGCGAGCTTTTTTAGAGATCTTACACAAACTCGGAAAGCCCTTTTCGTTTTTGGGAGAAAACGAGAGTTGTTGTGGTGATCCTATGAGGAAATTGGGGGCTGAAGCGAATTTTCAAGAACTTGCGTTTCACAATATCGCGGCGATAAAGCGTAGTGGGGCGAAATGCGTGGTGACGGCTTGCCCGCATTGCGCACACGCTCTACGTCACAGTTATCGCGATTTTGACTTTGACATGCCCGTGTTCCATGCTTTGGCGTGGTTACACGAGGAGTGGAAGACTGGAAATCTTGACTTCGACAAGCTAGAGCAAGAGACGGTCGTTTTACACGATGCATGTTATCTTGCTAAATTCGACGACGTCTCGCAGGAAATACGTGAGTTGCTTAAGGCAGTGACGGGAATCATATTGCAAGAAGCAAAGAAACATGGAAGACATGCAGAGTGCTGCGGCGCCGGTGGTGGTCAATTTTGGTTAGATAACAACAAGCAGCTAGCCCAAGCTAGGCTAGAGCAGCTCAACGAAACAGGCGCGACATGCCTTGCACTTTCCTGTCCGTTTTGCTCATCCATGTTTAAGTCCGCGCTTATGGAGCGACAAAATCTAAACGCGCCCACAACTTCTTTAAAGCGCAGCGTCAATGTGTTAGAGCTTTTGGCGCAGGCCGCTAAGCTAAAACGCGCGCCAGAGACCAAAGACGAAGAACCGCCGACAGCCCTACCATGGCATTGCAGCAGCTTTCGTTAATTTATAGTTTTGTGCTAAAAAGAGAATCTTATGCCCAAAAACATGTCAATAGACTCACAAAATACTACAGAAGACAAAAAACAAGAAGAACAACAAACTAGTGCTCAAACAGCAAAGCGCTCCAATTTGTTCTTTCGTGTCGTCAGTTCGGCCGTTGCACTTCCGCTTCTACTGGCACTCATCATTTTTTCTCCTGCTTCACTTTGGGCTGCGTTTGTGGGCGTTGCAGCGTTTTTGGGCCTTAGAGAATGGCTAAAAATGCTAAGCCCCAGTGAATCTGGGCTAATCCATACGATCAGTGCGTGCATCGCGCTCATCCCGGCGATAGGCGCATACCTTTTTTTGGGCGATACCAAAGTGCTCGATATCAATGAAATATACTATGCCGACATTAGCGATGCGTTTTTGTTGTTAGTGCTGGCGAGTATGACAATGTGGGCAACGTTTTTGTTCCATAGCTTGAGAAGGCGCGATATCAACCATGCTTCAAGCGCGATTACCGCTACTTTGAGCGGTAGTTTTTATGTGGTATTGGGCTTCCTCGTCTTGGCGCTCTTTAAGCGTGATTTCCCAATGCAAGCCAATGCCTGGATCTTTACGCTCATGGCGATGACGTGGCTTAGCGACACTGGCGCTTACTTTACGGGAAGAAAATTCGGTAAACACAAACTTGCCCCTATACTTAGCCCCAAGAAAACCATTGAAGGGGCTATCGGTGGTTTGCTAGCAGCTATTGTAGCGGGCTTGGGGGCAAAATATTTCGCATTTCCCGATTTATCTATAGCATCTGTAGTTCTTTTAGCTGTAGTATCGAATATTTTTGCGCAAACCGGAGACTTGGCCGAATCTTTGATTAAGCGCTCATGCAAAGTGAAAGACTCGGGTAAGCTCATTCCAGGGCATGGGGGGCTGCTCGATCGCGTGGATGCGCTCATCTTTTCGGCTCCTTGGGTCTACATTTTTGCTACTTTCAGCGTTTATGCATACTAAGGATACTCTGATTCATTCGAGGTTTTTGTCTTTTTCTTTGCTGGGGGAAGTTTCCCCCTACGTGTCAACCCCTCGCTGTGCGCGGGTTTGCCACATCCCACAATTCCGACTACGATTTGCGCTGCACTCACGCAGGCTTGCGTTCGATTGCGCAAATCTAGTCTCATTGAGCCATCAACTCGCAAAACAGTTAGTTTTGCTCGTTTCGGCTCCCCCTCCGCGGGGACACCCCGCGACGCCCCGTCCGATTTTGGCGAAACAGGACTTTGCGCTTTCCCTAGAGCCCTAGCCCTTGTAACGCTTCCACTGCGATTATTCAGGATTCCCTAAGAAATAAGGATACATGGCGTATTCGATTAAAGAGGATCTTTTCTACCACAAGTATAGCATTATTTAGCGTATGGCTGTTGTATATATCGTAATTCTTATTTCTGTGTTGGTTTTCGTCCACGAACTTGGGCACTACCTTGCTGCGAAAATATTCAAGGTAAAAGTTCTCTCATTTTCTATTGGTTTTGGCCCAAAGTTGTTTGGCTTTAACAAGTGGGACACCGATTGGGAAGTGCGCGCTTTGCCTTTGGGTGGCTATGTGCGGATGCTGGGGAGCGACTTTGAAGATCCCGTCAGTGCGACGGCCGAGGATTACCTCAATGCGTATAGTGCAAAACCTATATGGCAAAAGGCGATTATTAACTTTGCAGGTCCCTTGTTCAATCTTCTTTTGCCTATACCGATACTTTTTTCGGTTTATCTTGCGAGCATCGATAGCGATCTACAACCCATGGTGGGGCAGGTACTCGATAATACGCCAGCTAGTGAAGTGCTTAAACCTGGTGACATCATCGTGAAGATCGATGACAAGAAAACTCCTTATTGGACAACGCTGCAAAAATACATATCCTCAAACCCCGACAAAGACATGGTTTTTGAGGTAAAGCGCGGCGATAAAATGATGAATATCCCCATTACCAGCAAACTCAGTGTTCTGCGCGATGAGATGGACATCATGAAGTCATCAGTTGGGCGCATTGGCATTACGCCTAATTTAGCAGCCCCCGTCATTGGCCTCACGCGGACGCTGTCGCCGGCATCTGCCGCGGGTTTGCAGAATTTTGACGAAATTATTGAGCTAAACGGAGAAAAAATCGAATCTTATGTGCAATTTGAGCAAAAACTCGCCGCAAATACTAAGGATGAGCTGAAATTACGAATTTTGCGTCCAGTCGATCTTGCCTTACCCTACGGTTCAATGCATGTGCTTCAGCCGCACGAAATTACCGTTGCGGCAAAAATACGAAACACGGAGGAACTCGGCGTTGCATCAGCCAACATGTTCGTCTCCCAAGTCGATCAAAACTCGCCGGCATCCAAAGCGGGGATACAGGTGGGGGACCAAATTTTGCGTTGTGACGGCGAAACGGTAAACCTCTTTTTTAGCTTTATCGATAAGCTTGCACAAACTTGGGAAAAACCCCATGAACTCACTATACGGCGCGGAGATCAGGTTTTTAATACGAGTATTCAGCTCGAAAAGTTAACCGTCACTGGTGAATTCCAAGAAGAGCGCCCTGTGATTTACGCTGGATTCTACAACCGCACGCGCTTAGTGACGCCAGAGTTTGTTACAAAATCATGGGGCGATCGGATCGCGTATGCGGCGAGTACTTCGGTCGAGACTACGGTGATGGCTTCAACCGTCTTGGTTTTATTTATCGTGCGCATGGTTCAAGGAAAAGTTTCGACAAAAGCCTTGGGTGGCCCCATTATGATTGGGCATATGGCCTACAAAGCTGGCTCGGACGGAATCAACGCGTTTTTGCGCATGCTCGCGATTATTTCCATAAACCTTGGCATTATCAATCTTTTTCCCATTCCGCTGCTCGATGGTGGCAAGCTCGTAATACTCGGGGTTGAGGCCATAAAACGCGGCCCGCTCTCTATGAGAACGCGCCAAATCATTGCGTACATTGGCTTAGCCATGGTTTTACTGCTCATGCTTTTGGCCTTCAAGAACGATTTCGAGAGAATGTGGAATTTATTTTTTAGCTAAGATTATGCAAACAAGCACAAAGTATCATCCCGATAATCTCGTTTTGAGTGTAGATAGCTCAAGCCCTGTGCAGTCCGTTGCCATTGTTAGGGGTAAAGAAATATTATGCGACTTTTCGGTAAAACCATCGAATAGAGAAGGCCCGTCCCTTCTATCACTGATTGATTATGCGCTGAAACACTGCTCATTGCGAATACACGATGTTGAGCGTTTCGTGGTTTGCAGAGGCCCTGGCGCCTTTACGAGTTTGCGTGTATCGATGGCTTTACTTAAATCTTTCGCGCTAAGTCTGGATCGTCCGCTCTATGCTGCATCATCGCTCGACGCATTGGCGGCAAGGCTTCCGTATTGCTCTAAGTTGCTTTGCTCTTGCATCGATGCCCGGCGCGGAGAATTATATGTGGCTTTTTATCGGAGTGAAGGCGCTAGCTTAAAATCCGTAAGCCAAGAGCTATTGCTAAGCCCTAAGGCTCTTTGCGAATACGCTGTGAAGCACTATCCTAACGAAGAAATACTATTTATAGGGAGTGGCGCGGACGCTCGACGTCGCGAAATTGAAGCAATGCTTGGAACTAACGCCCTTTGGCATGAACGTAGCTTTGCCCCTAGCGCAGTTAATATGGCGCTGGAAATATTAAAGACTTATCCCCAGGATCCGCCTCCCATAGCGCTAGAATCCCTGGAACCCACCTATGTACGCGTGGAATCCTTTGTTCTGGCAAAACCGTTTTTTGCAACAAAGTAAGCTTAGATCTAGGGGTGGAGGTGTGTTTAGATGTCGTTTGACTTCGAAAGTGCGTTAAAAACCGTTCCAGCGTCCCCTGGGATCTACATTATGCGCGACCAACGCGGGACTATATTTTATGTAGGTAAGGCAAAGGATCTACAAAAACGCTTGCGTCAGTATTATACAGGCCATGATGAACGTGCGTTCGTTTCGTTGCTTGACGAAATTTTGAATAAAATCGACGTCATTCTCACGAGTAGTGAGCAGGAGGCGTTGATTCTTGAGGCCAGTTACATTAAGAAGTTTCGTCCGCGCTACAACATTGTACTCAAAGACGACAAAGATATGTTGCAACTTCGCATCGATCTGCGCGATGAGTGGCCAAGAGTCGATGTTGTGCGAAAACGCGCGAAAGATGGGGCACACTACTTTGGCCCTTATCCGAATGCTGCCACTTGTAGGCGAAGTCTGAGTGCATTAAATCGGTATTTTATGCTAAGAACCTGCAAGGACTCTTACTTTAAAAACCGTGTTCGCCCATGTTTACAGTACGAAATTCGTAGGTGCATGGCGCCGTGTGTGCTTGATGTGGATCGACAAGCCTACCTACAGCGTTGCCGCGAGGCAATGATGTTTTTGTCGGGTAAATACAGCGATTTACTCGAATTGCTAGAAAAAAAGATGCTCGATGCATCAGAGCGCCTAGCCTTTGAACTCGCCGCAAGCTACCGCGATCAAATACTCGCGATACAAGCGATTGGCGAGGAGCAGAAGATGGTGCAAAAAAAACGCGTAAATCAAGATTACGTGGCTGTGTACCATGAAGGTGAAACGATTGTGTTGGTTGTCATGATGGTACGCGATGGCAGACTGATGCATATGGAGCACTACTCTACGCGATCGCGACATGACAGCAAAATCGATGTCAGTCTACAGATTTTAGTCCACCACTACCAGCGGCTTATGAATTTTCCGCGCGAGCTCATCGTAGAGGAGTTTTTGCTAGAACAAAGTGACTTACTCCAGTCGACGCTTAAAGTTTTGGGGAGTTCTAGCGTTAGTATCATTTCCCCAAAACGTGGGACGCGCTTAAAATTGCTACAAACGGCACAAACTAATGCAATGCACCAACTACGCGAAGCGAAGCAGACATCGCTGGCGAGTGTATTGGCAGGTTTGCAAGAGCGGCTATCCTTAAGCCGTTACCCGCATCGCATTGAGTGCTTTGATATTTCTAACCTTCAAGCGGGCGCCATCGTAGCGTCTATGACGGTTTTTATCGAAGGAGTTTTGGACGCTTCGCGTTGTCGTAGTTTTAAGCTTAGAGATAGCTTGGGGCAGAACGATTATTTGAGCATCTATGAGGTTGTTGCACGGCGAGTGAAGTACTTGGCAAAACACAGTCAAGAAGTAGAGCTTGGACAAGAGAATGGTGGCGACCTAGCATTGGATGAAGGTATATCCGATGAAGATGAAATAGAGCAACAAGATCTTAAGAAGAACACAGTGCCCAAGGATGATGCAGGGAGAGTTCATCTGCGCATAGATCTAGAGTCAAAGAAGATTGACGCGATTTCCAGTTTCTTGGAGCCACCTGATCTCATGCTGATTGATGGTGGTAAGGGGCAGCTTTCGTCGGCTTACCAAGCCATCAAAGATGCAGGCATGTTAGGGCAATTCGACCTGTGCTCTATCGCAGAAGGACGTGTAGAAAATTTGCCACAGAATCTTGACCCCAGTCACAGTCCTGAGCGAATTTTCTTCCCACACAAGGAAGGTGCGACAATTTTGTCACAGGATAGCGCCGAAAATTTATTGTTAGCGCGTATTCGGGATGAAACGCACAGGCGCGCTATAGGTTTTCACCGTAAAAAACGCGACAGCGAGTTTATGCGAAGTGTACTCGATGATATTCCCGGCGTTGGAGCCAAGCGAAAGTCGCGTTTACTTAAGTTGTATGGCTCTGTGCGCGAAATTGCTAAACAAAGTATCGAAAGTTTGTGCAAGGACGCTGGCTTGCCACTTAGCGTTGCACAAGCGGTCTTGGATGCTTTGAGCACTGATTAGTTTCGGGGGAGTAGCAAAAGAACAGCTGACTTTTGTTGTTTTAATCAAGGGCAGGTTTGAAACCTGCTCCTACTGTTTTTGGCAACTTTCACATTGTTCAGAGCTTCCATAGGCTTGCATGCCGTGGATGGCATGCATTTTAGAATTCGCTTAGTGACGCATTTTCTGCGGTGCTTAAACGTTTAGCGCAAACACCGCATAAAATAAGCGGAACTTTGCGAATACTGAAGGAAGCTTGCGCATAGGACGACAGAAAAGTCCTGTTTAGCCAAAATCGGACGGGGCGTCGCGGGGTGTCCCCGCGGAGGGGGTAGACGCAAACCCGCGCACAGCGCGGGGTTGCGGCGTAGGGGGACACTTCCCCCAGCAAAATAAAAACTTAAAAACTGCCAAATTCACGACTTTGCGCTTGCCCTAGAGACATCCCCCCTTGTCCGAAAAAAATTGAATTTATGGGAATAGTTATATTTTGGCACAGGTATTGCATGAACTCTCTATAGGTTTGCGCATTGGCGCTTTTTGTTTTGGAGGAAATCATGGGAAAACGAGTTTTTTTGGCAGTATTTGCGAGTGTTTTAATGGCTTTTATGGCATCTTCATGCTGTACTTTTGATGACTTCTGTTATGACGATTGGCATGACAACGATTGTACGTACTGTGGCGATTGGGATAGCAACGAGTGTAATTGGAATTCGGATTGCGGAGACGGTTACAGCTGCATTAGTAACAGATGTATTTTGGATTGGGTTTGTAAATATGACGCAGAATGTGGCGGGAGGCTTTGTCGCGATGGGGCATGCGTTGACTGCACGGACACGTTACAATGCGGCAGTGGCAAGGTTTGCAACGATAATGGTATCTGCGTAATCGACATCGACGTGGAGCGGCCCGAATGTTTGTTTGATTTGGATTGCGCGGACGGACAGCGCTGTGAAGCGGAGAAATGCGTAGATAAACCACGCCCGGATTGTAGAATTGACGCTGACTGCGCGGATGGTTTTGAGTGCAGTGCTGGTGTGTGTGTCGAGCGTTCGCCAGAGTGTGTGAGCAACAGCGATTGCAAAGAGGATGAAATCTGCACAAAGGGTGAGTGCATACCTTGTCAGACAGAGGTTTGCGAACCCGGTGAGGATTTGGAGTGCGTGTTTGGCGCGGACTGCGACAGCGGGCTGTGCGTGGACGGCAAGTGCCAGCCGATGGGTGCTTGCGTGACAGACGCAAACTGTGATGAGGGGCTGGTTTGCTTGAACGGAAGCTGCCAAGTTAAGCCAGAGTGCTTGCAGGATGCGGACTGCGGCGAGGGTAAAATTTGCAACGCCGAGAACAAGTGTGAAGACGATGTGGAGTGTCGCGCGGACAAAGATTGTAGTAATGGCCTGTTTTGCGCAGCTAACATTTGTGTTGAGTGCAGGCTAAACTGCGAGTGTAGCAACGAAGGCGATCTCTGCGTGAACGGATTCTGTGTAGCGCCATAAACAAGGGGCAGTGCGCAGAACCAAAAAAGCCGACTTAAAAAGTCGGCTTTTTTTATACGTCCTCGACGGGATTCGAACCCGTGTCGCCGGCGTGAAAGGCCGGTGTCCTAGACCTGACTAGACGACGAGGACAGTTAAACTGTGCTTCGCTGAATACTATTGAGTAACGTCCTCGACGGGATTCGAACCCGTGTCGCCGGCGTGAAAGGCCGGTGTCCTGGACCTGACTAGACGACGAGGACTGGGTGTGAGCCATGATGGAATCGAACCATCGACCAACAGATTAAAAGTCTGCTGCTCTACCGACTGAGCTAATGGCCCACAATCGCTAAACTTGACTTGGCCTAAGCCCCGTCGCCAGCGATGGGCGCGTTGTATAGAATGCTTCTTCATTTGTCAAGTAAAAATCTACTTCTCAACACGATTATCGGAATTTTCTTTGCTTTTGTGCAAATTGAGTTCAAGATCATCGATTTTTAACTTCATGTCATCGCTGAAGTTAGCATCTGAATCTTGTAGGGGGGCGCGTTCTTTAAAGGCAATGCTCGCGTGGATTTCTAACTGAATGCTCGATAAAAACTTGCGAAGCTCATTATAGAAGTCGGCTGATTCAAGAAAACTCTTTACCTCCTTAGAGAGGATGCGCGTAAACTCTTTCTTTGAACTCTCTGCATACTGCAGGATAAAGGCGCTTATCTCTTTGGGGAGCGCCATTTCACTTAAGGATTGCGCCAGGCCGTCTTCACTCATAAACAGCGAGTTTAGGCTGCCTTTGAGCGTTTTCTTGACCAAAGAGCCTAGCGACCACCCCACACCAAGCGTTTTTTCAAAGAACGAAGTTTTTTCATCGTCGTTGAAATCATCTTTCTCTGCGTCTTTTGCGTCTCTGCCCTGCTCAACATCCTCCCTAACGCCCTTGAAGCCAAGATCGCTCTCGCCGGCCTGTCTCTCCTCGTCTGCTTGCTCAACGCTTAGCTCGTTTTCTACGTCCGTGTTTACGTCCGTGCTTTTCTTAAATTTATCCGCTTGCTTGCTACTTCTAGCTCTAGCTTTTTTCTCTTTGTCTTGCATCCTTAAGTCCTCATGCACATGGCTCCCGCGAGCCTAAGCGCATTATAGAACTTCCCCTTTCGTTGGCAAGACCTCTGCTCTTTCGCGCGCTGCTCAACGAGTAGGATCGTGACAAGATCCCAGAGCGCCGCGTCGATACAGCGCTGTCGATGCAGCGTTTGTAGTGGCCCTAGGCAGCTTTCGGCTTGCACAAAACTATCTTCAACGCTGATTTCATCGCGTCTACAATCGAGTAACTGCGAGGAGAGTTGCGCGATGTTCACGTGGATGAAGCGCGCCCCAACAAAGCGCCGTTTGAGCGACAAGATTGTGCTAGTGTCGCAGTTTGCACCGCTGCAGAAAAAATAATACCTGCTTTCCTCTCGTCCCAGTGCATCAAGCATAGCGTAGACGCTACGCATCCGTTCAGTATCGCTACGCTTAAAGGCGCGTTGGTAGCTCTCGAAACCTTCGCCCGTGGCCAAACCAACAGCGACATAGTGGTAATCGTCCACAAAATACATGCAAACGTAAATATCTTGCGCCGCGTCTTTGAGTACTGAACGCGATAAGGTCATGGCCCCGTACTCTGTTCCGCGAAGTGCCACGCTCTGCACCCAGCGCGAAAAATAGTCGCAACGTGTAGCGCAGCGTTTAAAAGCCGCGCTGCGAATGGCTTCAGAATTTAAGGATATTCGTTTTAAACATAGCTTTTGTTCAGTACTCATGTGTCACCTCTCGGGTTTTAAAACGCCACATCTAGCGCCTAAAAAGCAAGATACTGAACAGTTGAGCAGTTGTCAAAATTTATAGCTAAAAAATTTTGCTGAACAAAATCACGGCTCTTTTGTGAAGTTCTGATTCATTCGTTACTATTGTTTTTTTATTTTTGTGGGGGAAGTTTCCCCCTACGCCGCAACCCCTTGCTACGCGCGGGTTTGCGTCTACCCCCTCCGCGGGGACACCCCGCGACGCCCCGTCCAGTTTTTGGCGAAACAGGACTTTGCGCTTGCCATGGCCCAAGCCCCCGTAAC
>JBBAEA010000029.1:0-28408 GCA_041656175.1 Bradymonadales bacterium | reverse complement strand
CTAAGTGTTTTACGAGTTGATGGCCCAATGAGACTAGATTTGCGCAATCGAACGCAAGCCTGCGTGAGTGCAGCGCAAATCGTAGTCGGAATTGAGGAACTGAGCCCTTAGAACCCTTTTTTTGCGTACTGCCTTGATTTGATTGACCTTATTTTAAACGTTCGCCTGATTTTCCTTACTTTGCTCTAGTGACTTTTTGGCTATTTTTGTATTGAGCAAAGCATCTCATTAAGGGCGTTGTCTTTCTTGTGTTTACAGCGCTGTGATACTAAAACTCGCTTACACCAAGGATTTCACCCACTTTTCGCCGTCGATGTGGGAGAAGTTGATTTTTTTGAGGTAGTTGGCGTGGGCGCTATTGTTGGTATAGGTCACAAAGCTGAGTACGCCGTTTTTTCTAAAGAAGGCGTTTTTATGGCTAAAGAAATATCGTCCAACCTTACAATCCCTAAAAGCAGGGGTAACGAAGTCGAGTAAAATCTTGGCTTCGCCGTTTTCGCCTTTGTTCCAGGCAAGTAAGCCAGCAACTTCGTTGTTGCGGACGTAGTAGTAGAGCATTTCCGCTCTGAGGTAATCAATACTTTCGTTAAATTTTTCGATTTCTTTGTAATTCTTGTTGTAGAACCATTTAAAGTAGTCACTCTCAGGGTTTGCCTTTACCAGTTCAAAACTTTCTCGTACATTTTTGATTCTGTATAAGTAATATATATCGATGATGAAAGCTCCCATGTTCATCAAAGCATTGGGGTATGAATTTGTTAAAATCGAGAAAACAACGATAATCACCGCGCCAATGGCATTAATTACGCGCAACTTTACAATGCTCGTCATCATTAATGACGTGATAATGACTACAGAACCAATGTAACCAATGACTTCAAGTACAGTCGACATACTCCAGCATCCTCCTGAAAACGAATATGATTGAACGCGTGTAGGTTATGAACCTGCACACGGCCGCTTTTCGAGCGGAAAACTAATGTATTCACTAATTTCTCATTTTCAAGTTTTTTCTTTAAGAATGCTCTGATTTATGGGGGCTAGCGCTTTTGTGTGTTGTTTTCAAGCGCACGAAAAAAAAGTGGCCACTAGCCATTGTACTAGCAGCCACTTTTTAGCCATTTTTAGGCATTTTGAATTTTATTTTCCTACTAATCTAGCAGCTCTGCTTTGGCGGCATTTATCAATGCTTAGGTCAGCTTTGTCGCCGTCATCGTAGACGATGCGGACTTTGTCTCCATTTCGTTTTACCAAAACGCCAGGATAGTTCTTGTTATCTCCAGGCCAACGGCACTCAACTTTGTCGCCAGCTTCCCAATCGAGGCTGTTTACACGCTCCGGATCGAATGTTGCCTTGTCGCCATCATCGAAGGCTAGGGTTAGGATCTTGCCATCGATCTTAACGACAGTTGCGGGATACCAATAAGCATCTTCCCAAAGTCCCAAAACGCGATCGCCTTTATCAAAAGCGAAAGCAGTACTGGAAATGGCAAGAGTGAGAAAGGCGCCAGCAATGATTAGGGCTAAGTTCTTCTTCATATCTCCTCCTTACAAAGTGGTGTTGCCTGCTCGACAGACAATATCATTATTATAACGTATTACCCCCCCAAAATCATTCATTTTTATTTTCTTTACCATTTTGCGCGTCTTCGTCGTCAACTGCGTCGTTCAGCTCAGTCACGACCTTTTTTCTTTACCATTTTGCGCGTCTTCGTCGTCAACTGCGTCATTCGGCGCAGTCACGACCCTTAGGTCGCTCCTTTGCCTCATTCCTTGTTTCCTAGAATCCGCATCAAAATGGTAAAGAAAAGAGATTTTTGTTTTCTTATTTTTTCTTTTCTTCTTCTTTTGTTCTTATTTTCTTTCTTTTGTTCTTATTTTCTTCTTATTTTCTTTGTTTTCTTCTTATTTTTTTTGTTTTCTTCTTTTTTTAGTTTTAGGCTGAAAAGTATTTTTTATTTTCTTCGCTATTTTGGCCTATTTCGTCGGCGTCGCTTGACGCGGTCACGCTCAGATGAAGTTTTTGAGAGAACTACAGTTTTTTGGGGGGGTAGCGCAAGATCACCCGAAGAATCGCTGCCTGAGCGCATTTTATGCATTGGATGCGCGGTTTGAGCGCATACAATGCATAAAATGCTGCGCGAAGCCAGCGATCCTGAGGGAAGCTTGCGCGTAGGGGCGCGGCGCCCCCCTTACAAGGGGTTTTGAAGAAGAAGCAGAGATTTTGATGCAGAATAAAATTCTAGTAAACTACTATTCTTCAGAATATCCGTTGTAGATTTTGGTATTTAATCCTGACATTCGGAATGATTTTAGGCTAGGAACGCCTTGTGATAATGAGGTGTGTTGCCAATGATTGGGATGGTAGAGGACGCCTGTGTTGAGTAGATTTTGTTTGTCGGAGTAGATGACGGTGCTATCTTTTTTGTTACCGCTTGGGCAGGTCATGGTTTTGGTGCTGAAGGAGGCGTATCGGTAGTCGAATCCGCCTGAGGCGCCGGAGCCTTGGGATGAGTAGTATTTGAAGCCGACGATGTCGCTGTTGTGTTGAGCGTATTCGTTGCATTCGGCGTCGAGGAATGAGAGGAAAACGACGGCGTGTCCGGTGCCGCCAGTGCGGTTAAGGTTTAGGAAGGAGCCTGGGCTAAGTTCCTCGAAGGGGACGGTCATGCCCATGCCAAAGACGCTAAGGGCGTCGCCTGTGCCGCCGGCGTTGATTTTGGGGTTGACCCAGATGTGTCCTTTAATGGTCGTGGCGGATTGGGATGCCCAGGAGCGGTACGGCAAGTGGTTCCAGACGTTTTGGTCGTCGGTTTCGTGTGCGTAGATTTTCATGGCTGTTAGGATGGTTTCGGCGACAGCAGCGACGCACATGGTGTAGGGGGCGAGTGGGCCTTTGGCGATGATTTCGGAACCGTAGGGGAGGTCGTGGGTGTAGGCGGATGAGCCGTAGCCTTTGAGTCGCCAGTTGGCGTCGATTTCTTCGACGGCTTTGAGTATGTAGTCGTTAAACATGTGTTCGCCTGTGACGGGGATGGGGCGAAGTTGCATGTCGAGGATGTATGAGCCCTTCATGCCTTTGTAGGAGTCGGCGACGAGGTAGTAGGTGCCAGGCGAGAGCTTTTGCCAAATGCGCGCGTCGTTGCGTTGGATGAGTGTGGGTTTGAGATCGCTAAGGAGGTGAAGGTCGATGTCGACGCCGCTGGGTTCGGGTTTACGGAGATTGGCGTGGAAGCGTGCTTCTTGGTCGATGGTGAATTGGTAAATGATTTCGGGTCCCGATTCGTCGACAGTGCTAGGAGGGTAGTTATCGAAGTGGCTGTTTGCATTAGCGGTGCTGCGTTGGTCGCTATAGACGTAGGGTATGGGTAGGGGTTCGTTATTGTTGATTTTGATGGGGTCGCCGGCGCTGCCACCTTGAAGGGAGCGTAGTTTTACGTTGAGTGTGTAGGGGCCAGGGCGCGGGTTTTGGTCCTTAACGAAGGTATCTGCGACGATCCAGTATGTGCCAGCGTCAAGTTCGATGCTGATGCTTTTGTCGTCGCGTTTAATGAGGGATATGGGATCGATGCTGTGGAGCAGGTGAAGGTCGATGTCGACGCCGCTGGGTTCGGGATCTAGGTAAATCTCAGCTTGAACTTTTTCTTTCGTTGTAAATATGTAATAATATTCGGGTCCAGATTCATCTTTGAGGTTTTCCGGTGGGTAAACGTCGATTTTTGAGGTTTTTGAGTTTTTAGTATCTTCGCTACTTTTGTAGACCGTGAGTCCAGTGCTAACGGGTATGACGAATGGGTCTTGGTCGGTGCCTGTAGCGCAAGCGTCTCCTCTGCCGTCTTTATTGAAGTCGGCTTGGTCGGGGTTTGGGGTATTTTTGCAGTTGTCGATTTGGTCTGGAATGGTATCGCCATCGCTGTCTTGTGTATTTTTATCGTCGCATGCATCGCCCCATCCGTCGTTATCGGTGTCGGTTTGGTCTTGGTTTTTGACGTTTGGGCAATTATCGCACACATCCCCAATGCCGTCGCCGTCGCTGTCTAGCTGGTCTGGGTTTGGTATGTGTTTGCAGTTATCGATTTCGTCTGGGACGGTGTCAGCGTCGGTGTCGATTATTGGTGTATCAAGGTCGTTATCGCAAGCATCGCCCTTGCCGTCGCCGTCGCTGTCTAGCTGGTCTGGGTTAGGGACGTTTGGGCAGTTATCCCCGACATCTGCTATGGTGTCGCCGTCGGTGTCGAGTGGTGAGTATTCATCATCGTCGCAAGCGTCTCCTATTCCGTCGGCGTCAGAGTCGAGTTGATCGGGGTTTATTTTGTAGGGGCAATTATCGCGTGCGTCGGGTATGGTGTCGCCGTCGCTATCGAGTGGTGTTGTTTCGTCGTTATCGTCGCAAGCGTCGCCTATTCCGTCGCCGTCGCTATCTTTTTGGTCGGGGTTAAATACGAAGGGGCACAGGTCAATAATGTTCGGAACGCCGTCGCCGTCTACATCGTCTGGGGAGGGGCCAGAGAAGATAGTCTGGTTCTCATCGCAAGCTAGTAGTAGGAGGCTAAGCGTAATAGGTGCAAGGAGTAATTTTTTGAGCATAATGTCCTAAAACACGCGTAAAGTTTAAGAAAACTCTATATAAAATTAAAGTTTTACTCTTATAACGGTAAGAAAAGAGCCACTTATGCATAGTGGCTCTTTTTTGGGGATTTAGAATTTAAGTAAAACTCTTATCTTCCTTAACTCCGAGTAGGCTTAAAATGAGTCTTGCCACCACAACGTCGTCTCCAGATTCTGAAATAATCCCAGGTATTTCAAATTTCCACTTTCGATGCGGGATTGGGGGTATTTTGCCTTTCCAGTATCGCGGACCCACCTTAATCCCACCTTCCTTGATGCAGTGGTCAATGAGTTTTTTGAGATTACTTAAGCAACCGCCGATCATTTTAATAAAGTCGATGATGCTAGTAACTGAGAGATTAAGTACCTCAAAGAGTACTTTAACCATATTTGGAATGCTTATTCCTTGTTGAATGATCTCAATGACCTTCTGGAGTTTCTCTTTTTGTTTTCTCGCGAAAGTAACAACAGGCGCAAGAATATCAGCCCACGCAGGTCCAAGACTCTTGATCGCTTTTTCGATAGCTTCGACGGCCTTGTCGAGTATTTGATCGAAAGTTAAGTCTTTGAACTCCATATAGAAGTCGTAGACTTTTTCGGGTAGGATGAGTTTTAGTAAATCAACATCCTTGAGTAACTCTCTTGCGGCATCGATGCCCTTTTTAATGGCTGCGATATCCTCTTTGAATCCATCAAAGCTGAGCTTACCAGTGGCGAACTGGAAGGCGAAGTATCCAAACACTCCGATGGGGCCAGCGATCGATGCAGCGATAACGGCGTCACTGATAATTCCAATGAATTTTGCTATAGCGCCGATTGCAGATGCAAGGTCTCCCGCCTTCTGCATTTTCTCCATGGGTCCGCTAGCAGCGCCATCTCCCTTCTCGTCGGCTTTATCTTTAGCGTCTTGCGATGGATCGCCGAGGTTGGGGGCTTTGTCTTTTTTGGGACTTGGTGCTGCTTTGGGGAATTTGGATGCGAAGTAGCTCTTATCAGATTCTTCCTCTGCCTGCACCTTTTCGCTTTGAGCAGGCACCGGCGTAACACTCTCATCACTATCCGCTGTTTCTTCTTTATCACCGAAGGTAAACTTTTTACCCCACTTGATACTGAAGATGTCCCCGAGATCGAAGGTCCATTTTGTGAAGTCGTGTTCAAAGGATTTTCCTAGCGCTTCAGCGTAGCCTCTGAGAATGACTTCAATAGAGGCTGAGGCGTTAAGTTCAAGCCCCATGGATAGTTCACCCCAGAATCCATCCTGTCCGCCATGCAGCTTACCTGCCATATTGAGATCGGCCGCAGCTTCAGCTTTTGCGCTTCCCACGACCTTGAGGCCAGCGGCAGCGATTTTAGCGTCGATGCAGACCCCTAAGTAGGGTGCGACTTCGGCGTTTAGCTTAATGCCTGAGCGCAGCTGCATATCAGCTTCAAAATCTGGCATGGCTGCGTTTTCAGAAACTTCAAATTTGCCAATTTCGATGCTCGCGTTAAAGACTACGGGTTCTAAGTCAACCGATGCACCAAAGCCAATACCGGCGTCGATAGAAACAGGTCCGTAGACTGGAATTTTTACTCCAAACTGCTTATCAAATCCGATAAGTTTGTGCCCAGCAATGAGTTCAACGTCGGTGCACTCCATGGTTCCCGATATAACGGGTGTCCAGTCTTCTTTAAACTCTACATCAATTTCGCCTTTGAGGTATTCCGTGATGGTGAACTGGACTTTTCCTTTAATAACTGGTGGCGTTCCTGTTTTATAGCTAGCTTCGACTTCTCCGTGTAATTTTCCGTCAAAAGCGTCTAGAACGAGTGAACCAGTGAACTCAAATTGATCCTCGCCTCCACCCTTAGGCTTCTCCCATGCGAAGGTATCGGCTTTACCCGTTAATGTCAGGCTACCCCTCGTATACTTCATCTCCGCCGAGCCACTAATTTTTTCGAGCTCGTTGTCTACAATAGAACCGCTGGCGCTAAGTTCTGTAATACTTAGCCCCTTAACGAGTTCAATTTCTTTGAGTACGGTGACCGTTCCGCTGAGGTTCACCTTTGGCTCATCTTCAGAGAAGGTCACGTCGCCGTTAGCGCTTATTTCGACTGCGGGGTCGAAAGCAGCAGATTTTGGTGCTGAGATTTGTACGACGAGGTTACCGCCGATTTTTTCAAGCTCGTTATCTTTAACACTAGCAGAGCCGCCGCTTCCTTTAACCACGCGGAAGATAGGCGCAGTGGGTGGGAAGTCGTAATCACTAAGCATTGTGACTTCACCAGAAGCGTTTAGCTTAGATTCAGCGTAATTTCCTGTAACGTTTCCTCCAAAGAAGTCCGTCCCTTTGTTTTGTACTTTGAAGGAGAATGAGCCATCAATCTTTTTAACGGCGTTATCGACAATTGACGCTGAGATAGCAGAGGCATCTGCACAGATCCAGAAGGACAAGCCGCCTTCGTTGCCAAGAATCCTCTTGTCTCGTATGACGGTTGCGCTGACATCTCCTGACACCGAGCTCTCTTCCAAGATCTTGAAATCGCCCTCGGATAGGAAGGCTAGGTATGCGCCTTCCTCATCGCGCAACTCTAATTTTACCGTACCTGAAATGCCTTCGAGATCGTTGTTAGCTATCGTTAGAGTGGCTTCGGTACCGCTAGCTATCCAGAGTTCTTCGCCACCTGCTGGTGATAATCTCTTCTCCTCAACCGAGACGGTACCGCTGGCGTGAACCAAGTTGTTTCCTGAGACATCGTAATCAAACTCAATGTTTCCGTTAACTTTGAGTAGGCTATCCTCCTTACCGCCGAGTTCTTCGAGGTATATTCCAGCATGGCCTTTTACTCTAGAGATGTTGTTCTCAAGCACCGTAATGGTTACGTTTGCCGCTTCTTTTTCGCCAACCCCAGCTAATCCATAGTCGAACCTATTGCTGGCGAGTGCGCCAAGTTTTGTTTTGTCTTTGCAGCTAACTTCAATGTCTCCAGAGACGCCAGCTTCTTCGGCCCACGCCAATTCGCTCTTGACTTCGAATTTGACTTGGTTGCCGTTGAGGGAAGTTTCGATTTCGGCGCCTGCTTTCATCTTAGCGGATATGAGTTTACTCTCCTTAAACTCTCCTGAGACATCAGTGTTACTCAATATAACCTTGAAGCCGCCTAAATCAAAATTGCCATCAAGTTTGAAGGAGACATCGCCATCTAGCGTACCGAGATCCTTGGGATCCACAGCGTTGAGGTTTAGCTTGCCTTCGCTGAGGTGTAACGTGCTACCAGCGATACCGAGATCGCCGCTAAAGTCTAGGGTTCCGCTAAGTTTAGAGAGTTTGTTGCTATCGATTTCGGCGCTGATATTGCTTTTTGCCGATGCGGTGAAGTTGTTCTGCTCTGTACCAAACTTGAGGTCTTCAGTCAGTATGAGTGTAGCAGAGCCACTTAGTGATTTCTCCGCTACCTTGTATTTAATGCCTTCTCCTCTGAGTTCAGCGTGGATTCCAGATTTGAGCAATTCCGTGGGTTCTAGCATGTAGCCGACGATGAAGTTTCCTTCGACTTCGTTAACGCTATCCTGATCAAAATCTAATTTTACATCAGTGCCCACTTTGAGCGTAAATTCATCAAAGCCGTTGATTTTGTCTAGGATCATGTCCTCGTCGAGCTTCGCGTTGAACTTGCCCTTGATTTGGGCATCGGTATCGGCGTTAGTGACCTGCATATCGAATTTGCCGCTGATCTGCAGTTCTCTCTGCTCTCCAAAGATTTTGGTACTACCACTGTAGTCGGCCAAAACGTCAAAGCTCGTTAGTTTATTATTCTCGATAACGCCCTTGGCACCTGCGCCTTTAGCCAGCGTGAGCTTGCTTTTTTTGTCTAGCGTTTCGAGGGTTAATGCTTTCTTGACCTCGACGCTTACCGCTGGGCAAGACAGTTCTCCAGCATCAACATCTAATACGGCGCCCATCGCCTTAAGATCGAAGGTGCCCTTACCACCTTGGATGTACTTGCTTTGGACATAGGCTTCAGCCTTGAGGTTGCCCTTTACCGTTTGGACTTCGCTATTGGCGACATCGACCTCAATGACGCTTGTGTTTTTGAGTCTAAGCGAGTCATTCACATCGAAGTCGCGTTGGAGCTTGGTAACCGCTTTACCTGAGAACTTATTGCCTTCGACTTCGTAGACGAAGTTATTGAGCTTGCCGTCGAGCACGAGTTCGTCTTGGCTAAAGAGGATATTAGCTTTGTAGTTCACAGAACCCGTGACTTGCGTTAGCTTAGAAGCCTTTACAGTGACATTAAGATCGGTGCTTCGCTTCGCGCCGCCGAGCAGTGTCATTGAGTGCGGGCCATGTTGGACGACACAGTCGCTGGTAAGGCCAGCAGTCCCTGTAAGATCAACGGTTGAAGTTTCAACGTTGAGAGTTCCATCAAAGTTGCCGCTAAATCTTAGCGTGCCATCAGCTTCGAGATCTTCGCCGTAGCTAAATGAACCTTTGAAGGGAACGTTTTGAAGCGCTCCTTCGACTATGCTTACATCGACGGTGCTATCTTTTTTGATTTTGAGTTGTGAGCTTTCATCGGGGAAGGCTACATCATTAGTAAAGGTGAACTTACCCTCACCAGATAGCGTTTCGCCTATATCAATATTAAAGCTGGACTCCGCGATTTCTTCGCCGCTATTTTTGTGTAACTGCAACAAGCCATCGGCTTTTACACCAGCGCCTTGTTCGTAACTAATTTTGATGCCTTCTTCCTTACTCCGGATGTTGTTGAGCTGTAGGGTTCCACTGCCATCTAGGGAGTTAATCCCCGTAATGCTATCAAATTTAGCGTTAAAGGTGTTGACGGTTAATATTTTGAGATCCAGCGGCTCGGCAAGCGAGAGGTCGCCATTTAGCGTGCCTTCGCGGGATAGGGCGAGTTGATTGATGGCAAGAGCAACAGAGTTTGAGCCAATTTTAAGCTTAAGCTCTCCTTCGAGTTCAGCGCCAATAAAGCCCTGTTCATCTAAGCCAGTGCTCCCCTTTAAGCTACCGCTGATAATGGGAGATTCTGCGGGGAGTTTAAAGTCGTTGCTCTCCACAGTAAGGTTCGCTGCACTTAAGGCGTTGCTCACCACATTAGCGTCGCCCGAGATCGTTACATGCTCACCGAGTTTGGCTGAGAACGAGCCTTCGCAGGAGAAGAGCTCAGCAGTTGTATAGGACGCACTCGCCACTTCGTAGCTTACCTCGACGTTCTCTCCAATATTGTGCTGGAAGCTGGCGGGGCCACCGAGCTCGGCAGAGAAGCTTGATCCGTCGTACGCTACTTTTAGCTTAACTGGATTCTCTCCCATTAAAGCCTTGAATCCTGAGACGTTGAGTTCGCCAGTAATAGCACCGTCCAACGCTCCGTCTTGAAGGGCAAAGTTGATGTCGCCCGAAACGTTAAAGCCGCCCTCTGCGCCGTAGGACGCAGACATGGAGCCAGAGATGTCGGTACTTTCCGCGACGCTAACAGACAATGAACCGCTTAGAGCTACGTTACCAAATATCTTGCCAGTGCTTATAGAACCTTTGACGGAGTCACTCTGAACCTCCAAAGCACAATTTGTTTCCTCCATCCCGGGGATGTCGAGTTGTGCATTGAGATTACCTACAGGATTGAGCCCATCACCATCTGGCCTTAGCGCAATAGTGACCGATGCTTGCTTAAAGTACTTTGCCGTAAAACTCGCCTCTAGCTGAGCCGACTTAATGCTTGTGCCCGCAATCTGCGCCGAACCGCGCAAACCCGTCAAATAGGGCACATTAATCGTGCTTAGGTCTAGAGTCGCCGTTCCATCCTTCATTTCGACTTCGACGTCCGCGCCAGCGGAGCCAGGCAGATTGATACGGAACTTCTTCTTGTTTACTTCTTTTGCAGCATCATCGAGGTCGGCGCCAGATGATCCTGTTGTAGGATTTGATGAGGCTGTCGCGCTGCTATCTTTTTTGCGTAAAACTTTTGGTTTCGTCTCCAGAACCGCCTCTTTAGGACGATTTTGAGAGCGGGCAACGACTTGCGAGTGGATGCGGCGCAGACGCCCAGAGCCAACAACTGAGCCGAGTTGCTGCATTACACGTGCGTAAACATAGGGCCTGTCGAGCAAAAGCGCTGAGAGATCCGCGCTGATGTCCGTAGAGCGCTGTAAACGCGCTAATAACTCTTGACTAGCATCGTTATCGACGAGTTTTGCAGGGATCTCCTTGGCCTGCGAAAGTCCACCTAACAATAAGTCACTGTCTAACTCAAAACCTGACATGACTACCTCCAACTGCGTCTAAAGCGCAGGGTTACTCAAAAAAGCAAAGTACTTAAATCTTTTACTTAACTGACAATCTAGAGTCTAAAATTAAATTCAATCGCGCTCGTTACACCGCCACCATAGCACTTCGGCAACGAGGACATTCCACCAAATAGATATAGATGCAAAAAGCATTCCAAGGCTTAAGAAATTACAGCATATTGGCGCCTGAATTTAATTGCTTAAATGCATAATTAAATGAATATTCCACGTTCAAATCGCTATATCATAGAATATAGTTTGTAGACGCTCTTCCGTAGAACTCCAAAACGAGAACGAAAACAGTGGCAACGACAATTCTGGACCTGAAGCTGCAAAATATGGGGTCTTCATACCTATGATAAGGCAAAATCGCTAAAAATGAGAAATCCTTAATTTTAAATTATATCATAAAATCAAAGAGTTAATTCTACTATGCTAGTATTTACATTAACTAATAGAGACTGGGGACAAGAGTCCCACAATACTTGTTTTAAGTTTTATTGCGTTAAATCAATGACTTACGAGTAACTAGTTGAACTTAAATCTATAATTATACAAGACGAATGAACTAAAGAAACACCAATAATGCACAGCTTATGAGCTTAAAAAGAACTGAAGCAGCACATTTGTATGCTTCCCAAAATTTTAGTCTAGATTGGAACTAGGCTCAAAATTGCAAAGAAAAGAGATTTTTGTTTTCTTCTTTTTTTTTAGAACTCGGCTCATACTTGGCAAAATAGTTGAGACCTTTGCACGGCTAGAAATTGTGAATATAATTTTACAAATCCGATACAGTTTTAAATAAAATGAGACATTTTGTAGAGACATATAAGCTAAAAATGCTAATAAAATAAGGCAAGGTGAAGATAGAATGACATTTTATTCGAAAGTGCTTAAAAGAGTGCTTTCTTAGTGCCACAGCCGTCCAGGCTGTGGCCGCTTCGCGCGCGGCCTCAGCCGCGACCAATCGCTGACATCCATGTCGCGATTGAAGGGGAGGGGGGTACGGGGGGAAACATCTTTTCTTTGGCACAAAGAAAAGGGTTTCCCCCCGTGCAAAGCTCTCTAGTTCTTTGTTTGGCTGATTATTAAACTGGGTGAATTTCGCTTAGGGATGCTCTGGTTAATGCAAAGTCAGTCATAAAAAGAGCTAATGAAAGTTTAGAGATTCAGGCGAGTTTGCAAAATAAAGTCAATAAAATCAATATGTTAAACAGAGGTTGGGCGATAGCACTTAGACGGGGTTTGGGGCGGTATTCCCAATGAATCAGGGCTAGCCCTTAGCGAGCTGTGGGCTAGAAGCTCGTAAAAACAATAAACGAGATGCTGGGGGGGGTAGCGCAAGATCACCCAAAGGAGCGGTGACTGAGCGCATTTTATGCTTTGGATGCGCGGATTGAGCGCATACAAAGCATAAAATCGTGCGCGAAGCCACCGATCATGCGGGAAGCTTGCGCGTAGGGGGAAAAGCCCCCACAAAAATATGTCTTGACATTACTGAAGGCTGAACTTTAGCCGTTAGAAAAATCAATTTCCGCGCCTCTGTACCCCGCGCGCGAAGCTTGCCACTTGCGCGGCTTAGCCTTAAAATAGCTAGCGTTGCGCCGTCTGTTGCGTAGAGGCGGGGTGCGTTAACTTTAGTGGAGGGGGCGCTAGCTAAAGAAAAAGTGCTTGAGATGAACATGTTTATATTTGAAAACGCGAATATCGTTACGTCACGCGGTGTATTTTTGGCCGATATGATGGTTGGGGAGGGGAAGATTTTAGCCATAGGGAGTGGGAAATTTTGGACTACGCCAGCGCAAAGAGTGGATTTGGGGGGCAAATTGCTTTTGGCCGGGGCGGTGGATGCGCATTGTCACGTAAAATTAGACACGGGCGCGTATGAAACCGTGGACGATTGGCGGGTCGGCTCGCGCGAGGCCGCTTTGGGTGGAATAACGACGCTTATTGACTTTACGGCGAGTCGGGAGGGGGAGGCTTTGCTGGACTCGCTCGCGGCTAGGAAGGCGGAGGCGGCGGAGTCGATTGTCGATTACCAGTTTCATGTGACTATTATAAATGATGCGCCTCAGACTTTGGAGCAGATGGGGGAGCTGGCTTCGCATGGCTGTAGCTCGATTAAGTTATATACCACGTACAGGCCACTCTATTATTGCGATGATAGGGAGCTGTATCGAGTGTTAAAGCGCGCGGCTCAGTGTGGTTTGCTTGCGTTAGTGCACTGCGAGAATGATGCGATGGTTAGCGAACAAACTGCGGAACTTGTAAACTCAGGGCGAACAAAATTTGCGTATCATCCGCATGCGCGCCCTGTTAATGCGGAGTTAGAGGCTGCGCACAGGGTTTTAAAGCTAGCTGAAGAGACGGGGGCGAGCGTCGTGATTGCGCACAATTCTTGTGGAGAGACACCGTATTTGGTGCAAGATGCGCGACGGCGCGGTGTGGCGGCATACTGCGAGACGGCGCCGCAGTATCTCTGGATTGATGAGAGTTGCTACGAGTCGGATGAGTCATGGCGCTATATTTTGCAGCCTCCGCTTAGGCCAAAGGCCGAGGTGGAAAGACTTCGTTGCGCCTTAAACGAAGGGCTCATCGACATCTTGATTACCGATCACTGTGCTTACTCTAAGGCTCAAAAGCTCGCATCACCTCATTTTAACCAAACTCCAGGCGGTTTGCCCGGCTTACAAACCTTTCTGCAAACGTCGGCAGCGCTACCAGGGATGACATGGCCAAAACTTACGCGCCTAGTTTCCGAGAATCCTGCGAAGATCTATGGACTTTGGCCACAAAAGGGTAGCATACAAGTAGGGGCGGATGCGGATTTCGTCGTCATTTCAGACCAAAACGTCGAAATCCGAGAAGAAAAGCTCTACGATGTCGCAGGATACTCGCCGTTTCATCGCATGCTCGGACGAGGACGCATTGAAGCTGTTTACCGAAGAGGGGAGTGCCTCGTAGAGGATGGAAAGTTGCGTGAAGCAAAATCGCTAGGAGCTTACATTCACGCGCAAAGCGGAAAAAACTATGGATAATCGCAGCTTCCCCTCACAAATTGGACCCTATCAAATTTTGCGCTCTCTCGGTTCGGGCGCAAGCGCAGAGATACTCTTAGCCAAAGTGTTGCCCGGCGCCGCTGCACAAGATCAGTACCGCTTCGCTGCAGAGAATCAGCCCTTTGCCATCAAGTGGATGCTACCTAACATCAACACCGAGCAAGCCATACGAGCATTCCAAAACGAAGCCATCATCAACGCAAGTCTCTCACACCCCAATATATGCAAGGTCTATGGCTATGCCCACATTAACAATAACCACTGCATCCTCATGGAGTATATCCAAGGAAAAAACCTGCAACAGTGGCTTCAATACCTAAAACTCCATAAAACGAGCTTCCCCGTCCCAGCATCGCTTTTCATCACCTTGCAAATACTAAAAGCGCTCGCCTACGCCCACGACCACAAGGACGCAAACGGCGTCCCCCTCGATATTATTCACCGCGACATCTCTCCACATAATATCCTCATCTCCTACCAAGCTAGAGTAAAACTCATTGACTTCGGTATCGCAAACGCGAACGTTGAACGCGATGCCACGCGCGCTGGAATTATTAAGGGAAAACTTAGTTACATGGCGCCAGAACACGCTCTTGGGCGCTCCATCGACAGACGCGCTGACCTCTATTCGCTAGCCGTCACACTCTACCAAATGCTCTGCGGAGAAAATCCGCTTGAAACTCCAAACCAATACGAAACCTACCAAAACGTCATCACCTCGCGATTCCCTCCCATAGAACAGCGCCTCCCACAGTTGCCCCAAAACGTCCTAAAGCTTATCCATAAATCACTCCAAAACGACCCTGCAAAGCGCTACCAAAACGCTGAAGCTTTCGCCCAAGACATCGAGCGCGCACTCGCCGTCAATTATGCGAACTACCAAGCACAAAAATTCCTTAATGATATCAATAGCTTAACTACTTTCGACGCAGCCCCACACTACCAATCGCCCGCGCCCAGCGTTCGCCCGCCTAGCCTCACTCGCAACGTCAAACTCATCCTTTTCGCCATCCCCGCCCTCCTAGGCACGCTCCTTGGCCTCATTCTCATCATTATTACTATCTTAGCCACCACCTAACTAAGCCGCCATTGCCGCCTCTACACCATCGTCCCGAAACTCACGCAACACATGCACCCGCAAGCGCTCATAAGCGCGCCTGCAGTTCCTATACGTTGTCGATCTATGTCCGTGGCCTAAAAAGTGACGCTGCGCAGGGTCGCAATAACCGTAGCAATCCTCAAATCGCAGGCGAGAAAATTGCAAGGCGCGCCGCAACAGCTTCGAGCGCTCCCTAAGCTGCGCAAGCTCTTCGGGGCTGCAAGAATAATACGCTGACCCCTCGAAAACCGCTTCCCTAGCTCCGACATCCTCCAACTCGTTACTCGTCCCCAAATTCCTAAAACGCCACGCCCACTCGCTTTTGCACCAGCGGTTAAGCGCCCACCAAACGTCGTGGCGCGCGTAGGCCAAAAAATCTACCCCGCGCCCAGCGTCAAAGCGCCTCGCACACTCCAAAAGCGACACCCAAGCCTCCGACACCAAGTCGCCCGCGCATTCCAAACAGCCGTACTTGCGCGCCAACTTCACCGCCACACCCACAACCAAACGGTTCGCCGCCTCAAAATTCGTCCCCAACGCATCCAAACAACTAAACTTGCCATTCTTCATACCGACCTCCTCGAATCCCTACGAGTATTATCCGAGTTTTTTCCGCTTTCGTTCTCAAAGAATGCAATTTTTCTAAAATAATTTACATTCATACTAGGGTAGGGGAGGGAAGATGCGTAGTTCCGCTCTTTTTTAAACTTTTCGGGGACGGGGGGAAGTTTCCCCCCGCGCCCAATCCTCGCTCAAAATGTGCCAAAAGCTGCAAAATATTGTGCGTTGTACTTGCTAATCGCGCGTCCAACGCACAATATGCATCTTTTGCCCATTTTATCGCGGGGTCTTGGGCTCCCCCCTCTGCGGGACTTCAACGTTTTCGCGTTGTACAGCGCTCCGCGACGCCCCGCAACGTACCGCGATACTGGGCGCAAAATTTTAAACGAAAACCGATGAATTACTGGCAAAGCATAGCACACGAACATTACACAGAACTCCGACTTCAGCGTCCACCCGTTAACGCCGTCAACGCTGATGCGCTCGATGAATTCATCCAATTCATCTCTTCGCTAGACTGCCAAAATAGCTTTCACTGCATCGTTCTTAGCGGACGAGTGCAAAGTCCTAGTGGAAAGAGCTGTTTTTGTGCGGGCGCCGATCTTAAGGAGCGCGCTACGTGGAGTGCAGAGCAGATCATTGCGCACACCCAAAAGCAACGCAATGCCTTGCGCACATTTGCGAAGATGCCAGCCTACAAAATAGCGTTAATCGATGGAGTGGCGCTTGGTCTTGGCGTTGAACTCTGTCTGTGCTGCGACTATCGTGTCGCAAGCAAATCGGCGACTTGCGCGCTTCCCGAAAGCAAACATGGGATCATCCCGGGGGCGGGTGCAACGGCGTGGTTGCTCTGCGAGCGCCAAAATCGAGTGGCTCTATTGCATGCACTTAGCGCCAAGCCGTTTAGCGCCAAGGAAGCACAAGTTTTAGGAATTTTTGATGAAATTTTACCAGATGCTGCAAGCGCAGAGCAGCGCGTGATGGAGATTGCGAGCGAAATCGCGGCGAGTTCTGGCGAGGCAAAACTTGCGCTCTTGCGCGCGCGTGGCGCGTATTATAATGATGATAGAGCATGGGAAGTCGAAGAAAACGCGTACAATGCACTGATCCGAAGTGGGAATTTTAGCGCTAAACTTCCATAAACAAAAACTGTGACCGTTACAAAAGTAGATAAAAAACATGAGAACCTTCAAAACCCTTTCTTTTGCCATTAGCCTAATTATCGTTTGTTTTTTAACAACGAACTTAGCTTTTACACAAGATTTAGACGACAATGCGCTTGAGTATTCGACATCCGCCGATAAACAACGAGTGGCCAAAAGTCATAAGTCGAAGCAAAAAGTAGGATACGAGCGGCGACACAAAAATAATTGGGAGTGGGGCGTACACTTTGGACTTGGCACCCAAGTTGTGCCAGGTGTTATCGATGATTTTCTCACAGCTAGTGAAAAAAAACTTGCTGCTTCTTCAAGTGATGAAGCACAGAATATACTCAGCGACGCACTGAGCATTCATTTTCTCATTGGCGCTAGTGCCTCCTACCGAATCCAGCAAAGCATTGGCATAGGTCTAGATCTCGATCTTGGCTATGGGCTTGCCTTAAACTTAAACTCCCACGCCTTTCTTTTGCACCTACCCGTGATGTTCCGCCTTTATAAGCACTGGGGTACGACAGCGCTTAGCCTCGGTTTTGGCATGGGACCTCGCTTTCGTGCAGGGGCATATGGGGAAAACAAAGCAGAAGAACTCAATATTCGCTACCACGCCTTCTCTCCACTTAGCCCCAAAATCGTTCTCGGCTTACAGTTCCCGCTAACAAAGCAGCTCCTTAGCACGATCGAGTTTGCCCTTACTATCAGCGCTCTAGGTTTCCTCAAAATTGATGAGAACTCAATGCAGCCTTGTCACGACGATAATATGATGCAAAATTGTAGCGCCCACCACAAAAATAGCCACTACAGAATGGAGTTTGGGAAGTGGTACGGTGACCTAAGTCTGCGCTACATACTCGTGTTCTAAAGCTCGCCTCGCTCGTAGTTGAAAGCTGAGGGGGAAGGGTACTGTTTTCGTAAGCTTTGCGTAGACAAAAGCATGATAGGGGGCAACTGTAGGGGCAGGTTTTAAAACTGTCCATGCGACTGGTATGCAAAAAAACATCAAAAAGTAGCCAGACTAAAGTTATGGAAAGCCATCTTGCTTTGTTTGAACTTAGTCAAAAAATCGAATGATGCTTATTTTAGCAAATTTGATGCGCGTTCCAGTTTCAAAGAACAATGAGGCTTTTTTCAAAGAACAATGTGGCTTTTTTAGCAAGTTTGATGCGCGTTTTAGTTTCAAAGTAAAAAAGATGCTTTTGAGCCCATAAACTAGGAGGCAGAAGTGGCTATAGCCGCTTTGCGCTGGGCGGATTTGGCTAAACTCATAGGTGGCGACAAAAGACCCCATGAACTGAACACGCGTTCATATGCAATTTAATCCCAAAAACCACTGAACATGCATTCAGCTTGTCGCAATGCGCTCGCTGCGCGGCCGAATTTTATGCGGTCGTCAAAATGAGCGTAAAATCCATGCCGAATTTTATGCAAGGGCGCTGAATAAAATTCGGTGCCGCGCAAACCCTTGTATTTATTGCCTTTAAGACAGAATCGTGTTGCTCGCTGGCTGGCGTCCTCATCGTTTGGGAGAAAAATTATGCTTAAAGAACTTAAAATTCAGTTACGGGGAAAGGGCAAAAACGGGTGAACAGGGGTGGGGACGTGAATTTGTGAAATCCTTAAGAAAAGATGCGTTTCTTAAAACGGGTGAACGGGGGAAGCCGTTATGGTTGCGCATAAAAACCTTCGCTTTGGCAGAAGAGATTTTGGGGCGCTAGCCTCTGAGGAAGCTCTGGACAATCGCTTCGGGGGCGTTACGGGGGGCTTGGCCCCCCGTTGTGGGGGTAGTGGCAAACCCGCGCAAAGCGCGGGGTTGACACGTAGGGGGACACTTCCCCCACAAAAATCAATGGCACCAATAATGAAATAATCAGAGTTTCCCTAAGTGTTGGAACTTCCCAAATAACGCACATAGCAATGGGTTCTCAAAAAAGTTGCCGCTAAGAGAGAATGTGTTAAACTGTTACGTTCTATGACATCACGACGGAGGGATGCGTTCATGGACGATGTAGTAGTAAACGAAGTATCGCGCTCTGAGGGCGAAAAATTATTGATCGCTAGTTTGGCGCATAGGGATTTTGCGGATTTAGCGTTGATTAAAGAGCTCTATGCCAAGTGCAACGACAGGCTACTCTTTGAGCTGGCTAAGGAGCACGAGCTTGAAGGCATAGTTGGGGAACGCTTGGTGGCAGTTGGAAGAGCGCATGGTCGTTGGTTAGAAGCCATAGCTGATTGGAAGTACACCATGCGATGTCGCCTTGATGAGTTAGATGCTTTGGCAGAGGCATTAGCGGCTAAGGGGATAGAACTCGTCGCTCTTAAAAACGCTGGCATTGCACGGGGGATCTATCCTTACCTAAGTGAGTGCCCCATGGGTGACATCGATTTGTTGGTGTCAAAAAAAGATTTTGTTGCGGCGCATGAAATTTTATTAAGCCTCGACTACGTGCCAGCCTTTAGGGTAGCCGATACTATCGAAGAGCTTGGGCTAGAAGCGGCGCTACTTAGCGGTGGGGCAGAGTACAAAAAAGATCTTAGCGACGATATACTTTGGCTTGAGCTGCAGTGGCGTCCTATCGCTGGGCGCTGGATTTCGCCTGAAGTCGAAGCTAAGGCAGAGGATCTGCTCCAAAGAGCCGTTGCGATTGAGGAAAGCGACGTAAAATTACTCGCGCCCGTCGATAATTTGCTCCAAGTTTGTTTACACACCGCGAAGCACTCCTATATTCGGGCGCCAGGCTTAAGGTTGCACAGTGACGTCGACAGGATAGTGCGCTTTTACGACAAAGCAGAGTCGTCCTTAGATTGGGGCGAATTCACTGAGCGCGTCGAAGCGATGAACTTGCGTGTAGCGGTATACTTCTCACTTTGGATCGCGCACAAGCTGCTCGGCACACCCATCCCAGGGAACGTGCTCCAGCGCTTAAAACCGTCAAAATGGCAGGAAAAAGCGATCTGGCGAGCCTTGCTACGAGGTGGCTTTTTTCACCCGCAAGCGTCAAAATTTACGCGTTTGCAATATCTACGTTTTACTGCGCTACTTTTTGATAACCCAAGAGCTTGCCTTCGCAGCGCATTCCCAAGCCAGAGCTATATGATGCAGCACTACGAACTGGGCTCAAAACTACAGCTGCCAAAAACCTATGCCAAACGATTTTTTTCTTTACTGTTTAAGCGAGTGAGAACATGATTGCCCGAGAAAAGGCAAAGATCATGATCGTCGAAGATGACGAAGCGATTAGCCGCGGGCTCATGCACAACCTGCAATACGAAGGCTACGAGACTCGCCTTGTTTCCCACGGAAACGCGTTTTTCCCGATCATGGAGGCGTTTAAACCCGATCTCATCGTACTCGACCTTATGTTGCCAGGCATGAGCGGTTTCGAGATTCTTGAAAAGCTCCGTCCCCTATCTAACGTCGTTGTCGTCATTTTGTCGGCAAAAAGCCAAGAAGAAGACAAGGTAAAGGGGCTAAAACTCGGAGCAGATGACTACATCGCAAAACCCTTCGGACTCAAGGAGTTTTTAGCTCGTATTGAAGCCAACCTACGACGCATAAAGAGCAACAAAGTCGAAAGCCAACTGTGTTTTGGAGACATAAGCGTCAATCTAGAGACAAAATTAGTCGAAAAAAAAGGTGTAGCCATCAAATTAACCCCAAAAGCCCTAGAACTCTTTCTCTTTTTCGTTTCGCATCCCAAACGCATTTATAGCCGCGAAGATCTGCTGCACTACGTTTGGGACGACAGGTATGATGGCACTGCGCGTACTATTGATAATTTTATTTCTCAAATTCGAAACCAGATCGAAGACAATCCCCAGACCCCGCAACATCTAGAAACTGTACACGGTTTGGGTTACAGGTTTCACCGAGATACGTAGGTTTCGTATACACGACTATAGCCTTTTGTGCATTTAAATTTTGAACCACGAAAAACACGAAAACACACGAAAAGTTTTTTTAGTCTTATAGAACCAGCTTCATTGGTAATAGTCTTTCGTGCCTTTCGTGCCTTTCGTGCTTTTAAATTTTAACCACGAAAAACACGAAAATACACGAAAAGTTTTTTAGTCTTACAGAACCGACTTGATTTGTTATAGACTTTCGTGCCTTTTGTGTCTTTAAATTTTGAACCACGAAAAACACGAAAATACACGAAAAGTTTTTTTAGTCTTATAGAACCAGCTTGATTTGTTATAGACGTTCGTGCCTTTTGTGCTTTTCGTGGTAAAAAAGCTTTCGAGCCTTTCGTGTCTTTCGTGGTAAAAAAGCTTTCGAGCCTTTCGTGTCTTTCGTGGTAAAAAAGCTTTCGAGCCTTTCGTGTCTTTCGTGGTAAAAAAGCTTTCGAGCCTTTCGTGTCTTTCGTGGTAAAAAAGCTTTCGAGGTTAAAAAAACGTTATCGCTGGGAAAAAGTTGAACGCTAAAGCGCTAGCTCTGCAGAACAATTTTCAACAAAAGCTCAGACTCGGCTTTTGCCTGTGTTTCTAACTTGGCGAGCGTTTCTTGTATAGACACGTTTTGCGGGTTTTGTAGGTATTGCAACAGAGTATCTAGCGTTTTACGAAAAGCACTTTGGTTTTGGCCTGCGAAATCGAGTTGCGCCAAGAACTCCGCCATGCGCATGCTCATCCACTGCTTGGGCTCTAGTTCTTCGAGCTTGGGCTGTATTTTGCAAAGTTTTGTAATGATGAGCATTGCCTTAAGGATAGCCGCGTTGAGTTGGCGAGTACTATCCAGCGCCGTGCGCATGGCAACGCGCCCTTCTTCTATTCTAGCCTCCGAAAACAAAGCCTGCGCGTAGTGAAAAAACAACAAACTGATTTGTTCACGCGAAGCTTGCCAGAGTGCAGCTTTTTTACCGCCGTGCGCATGCAATAGGTGGATGTACCACTCGGCAGCACCGATGCATAAGGGGTGTGCTCCCATTTTAATAAAGCAGCGACACTGAGCCTCGACAATGCGCCCAAGAGCCGAGAGATGAATTTGGTCGCTGCTTTCATCGCTTGCATCCTCGCTGATCTGCGAAAAGATGGCGCGTCGCTTAGTGCCCAAAAATTTAGCAGCTTCGTCGTAGCCGCTGTCGTTCTCAATTTGTAGCGCCGTGGCAATGACGGCATCTATTTCATCAAAGTACTGAGGGCTAAGCTCTTGATTAGTCATGATTTTTGCTCTTGTCTTTAAGATGCCAGCGCTTTTTGTCGCGGACTTCTACCTTGTGCAGCACGCGCTCTAGGCTGCTTTGCAATGAAATGTTTTGGCTGTTAGCAAAACAGATGAGTACAAAGAGCAGATCTCCCACTTCCTCTTCGACCTCTCGCAGCACTTCACCGTCCTTGGGGATCTTGGCGCCGGTTTCGTGGCTGACTGCACGCGCCAGTTCACCTAGTTCCTCGACTAGACGTGCTATCTGCGTCAACGGTGGGAAGTAACCCTCCTCAAACTGCGAAATCCAACCATCAACCCGCGCTTGGGCTGCGTTGAGGCTGAGTTCATGATGGCTAGGCAAAGAATTTCTCCTATTGTGAATTTTGCAAAATCTACGCTGTGGCGCTAGATTTGAAAAGGCTAGGGGGCGTTCACGGCGTTTTCTTGATAAGCAAGATAAAAGCCGGCACTAGCCTAACACAAGAAACAGGGTTTTGCGATGGATTCTCTCGCTGGTAGAGTACATGAGTTGCTGCTTAAACGTGGTGAAACGATAGCGGTAGCAGAGAGCTGCACGGGTGGAAGAATCTGCAGCGAGCTATCATCTATGCCAGGGGCATCCAAAAGCTTTTGCGGAGGCATCATCGCCTATCAACGCCGCGTCAAGGAATCCGTCCTAGCGGTTTCCCCCGATATTATTAAGAATTTTGGGATCGTTAGCGTCGAAACTGCGCTTGGCATGGCGATGGGGGCTGCACGCGTTATGGGGGCTCACTGGGGCTTAGCTACAACGGGCATTTGCGGCCCAGGGAAAGGTGGCGCGGACGCTCCGCTTGGCTGCGTCTGTATGGCGGTTGCCTACCAAGAAAAATCTTTTGCTAATTCACAGATCATCAAAGTTTGGAGTGAAAGACACGAGTTTGATTACATCAGTAGACTACAAGTGCAACTCGAAGCTACACAATATATCCTTAGCGCTATTGAGGGTTTTTTACGCAAAGGGTTCTAGAAACTAATAGTTCTCTCTGATAAAAATAGGAATGATATGCTTGAGCAAGAATATGGATTGCAGGATTTACGAAGTGTTGTCGTATTTGGTCTTAGCAAGGTTCACATATATCTAGAGACGGCAGATAAAAAATTAGACATTGAGGAAGTCTTTAATACCTTCGGTATTACCGCCGAGGAAGCGGCTAGATCGTTACGCAAAGTTGATCCATCGCTGTTTGTCGAAACCAAGTCATACACCGATGGTATGCAATCGTTGGTTAAAAAGTGGGTGAACAGCCCGGAGAAGCATTTCATCGCTTTGGCAGAACTCTACACGCGCTTCCGACTCAGCATCGAGGATATCGAAATACTCGCCGCTCTGGCTGGCATCGCCATAGATCCAAGTCTGCGAGAGCTATACGGTTTCGCTATCGCGGAACCAAACTTTTTAGTGCCCACTATCGCCGTGATCTGTCGCATCTTAGCGAACCACGACCAAACGCGTTTTGACCAGTATTTATCTCGTTTTAGCTTCGATCGCCCGTTGCGACGACACTGCCTCGTTAGCGTGGAGCGCAGAAGCAGCCACGTCGATGGCTTTGACCGCAATTTAGTCAACAGGCGCGTTATTATTGCCGACAGAATACTTGAGTTCATGAAACATCCAGCAGACTCAAGTACGCCTGTCGATGAAGGTTTGTCGGCTTTTACGCGTCGAAACAACGAGCGAGTGCAGTTATCCGATTTGCCGCTACCATCCTATGCTCAAGCTGCCATATTACAGGTTTTGCGCTCCCAATCTCTACCCGCGCTCTTTACGGGGGCTGCGGGTGCAGGAAAAGAAAAAACAGCATCAGCCGTCGCGACGCTTCTAGGCCAAAACCTATTGATCGCAGATCTACCAAGCCTCCTAACACTCGAAGCCGAAGTGCTCCAAACGAAGCTAGCCGATCTCTTTCGTGAAGCAAAATTGGGGAACGATTTCGTTTACTTCCGCTGTGCGCGCTTACCCGAGTTTGTAACGGGTTCCCAGCAAATTGTTCTTGACTCTATTTTTGCGGCAGAGCAGTTCATTTTAGGGGTAGAGGATATGACGCTGTGGCTAGTTCAGCTAACCACAGGCTGGCCTCAAATTGCGATCCCCTTGCCATCAACGGAGCACCGCGAGCTACTCTGGAGCAAGGCCTTCGAGAGCGAGAAGCGAAAACCAAGTCAAGAGGCCATCAACGCCATTGCGCGAAGATACGAAATGTCGGAAGCGCAGATCCGCCAAGCATCGCTTGAGGCAAAGCGCTTATCGGTAGTCGCGCGCAGGAAGCGAATCGATCTCAACGACCTCGACAAGGCGTGCCGCACCTACTTCGCGCACAAACTCTCGGACTTAGCCGATCTCGTCCCGCCTTCAACATTTAAGCCAGAACAGCTCATTCTCCCCGAAGCTGAGCGCAAAAAATTCGACGAAGTTTTGCTCTACGCAAACGAGCATGACACGATTTATGACGACTGGGGCTTTGGTGAACGCTTCCCGTATGGGCGAGGGCTATCGGTACTCTTTTACGGACCGCCTGGTACAGGTAAAACGATGGCTGCAAGTATTATTGCCAATTACCTCGGGCTTGACCTCTTTCGCATCGACCTATCGCGCATCATGAACCGCTACGTAGGCGAGACCGAAAAAAACCTCGCCCGCGTATTCGACGAAGCTGAGCGCGGGCGCGTTATGCTCCTATTCGATGAGGCAGACGCACTGTTCTCAAAACGTACATCCGTCAAGTCGACAGTTGATCGTTACGCAAACCTTGAAGTAGCCTACCTCTTGCAGCGCATGGAAAATTTCGAGGGTGTCACTGTCCTAACCACCAACGTTGAGGCCAACCTCGATGACGCGTTCAAGCGCAGAATCCGTTACCGCATTTACTTCCCTATGCCCGATGCCGAAACTCGCGGCCGTCTATTTGCTTCCCTTATTCCCAGCAGCGCGCCCGTCAAACCCGACATACCCTACGAGTTGTTAGGCGAGCATTTTGAGCTCAGCGGCGGCCACATCAAGCAAGCCGTGCTTAAAGCTGCATTCTACGCGCGACGCGATAACGAAAATATTGGCCTCGCACAGTTGACCGATGCAACTATCGCCGAATGCCGCGAACTTGGCATGCTCATGAACGATAATTTACCGAAAAACATCACCAATGCCCTGCGCATCGAAAAAGGGCTCAAACCCCTAAACGATGAGGAGTACCGCCGACTACATCAGCCTAGCCTGACCCCCGACTTATCCAAAACACTCGAAGTCCCGCTTGGCGTCCCCATTGTGGATAGCTAGAGAGCTTTGCGCGGTGGGAACCTTTTTTCTTTTTACAAAAAAAAGGTTCCCACCGCCCCCCTCCAAAAAAGAAAACAAAATGGTGCAGCTTTTTTCTGTGCAAACTGTGTGAGTTTTAGCTGAACTGATTGTTTTATTCGATTGTCGATGAGCGATCTTGCTGGTTTACGAATATGGTGAACTTTTGCTTCAGAGCAAAGCTCTCTAAATATTAGTTTACAATAATGGTGCCGAGTTCAGTCTCTAGGAAACTCCACTCAAAGTCATCCAAAATAACCGTAGAATCCAAAACTTGGTCGCCTGTATCCCATATGTAGAACGTTAACGTTATGACCTCACCAGGCACAACAGGGGCGCTTGTTTCGAGCCAGGCGGTGCCACCGCGGTCTGAGCCGCTGTGGAATGTCAGCGTGTCGTGGTCGCCTGCAACGCCGTCGGGGCAAGCTTCGTTAAATCCGAGGCTTGGGTTGCTGGGGTCGACGTAAGTTTTGCATATATTACCGTCGTTGTGGTCACAGACCATGTTTGAGGGGCATTGGCTGGTTCCGCCACATTGTATAGGAATGCATGAGGTAAAGAACGCATTGTTTACAGAAACAGGATTGCCGAGTTTATCAAAGGATATGTTCTTGTCCGCTGGTATTGCATCTATCGAGCTATTGAGTAGCACCAAGAAAAAATCGTTAAATTCACTGCAAACGTATCTGGGATACTCGACAGAGAAGAATCGGAATTTAAACTTGAAGCCCTTGGCATTGCTTGGCACTCGCATTTTGACATAAAGACTCGCCATGTCGTTGATGCTATTGTTTCCTACACACCCGCTTGCGGTTTGTAGCTGCCCTCCGTGTGCATTGTAGTAGGGCCTTGGGATTTCGCTCTTACCACTTTTGGCGGTGTATTCACCCTCAAAACCGTTTTTGGCATCTTTGGCTTCGCCGCTAGAGAGTAGGGCGAATGAAGGCCCTTTTTTGGGAAGCAGTTGGTGGGCCGCATCTTTGCTTACCAATTTCGAGAGCGCAAAAGCGGATACGGGGTCAATAGCTCTGCCGTCTTCCTTGGACTGCACTCTAAAATCGATTAAACCTGCCAAACCGCTTTCTTCCGAAACTACGGGCATGCACAGATCCATTGCGTGGAGCAGAGCGAGCGCGCTGTTAGCCAAAATGCCCTGCGGATAGTTATTGTCATAATGTGCTATACACTCTGGTTCTTCGTCGATGACACCATTACAATTGTTGTCGATTCCATCGTCTGGAACTTCGAGGGCGCCAGGATTAACGCGTTCGGGGTCGGCGACATTGCAGCTGATTTTATCATCGCAGCAATCCCCGCCGCCCTTGGTGTAGCCGTCACCGTCAAGATCCTCGTCTTTGTCGGGAATGCCATTGCAGTTGAGGTCATAATCTGCAAACTTGGGGTCGTAAGCTGTAGGTATCACTTGTCCAACGCAGAAAAACTCCCAATTCCCACCTGAGCATAGGCGAGTTCCTTTTTTGCAGCTCCCGATACCCGCGGTTTCGCTAGGTCCAGTGTAGCACTCCATCACATCGCCATCTTCACACTCAAGCTCATCCAGACTCAACTCACATCCGTTAGATGTATTTTTGTCATAATCAATATAGCCCTCCTTACATATGCAAAAGCCCGATTGACACAACATATTGTTTCCACAAAATGTATTACACTCTCCGCAATGATTGCTATCATTCAGCAGATCAACACATATACCATTGCAATTAAATTTATCACCGCAATCCTTTTGCGATGCCTGACAAAGTCCATTAATACAGCTCGAATTTGTCTCGCAAACCTTCCCACATTCCCCGCAGTGTACATTAGAAATTTGCGTATTAACACAGTCTTGTCCGCAAACTGTGTATTCACATTCTTTAGGTGTATGATTATCAGATACGTTAGTATCACATGAAACTAAAAAAATGAATGTTAAAGCAGCTGCAAGTACATAAAAACGATGCATTATATTCCTCTATAAAAAAGGCGTACAAAATGAACGAGCAAAAAAGTTAGACCCATCTCACAGCTCAATTTAGCATGCAAAATTGCCTAAATCTAGAGATATTCTGAATGATTCGATATTTATGCTTTTTACTTTTGTGGGGGAAGTTTCCCCCTACGCCGCAACCCCGCGCTGTGCGCGGGGTTGCGTCTACCCCCACAACGGGGGGCCTGCCCCCCGTAACGCCCCCACTGCGTGGTGTAGGGGCAGGTTTCAAACCTGCCCCTTAATGTAAAAATTGACAAAAAAGTAGCTCAAGCAAAGTACGGAAAGTTAGGTGAGCGTTCAAGATAAAGTCAATAAAATCAATATGTTGCACAGTGAAAAGCTTCTAAGAGCGTTAGCCCTTAAACGGTGTTTGGGGCGGTAGCCCCCATACTTCGGAGTTTTTCAAGAAAGCGTGAATATAAAGCTAAACTTGGCACTCACCAGCGCTCTTTTGCCCATCTGCGCTCTTTTGCAAGCAAGAGAGTCGTCGCTCTAAGACCTTTCGTGCGGCGATGTTGTGCGTCTTACGTTTTAGCTTGCCTAGTCTTCTTGCGCCTATGCGCCTATCGGCAGCTTTTAAGATGTTTGTTAGCCCCCATTTATCGTTTTCAAAGCACTTACTAAAAAGCTCCTCTTTTGGCGTATCGATATACTCTCTGATCAGGTCTGATATATCCATAATATCGGTGATCTGGGGATAGTATTTGTTTTTTTCGTCTTTATAGTTTTTTATAAAGCCGTCTTTTCTCATAAAGTTTGCGGGATAGTCCCAGATAATCTCCTTATCAAGCGTGGCGAAGTAGCGTGGTAAGTCAGTGCTCCCTCGCCATGTGCGCATTGGGTATACAACACAGTGAATTTGAAAACGGATATCCTTGCTGATGAGCTTATACAGCTCTTTTTGCAGCTTACTAAATGGCCTTGCTTCATAACTCCTATGTTTACTTCTTTTCATCATAACTCCTAAATTTTGCCTCTATAGCTTAAAAATAACTACAAATAAGAGAGCTTTGCACGGGGGGGAAACCCTTTTCTTTGTGCCAAAGAAAAGAAGTTCCCCCCCCGTACCCCCCTCCCCTTCAATCGCGACATGGATGTCAGCGATTGGTCGCGGCTGAGGCCGCGCGCGAAGCGGCCACAGCCTGGACGGCTGTGGCACTAAGAAAGCACT